>NZ_NGJZ01000001.1:945180-1260240 GCF_003987595.1 Vagococcus entomophilus | reverse complement strand
GACACGAAGTGTGGTGGCGATGGCGAGAAGGATACACCTGTTCCCATGTCGAACACAGAAGTTAAGCTTCTTAGCGCCGATGGTAGTGAAGGGTTTCCCTTTGTGAGAGTAGGACGTTGCCACGCTTTGAAACATTCCGCCATAGCTCAGTTGGTAGTAGCGCATGACTGTTAATCATGATGTCGTAGGTTCGAGTCCTACTGGCGGAGTTATTGATAAAAGTTAAAGAGTTTCATGATTGGTTTCGTACTCTGGAGAGTTGTCCGAGTGGCCGAAGGAGCATGATTGGAAATCATGTAGGCGGTATTACTGTCTCAAGGGTTCGAATCCCTTACTCTCCGTTTTATCTTATTTTGTTTTATAATTTGGCCCGTTGGTCAAGCGGTTAAGACACCGCCCTTTCACGGCGGTATCACGGGTTCGATTCCCGTACGGGTCATATAATTAAATTTTATTATGGAGGTTTAGCTCAGCTGGGAGAGCACCTGCCTTACAAGCAGGGGGTCAGCGGTTCGATCCCGTTAACCTCCATAACTATGAGTGGTTCCGTGGTGTAGGGGTTAACATGCCTGCCTGTCACGCAGGAGATCGCGGGTTCGATTCCCGTCGGAACCGCCATTGAAGATTTAATTTGGTTTATATTTATGGCGTGGTAGCTCAGTTGGTAGAGCAACGGATTGAAGCTCCGTGTGTCGGCAGTTCGATTCTGTCTCACGCCACCATTTATTGGAGGAATAGCGAAGTGGCTAAACGCGGCGGACTGTAAATCCGCTCCTTAGGGTTCAGTGGTTCGAATCCACTTTCCTCCATTTAGGGGCATAGTTTAAAGGTAGAACAGCGGTCTCCAAAACCGTTAGTGTGGGTTCAATTCCTGCTGCCCCTGCCATTTATAATTTCGGCGGTTGTGGCGAAGGGGTTAACGCACCGGATTGTGGCTCCGGCATTCGTGGGTTCGATTCCCATCAGTCGCCTTTAGTTATTTTATTTTTGGGCTATAGCCAAGCGGTAAGGCAAGGGACTTTGACTCCCTCATGCGTTGGTTCGAATCCAGCTAGCCCAGTTTCGATAATATGATACGGCGGTATAGCCAAGTGGTAAGGCAGAGGTCTGCAAAACCTTCATCACCGGTTCAAATCCGGTTACCGCCTTTCTTTCATCATTATTATCATAATACTTTTGCCGGCGTGGCGGAATTGGCAGACGCGCTGGACTCAAAATCCAGTGACCGCGAGGTCGTGCCGGTTCGACCCCGGCCGCCGGTATACGTTTATATGTCAACGTTTCTAAACGATTCGTTGGTATATTTTTTTGTGCTTTTTTTGAGTAAGTGAGTCTTTCGGATGAAATAGTGTTGGTGAGAATCAAAAATAAGGATTAAGCCAAGAATCTACTCAAGTAATTGGCTTGAGCAGGTCCTTTCTTATATGTGTCGAATTTTTAAAGAGAGGTGGACATAGGAAAAAAGCTATCTGATTTGACAAGAAATATCACCAAGAAGCAAACGTACCTTAAGTGTTTCCTGATGATAAAAGGCGGGATTTTAAGTTTGTAGAATAAAAAGAACAAGGTGGAGCTACTAACTAACGTAGCAAGCAGAGTGATTAGGAGTAACCTCTGCACAATCACTTTAAGGGCATCAAATACAAAGAGAACCTATAAAAGGCTCTCCGCATGATATTGCTAAATTTTTATTGGAACTAGCATTTCGCATCGCCCCTTATTAATCAAATTAACGTTGTATCTTTCTAAAATAGGTCTGGATAAATCTATTATATAAGAGCCTTTATTTAATAAAGAAGGAAAGGTACTCCAGAAGGCTGAAATAGCATCCATTGTATGGTCAATTTGGAAAATGGCATATTCTCCTGAATCCAAGTTTCTCGTTTTCATATTTGGTAAAGAAATATCCGATTCCACTGCAACATCATAACGATAATGATCTGGAGAGATTTTTTTTGGATTATCTAATGCAATACCGTAAATAACTATGTTTTCTGAGAATAACTCTTCTCTTTTTAAACTAGCTTTTAAAGCTTCCATTAATGTATAGTTTTCAATTCCATAAGAGCCAACTCGACGTTTGTAAAATACTTTTGTAGATGGTAGTACTTCAATTGAGTAATTCATATCTGTTCCTCCAAATATATTTTTGGAATATTGGCCAATCATCCCTTGAATTCATTCTATATCTATTTTAAATTTTTTTCACTAACTTTTTTAAAGGATGAGAAAGGTATGAAAAAGAAATTTTTAGTTTTATGGGTGTTAAGCATCATTGGTAGTCTTAGTTTTTTTGGAATAAATGTTCATGCTGAAGAAAGTAGTTCAAAAGTAGTTACTCAACACGTTATGTATGATGATTTAAGCTCTGCAGAGAAGAATGTGGTGATTCAGGGTCAGCCTAATATAAAAATTTTACATGATCAAGAAAAGATTAAATTGGTTTACAAACAGGGGATAGGTGAACCAAAGATACCCGATTCAAATAATAAAGAAAAGCTTAGTGTGAATTATCCCACTACTTCTAATTCTCAAGGCAGTTTACCAAAAACAGGAGAAAATGACCATACTATTTATTGGATAATGGGTATTTCGCTCACTGTACTAACTATTAGCTTATTTATTTGGAAACGAAAAAGCTTAAAGACAATGCTTGTACTATTCATATTTGCCACAGGATTTAGTTATTCCACAATCGCAAATGCTGCTGCAAATAGCTTACCAAAAGAAACTGTACAAACTTTAGCTAAAAATGGTACAGTCTATTCACCTATTGTAACAGTAGATAATTATGAATATGTAGGCTATATCTACACCTATTCAGATAATGAGGTGAATAAGCAAACAGGGAATGTTACTGTTAAGTATCAAGATGCAGATGGCAAATCATTAGCAGATGATGTCACTTTGACAGGTGCTGTAGGGGATGCTTATTCTACAGAGCAGAAAACGATCGAGGGTTATGCTTTTAAAGAAGTTCAAGGAAACCCAATGGGTACATATAAAAAAGAAGACCAAATAATTACCTTTATCTATGAGAAAGTTATGCAAACAGGGAATGTTACTGTTAAGTATCAAGATGCGGATGGCAAATCATTAGCAGATGATGTCACTTTGACAGGTGCTGTAGGGGATGCTTATTCTACAGAGCAGAAAACGTTTGAGGGTTATGCTTTTAAAGAAGTTCAAGGAAACCCAATGGGTACATACAAGAAAGAAGACCAAACGATTGTCTATGTGTATAACTTAATAGAAAAAGATGGATCGGTTCAATTCATTTTAAATGATCAAATAGATGATAAAGAAATAATAGTTTGGAAAAATGGAAACAGCACTCTTTTTCCTATCCTTTATTATGTATGGGATCAGAATGATCTGAACTCCAAGGTAACGGATTTAACATTGAATGGTAAAGTTGGAACTTCAGTTGAAATTCCTTCATCTTATAGGAATCTTTTTGATCCACAAAATTCGGACTTAACAGATGCTGATGGGGATCCTCTCTATAAAGGAACACCAGTATATGCTGTTTATAAAGATGCCTCAGGAGAATTACAGTTAGCACCCGATTATTATCACTTTTATGCTAGATTAGATAATTATGACAATAAGCCATCTTTATACTTAGATGAAACACAAGTAATTAACTTCTATATTAATGTGCTTGTAGAACCCTAAGATTTTTCTGATATGAAGTTGAAAATGAGTAGTTTTTTGCACGCCTAAAGCCTAAAAATATAGTTATTTTGTGGTTCCGTTAAATAAAGAACAACTAGATTAAATAAGTTTATTCAAGAGAGGGTTATCGCCTCTCTTTTTTTGCAATTTATTTTATAACTTTTAAAAGGCCAACAGTATACGAATTAGAACATCATATAACTAAATAAAGTAATATAGGAAGTTAATTAAAAATATATACTCAAGTCTTTTTATTGTGCTACCGAATTTCATTTGCTAAAATAACATAAGGAGGTGTATTATGGATAAGTTTAAAAAAGTTGTCACACCGAAACGTGTTCTGGCTCTTATAATTTTAGTATTAGTTCTTGTTTTTGGATTTCAAAATTTGAATCCAGTTGAACTGACACTCATATTCTTTTCGGTGAAAGTTCCATTATTAGTTCTCATTTTAGTACTCTACGTTTTGGGAATCATATCAGGGTGGGTGTACAAGAAAAATGACATTAAAAAAATTGTTTCAGACGTACAGAAAGAAACAAAAGCAGAGCTAGCAGATCTGAAAAAACAAGTAAAATCAGAATAAAAAATAAAACGATTCGGTAGTAGTAAGAGCGGTAAAATTCAACGTTCAGTGATTGCACAATCGTGCCGGTTCGACCCCCGCCGCCGGTATCCTGATGAACCTCTAGTGTAAGTGTATCTTACATTAGGGGGTTTCTTTTTGTCTTAATAGTGTCCATAATATAGCATATACTGTCATATGTTAGAAGAAAGTCTAGGGAAAATTAATCATTCAGCTGTCGTTGCAAGCTTCTATGGCGGCGAGAAAACTACTGTCTTCCATTTTATTGAATAGCATAATTATCCAATTCATGTTCATTATGAAAGAATAGATATGCTTATCATTTTGCTTTGGTACAATGAATCAATTCAATCCATGCTCATTCTTTATCTGTAAAATACTGTAACTGCGTGAATCGTGTAATGGATGTTTGACGAGGCTGAAACTAGTACAGTCTTAGCTATGAAACAAAGAAAGAGAATTACGATTACTTTATTGTTGAGGCAAGAGGATCCTGTGAATCAATTTAGAATTCATATTCCAAGAATGTTGAACATAGGACTATCACAGGATGAAGTGATAGAACGTTTTTTCATAGCCTACCATATGCGGGATTCCCGATAGTTTTAAATGCGGTTGCTATAGAGAAAAAGTCTTTGTGAAGAAATAGTTTGAAAAATATCACCTATTAGCATGTTATAATGTGTGAAATACATACTTTGAGTAAAGGGAGAAAGATTCGATGAGTAAGTTAATTATTTTACGAGGGAATTCTGGTTCTGGTAAGTCCACCACGGCGTTGGCTATTCAAAAGTATTTTCCAGGTGGGAAAGTAATGAGGATTTCTCAAGACGAAATTCGTTTAGGCATGCTAAATGTTAAAGATCGGATAGAAAATCCAACTGCAGAGGCCATTCAACTACTGGCTAAATTTGGGTATGGTAGATTTGAAATTGTCATTATTGAGGGGATTTTAGGCACGCATATTTATAAGGAAATGTTTCAAAGTCTTTATCATATTTTTAAGGGAAAAGTCTATACTTATTATTATGCCATTCCTTTTGAGGAGACACTCGCACGCCATAGCCAAAGAGAAAAAGCACAAGAATTTGGTGCGGATGTCATGAGAAAATGGTGGGTAGAAAAAGATTACCTAAACTTTCCAAATGAAACATTGATTACTGCTGAGTTGGATCAAAAACAAGTAATAAAAAAGATTATATCTGATGTAACGAGAAAAGAGAGAATGTAATGTTATTATTGGTAGTGGAAGAAAAAAACGGCTGGTTATCTTCTAGGTGGCAGCTGACTTATCATCAGGGGTGGACAGCATTGCGTAAAGCAGTCTATCTGATGTATGATTTTTACATGCAAGCGGAAGTTCTAATTAACAATGAAAGCTTTTCTTTAAACCGTAAAGAAGAGATATTGATGATTGAAGAGCATGAAACTATCACCATTCGCGGAATTTCAACGATTATTAAAACACCAATGACGATTGGATTTGTTAATCAAACGAATAGGGTCAATGTGAGTGTGGCAATGGCAACAGATGAATTTCGAGTAGCTGATTATGAAAAATTTAATCGCTCTTTATGCCAGTATATGGATAGTGTTGAAATTTCAATGTATCGCTAAACTTTTGGCATTATTAATTGTCTATGTGGATTTAATTTTTTTTATTTTGTAAAATTGTCAATTTTTTTCTTTTTAAATTAATATTTGAAACGAATTTAGAAGATGCATGTAAGTGATATAAAGTTAGCCTCTAGAGCAAAATTATTTTTAAGAATGGGACTATTTTTTTTGTGTTAGTAGACGATAAGCAATAATAAAATAGTTAGGGAAGGGAAATAAATGGAGATAAAGAATCATTTTGGTGTTTATGGAGTATGCTTTAAAGAAAACGAATTATTATGTATTAAAAAGAATGCGGGACCCTATAGAGGACGATTTGATCTCCCAGGTGGAAGTCAAGAAATTGGGGAAGGATTAACAGAGACTTTGGTAAGAGAAGTTTTAGAAGAAACGGGCTTTACCATATCCTCCTATTCCAATCCTAGGGTGTACGATGTTTTTGTTAGAGAAGAAAAAATGACCGATACGGTTCACCATATTATGGTATTTTATGATTTTGAAATAGACCCCCGTTTTAAACAAAAAAAACTCCTCTCTATCGTAGCGGATGGAGCAAATGATTCCGATTCAGAAGTATGGATTAACTTAGACCTGATTGATTCAGAAAATTCTTCTCCGCTTGTCTTAAAAATAAAAGAAGAATGGTTAGGAAAAGCAGAATTAGAAAAAACTAGTTATAACAATTGGAAAGTAAGGGGAACATCAGATTGATAATTTAGAGCCAAGGGTTGTTCCAAAAGTAAATTTTGCTGATAGTTATAATTCTTTGTATAAGGTCCTGAGAGGAGATTATCTAAAGAATTCAAAAGCAAAGATGCTTTTAACTTAAACCTAACATTTTACGTTAACTCATAGGATCGAATGTTGAAGCAGGTAAGGACAGTCAGATTAGTGGAAATCTATCCATAATGGCACAAGGTTGCTGTTGATTATCAGCCGAGCAAAAGATATAATGATAGAAAAACTTAGGGGTCACTATGAAAGTTAGAATTGAGAAAATTAGGGATAATCAAGAGGAAGAGTCAGCTCTAATTCGTGTTGTAAAAGTAAATGAGACAATTAATCGAGCTGTGGAGCTGCTTAAAAACCCTCAAAATACAGTAATCGTTCAAAATATTAACTCAGGAGCAAATGAAAAAGTATATCTTGATGAGGTCATGTACGTTGAGTATTTAGAACGTAATATATTTTTGTATACAAAATCAGAATCTTACTGTCTCAGAACGTCCTTAACTAAGTTTATGGAAACATATGCGAGTGTCTTTATCCAAATCAAAAAGAATTTGGCCCTAAATTGCTATTTTGTGCATTCTTTTGCTACAAATAGGAGTGGAAGTTTAGTGGTCATTTTAGCTACTGGTGAAAAACTAGTGGTGAGCCGTCGTTATGTTAAAAAGCTAAAAGAGTCCTTATCCAAGCTTGCTGATACCGGATATGAATGAAATGGTACCGGATATGTATGAGGGGGTTTTATTGCTTAATTCTATTCATTATACTCTATAGCATAAAGAGATTAGGAGGAGTTATAATGATAGTAACAACATTTTTTACTGAAATGATTAAGCAGACCCCGTTTTGGGTATGGGTGGTATTGGCAATTTTGATCAAGAGAGGGCTAGCGTTAAACACTGATGGAGAGGCTTCATTAGGAAAATCTGTTATAGTGCCAGTAATCTTTATTATTTGGGGGATAGAGAAAATCTTCAATGGATTTGAGTACATACTATGTTCTTTCATCACCTATGGGCTATTATTAGGGATTGGGTCATTTGTCGGATACCTATTGTACTCTTCTACGCAAAAGTATTATCTACGTGATGGTGTCATGATGAGAAAAGGGAGTCTCGTTCCCCTTTTTGTCATTTTAAGTAATTTTGTGATTAAGTATGGATTAAACGTTGCGATGAGCGTAAATACGAGTTTACTCAACAATCTAGCTTTTAATGTGGGGTATTCTATTGTGGCAGGATTTACTGTAGGGCTGTTTGCTGGGGGTTTTATCAATACCTTAATGAACCAAAAGAAATTATTGAAATAAAAAAATTTAAGTGGAGGATACTATGAACGTATACAATAGAATTGCAGTTGGATTAGGGATAGGATCATTTGTGTATCTAGCGAGTTTGCTTTTTAAAGACTCTGTTAGTATTACACGAGAGTCGATTCTCTTTGTTTTCTTAATTTCGATTTTTATTGGCGTAACATCTGTTCTCTTTGATTATGAGCAGTTTAGCTTTAATTTGGCTTTAGTTCTTCACTTTGTCGCGGTGAGTGCATTTACTTGGATACTTAGTTATGCGTTCTTTGGTATTAAAAATGCGCTTGATTTTTCCATTAGTTTACTTGTTTTCTATACAATTTCGTATTGCGTAACTCGTGTGAATTTATTGTTTACTTCTAGAGAGTTAAATCAGTATCTAGCAAAAATAAAAGCTAAAAAAGAATAAAAAGAAATAGATAAAATAGTTGGGATAGATTATTGAATGAGATGGAAAGCTTCAGCCATTCAAAATCTATCCTAATTTAAAATAAGAAACAGCAGGGCAAACGTAGCTCTAGCTGATAAAAGGAATTCCTTGTTTTATTCACCAAAAGAAAGAGAGTGATCGAATGAAATGGTATGAAAATAGAATTTTGTCTGCGAATCAAGGAAAAAATCCAATGGTGATGAAAGAACTAAATGGTGGGTATGCTGCATTTGGAGATGTTCAATTTTTGCCAGGCTACTGCGTATTACTGCCCAAAAGAGAAGTTGGCTCGTTAAATGAGCTCACTAATCTAGAAAGAAAAGCTTACTTGCTGGATATGGCCTATTTAGGAGATGCGATCCTTGCTAGCGCTCAGGCATCCCGTGTGAATTATGATATACTGGGCAATACGGATCAGTATCTTCATGCACATGTGTTTCCACGTTATCATTGGGAGCCGGAGGAGAGGCGAAAAATGCCGGTATGGTTGTACGATAAAGAGAGTTGGATCAATCAAGAAAATCTTTACAGTGAAGAAAAACATGGTGAATTAAGAAAAAAAATCACCCATTATCTGCATGAAAATTTCCAATCAATATGAACAACCATTTGGAAGTAAAATAACATTAAGTCGGAATGGAATTTTTTTGACTTTGTTGTAGACATCGTCTAAAGAAGATGATACAATACCTTAGGAGTTAAGAAATTGGGTAGTAACAACAAGTTGAAAGACTCTTTCTCTCTTTTATTTTTTTGCTTGAGGAGACGAAAGAATTCGTGAATAACATAAGTGTCTAGCAGTTTTTGAGAAGTTAGCATATATGAAGACCTAGATTCTAGCTCTAGATAGTAACAATTTTTTATTTTGGCGGTTGTGGCGAAGGGGTTAACGCACCGGATTGTGGCTCCGGCATTCGTGGGTTCGATTCCCATCAGTCGCCTTTAGTTCTTTTATTTTAATAGTGGGCTATAGCCAAGCGGTAAGGCAAGGGACTTTGACTCCCTCATGCGTTGGTTCGAATCCAGCTAGCCCAGTTGAGTAGTTGAAGAAAAAGATTTCTATAAGTATGAATGACAATAAAAAAAACTGATAAGTAGCGTACTTATCAGTTTTTTATTTTTTATAAATACAAATTATGGCTACCTTACATAAACGTGATATGTTTCTACTGAATTCATAGATAATAGTTTTATTGATCAGTTAAAAAATATGGTGGTTAATAATTTCCCAATTTTCGCCTTTAAGATAACCAAAATAATTTTCAGATATTTCGGTAATTAAAAGATAGTCATGATCATCTAATGCAAATGTTTTTAAGGCACTAAACATCTCTTCAGGTGTTAGTGCAGTTTTGACAATCCATGAAGTCTCGAGTGGCTGGACACAAAGTCCCTGAAATTGATGAATAACTTTTGTAATGAGTTCTAATTTTTCTTTTCGGTTTTCGTGAATTTCATAAGCAATTAAAAAATTAGATCCTTGCATAATCCATTCCTCCTTTATACAATAATTATACTCCTTTTTAATTAAAAAAACATGAAAAAACTTTACAGAAAAGAAAAATAGGGTATACTTTAATTTAAAATAAATTTTAAGGAGTATCAAAATGGCTTGGTTTTTTTTGATTTTGATGATGGGTAGTTTTTTGATTTTTATAATTTCATATTTAAGAGAGCGAAGAAAATTAATCAATGGATTCTTTTTTAATGTATTTCTTATTTTTTTCTTTTTTGAAATAATAGGAATCCTCGTTCAATTTGAACAACATTCCATTTTTTCTTTAATGTTACTTTTTATAGCAGTTCTTTTATTGTTTGTTTTATTGTTTGGTGTTTTTGGACTAATTTTCTTTTTGTTTTGGAATTCAAGAGTGGTAAGAAAAAAAGAAAGTGTCTCGCTTGCTAATTTGTTGACCTTTATTTTAGCAAGTGGATTATCAGTTTGGTGGATTTTTGTGATTGTGGTCCCTTCAAATGCATTGCCTAAACCGATTGAACTGATTCTGGGTATTATCCCAATTATAACTTTTTACTTTCTTTGTGGTTTTTTTAATTATTTAAGTGCTGCTTTTGTTTACCAGTTTCCTAAGCCAAAGTATAATCAAGATTTTTTGGTGGTATTAGGTAGTGGGCTAATTGATGGGGATCGAGTTTCACCATTACTTGCAAGTAGAATTGACAAAGCAATTGAGTTTTATAAGAAACAAGTGTCGGCAACTGAAAAAAAGGCAAAACTTATTTTTTCTGGTGGTCAGGGATCGGATGAAAAAATATCAGAAGGGTTGGCTATGGCTAATTATGCAAGGAGCAAAGGGATTTCAGAGGATCAGTTTTGGATAGAAGATCAGTCAAAAACCACTTATGAAAATATGCTATTTTCAAAAAAATTGCTGAGTGCTGCTGGGATGCAGGACAGTCAAGGATTGTTTTTCACGAACAACTATCATGTGTTTAGAGCAAGTTTATTTGCAAAAGCTGCAGGATTATGTGCACAGGGAGTGGGAGCAAAAACTGCTTTCTATTTTTTACCGAATGCCTTGATTAGAGAGTATATCGCAATTGTCATGTTGCGCAAGAAAAGGCATCTATTTATTGTAGGCTTGTTAGCAGTCGCTATTATTGCTCGCATTGTGCTTTACTATATTAGTAAAAATTAAAAAATCTCTTTCTCTTTTGGAAAAGGAGAAATGGAGTGCTTGGTGGAGTAAGTAATTTACTTAGCCGTCACTTTGACTAGTGATGATTAGGATAGGATTGAATGTTAGAGGGGGAAAGAGGAATGAAAACATACTTACAAAAAATAGGTAAATCGTTGATGCTGCCAATTGCGGTGTTGCCTGTTGCAGGATTAACAATTGGAATTGGCTACTGGTTGCAGTCATACGCGCTTGTTCCTGTTATTGCGACGTTTCTAAACGCAGCGGGATCAGCAATTATTAATCATTTACCGGTCTTATTTGCCGTAGGGATTGCACTTGGCATGTCAAAAGAAAAAGATGGTGCTGCGGCACTTAGTGGTTTGACTGCGTTTTTAGTGGTCACAACTGTCTTATCTGATACCTCGGTTGCAGGATATCAAGGAATCAAGGTAGCAGCGGTCAATCCCGCTTTTGTGAAAATTGACAATGCATTTATAGGAATTTTATCTGGAATTATTGCTTCTGAAATGTACAATCGTTTCAGTAAAGTTCAGTTGCCACAGGTGTTTGCCTTTTTTAGTGGCAAACGCTTGGCGCCTATCATGTCTGCTGTTGCGATGCTTTTAGCGTCAGTAGTTCTTTTCTTTATTTGGCCGGTAGTGTATACGGCTTTGGTTGATTTTGGAGAGGTTATTGCAAAACTAGGGCCACTAGGAGCGGGTATCTATGGCATGTGTAATCGCTTGTTAATTCCAACGGGCTTACATCATGCGCTCAACTCGGTATTTTGGTTTGATGTTGCGGGCATCAATGATATTGGAAACTTTTGGGCAAGTAAAGGTACCAAAGGAATTACCGGCATGTATCAGGCTGGTATGTTTCCTATGATGATGTTTGGCTTGCCAGCAGGAGCCTTAGCAATTTATCAACAGGCAAGACCTGAAAAGAAGAAAATGGTAGGGTCGTTAATGCTTGCTACGGCTTTTACTGCATTTTTTACAGGAATTACGGAACCACTTGAATTTTCATTTATGTTTGTGGCGCCTGCTCTGTTTATTGTGCATGCTTTTCTTACAGGTGTGTCAATGTTTATTGCAGCAGCTTTTCACTGGACTGCAGGCTTCAACTTTAGTGCTGGGCTGATTGATTATCTGTTGAGCTTGAAAGTACCAATTGCGAATAAGCCGTATATGCTACTTGTGTTGGGACTTGTCATGGCAGTGGTTTATTATGTAGTCTTTACCTTTATGATTCGGACCTTTAATCTTATGACACCTGGTCGAGAAGTTGAAGAAGAGATACTTCCAGAAACTGATTCAGACCCAGAAAATAAATTTGCCCAAAAAGCAGAGATTATATTACAAGGATTAAATGGGTGGGATAATATTATTTCTTTGGATTATTGTGCGACGAGATTACGCTTAGAAATAAAAGAGATGGATCAAGTTGATGAAAAGAAACTAAAAACAGCTGGGATTGCTGGAATCAACAAAATTGATTCGAAAAATATTCAGGTGATTGTAGGGACCCAGGTTCAATTTGTTGCTGATGAGATGAATAAATTAAAATAAAATTGAATTTTTTCTATTATGTAGTCAGAAAAAAGGAGCCAAAGATATAACTTTTGAGTTATATTCCGGCTCTTTTTTTCTAATTAATCGGTGGAAGCAAAAGTAAACTTTTTTGGAAATAATCAAAAGAAGGCTGATACAACCGTTTCGTTTGGTAGGTTTTTAATGTTTATTTTCTTCTATTGACTCATTTCGGATTCTGTTTTGAGTGATTGAGCGTCCGCCATTTTGAAAAATGGATAATACCAAGCAATTGACAGCAAAATTTCAACGACTTGCCATACGGCACCGCGCCATCCCCCAATAAATAATCCCGCTAAGATGGGAGGCATTGTCCAGGGAATGTTGATCCCATTGGCAATCGGGACTAGTCCAATGTTGACTACGAAATAGGTCAAGGATGCAAAAATGATTGGAGAGAGAATAAAGGGAATCATCATGATTGGATTAAGTACGATTGGAAAACCAAAAATCAAAGGTTCATTAATATTAAAGATACTTGGTGCAAAAGAAAGCTTACCGAGTGCTTTAAACTGTTTCGATTTGGCAAAAAATAATAATAAAATTGCTAAACCAATTGTAGTCCCACAGCCACCAAGCTTGACGTAATTTGCATCAAACTGAGCATTAATAATATTAGGTAAGGCGGTTCCTGCTTTGAATGCTTGTGAGTTTTCAACGGTCAGTGCAGTCCAGATTGGTGTCATGACAGAACCAACAATGTTGGGTCCATGTAGGCCAAAGGAAAATAACAAAGTAGCCAAAACTTGCACAATCAGGGTAGCAGGAAGTGTTGAACCTAAGGAAGTCAGTGGAGTTTGTAAAATCTTAAAGATAAAATTGTGTGCGGTACCATAAGGAGTAGCACGAAAGCCAAAGAAGATAAAGAGATAAATAACAATAACAAAAACGGCAGGAATTAGTGCTTCAAAAGATTTCGATACGTTTTCTGGAACAGAATCAGGCATTTTGATTTTCCATCCTCGTTGTAAAACTAGACGAACAATCTCACAGGCTAAAATAGTTGAAATGATTCCTAGGAATAATCCTGCAGCACCAAAATTGGCCATTGGAAGACCCAGTGATGCTTTGTCAGCAGAGTCTGTTATAGTAGGTGTTAGAATAAAAAAGGCAGTTAGTGAAGAGATCACAGCAGAGATGCTGTCTACTTTATAAAACTTGGCTAGACTCCTAGAAATCCCGATAATAACGAAAATTGTCATAATATTAACGGACATATCGTAAGCACGATTACAAAATAAAATCCAAGTATCACCAAAGATTGAATTCATAAAATCAATAAAACCCTGATAAGGAAAATTTGGGAAAATTAAGAACATGGAACCGATGATAATGATTGACATACAGGCAAAAAATCCATCACGAATTGCAGCTAGGTAACGATTTTGGTTCAGTTTTTCAGCGATTGGCATCAGTTTATTAGAAAACTTGTCCAAAAATGTATCAGTTTGGCCCATTGAAACCCCTCCGTTTTTTTATTTATTTGTAAGCGCTTACTTATGATTATAAATTGTTTTCAAAAGAAACGCAAGTAGATAAAAAAAGAAATCCTCTCTTTTAAAATGGGACAAGTTCATCCTAGGGTATCTCTGACTTGTACTCCGAGGATCAGTATGGTTTTTGCTTCTTTGAGAAGTGGTAAAATGTTGCAGATAAAATCGGACCAAACATGATAAGCGACTAAAAAATGCATTAAGAGAAAAAATAAGAGTATTTTTTTTAATAAGTTCATAGATGCAGCGTTCAGTAAAATTGATTCTGTCAATTAATAATAGCTTAAAAAACTACCAGAAATTTAATAAAAAGTAAACTTCAGGGGGAATTACTAAATGAAAGTGACTTCAAAAAAGGAATTTTGTTTGACAAGGTTTTTAAATGAATGTATGTTAAAAAGATAGAATACGTAAGTGTGAAAAAGTTAGATTTAAAAGGTTGATAAGGGAATTTGGAGGGGTAATATGGAAGTCGGCAAAGCATTAAAAATGATTCGAACATCAAAAAATTTGACACAAAAATCAGTAGCAGAGGGTATTATGACACGAGCGCACTATGCGAACGTTGAAGCAGGAAAAATCTTTCCAGCAATTGATAAAGTCTTGGATATTTTGAAGAAGTTTAACGTATCAGCACCAGAGTTTTTCTTTATTGTAGAGGGGTACAAAATGTCAGAGGAGCAAAACCTGTTTTCAGAAGTATCTATTGCTTGGAATCTAAATAACATTGAAAAGCTTAAAGAAATTCAGCAAAGTCTTAGAATGGTAAGTAAGGCTGAGCAGAGAAATCAACATTATCGACTGATTTTGAATTTAGTCGATGGATTAATCTACCAAAGAGAGCCTAATTATAATGAAGAAAAGTTAAATGAAATATTACAGCCAATTAAAGACTATTTGACTTCATTGGATACATGGTATGTTTTTGATTTACACATGTTTAACAACATCTTATACATATTTCAAAAAGAAGACATTAGAAAACTATCACAAATTTTGTTAGAGATGATTAAAAAATATGAAAATTATCCCAATATGTACCAGTTGAATTTAGCGATTCTGTCAAATTTAGGTTCTTTATTTTTGGATGCTGAGGAATATGAGGAAGCAAGTTTTTATATGAAAGAGGCCATAAAGTTCTCAGAGAAAAAAATGTATCTTTATGAGCGATTGATTAATGAGATCAATTTAATTATTTGCAATTTTTATTTAAAGAAACATACTCAAGTAGAAACAACTCAAGCATTAGACAAAAAATTGTGGGTTTTGAAAGAATTAGGCTATGAATCTTTAGTAAATCAAATAAAAATAGAAATAAATCAAAAATATTCTGAAATATGTGTATAACATAATATACAAAACAACTTATCTCCTCTTTTTAGATTAAAATTAGATTAATATTTTGTGGGAGGTGTCAAATTATGTTGGAAGGGATTAAATTATTTCTTTGGATAATTACCAGTCCTTAACCAAGGGAAACGAGTGAATACGTATCGTACAATGAATAATTGGCTTTAACCGATTTGAACGTGATAGGGGTCACGTCTTTTTTTTCTAGTGTATAAAAAAGTAACAGAGGAGTTAAGCTAAAATTAAGAAGGAGTTTTGGTATGGGGAAAAAGAGAAATAAGCGTGTTTTGCAATGGTATGCAAAAGCAATGCTTGCAGTTTTAACTTTTAGCACATTAGGCCAGGGATTACCGGCTGTAACAAGTGCCACTACTTTGTCTGAGTCTACAAAAACAAGTAGTTCGTATAAAACGTTAAAAAAAGAGAATGAAGAAAATAAAAAGAAGATTGAAAAGGAAGAAAAACAAAAGCTTGATGCTAATTTAAAAGCTCAACTTGAAGCAAAAGGATTTGATACTAGCACTTTAAAAGAAAACGGCAGTGAGAACGAACAAGAAGTTAGAATGATTGTGGAACTTTCAGGGAATTCTGCTTCAGCAAAATTAGGAGAAGCAACTGGATCTGCTAAATCTGTACAAGCAATTGATTCAGCTTCTGATAAAGTGATTAAAAGTCAAAGTTCTGTTCAAAAAGAAGTTGAAAAATTAACTGGGAATAAAGTTCGCCAATCTTTTGGTTATTTAGTCAATGGATTCTCAGTAGATGCAAAATATAGTGATTTAGAGAAAATTAAGGCGCTTGATGGGGTTAAAAATGTTACTGTTGCAACAGTTTACTATCCAACATCCGTTGATTCTAACCAATTAGCAAATGTCCAACAAGTTTGGGAAAAACATAAGCTTAAAGGGGAAGGGATGGTTGTATCAATCATCGACTCTGGGATTGACCCATCACACAAAGATTTGCGTTTGTCTGACACCACTAAGGAAAAAATTTCTTTAGAAAAAAGTGCAGCATCAGTTAGCACGTTAGGTTACGGAAAAACATTTACAGATAAAGTGCCTTATGGTCACAACTATGCTGATAATAACAACACTATTGTTGACAATAACCCTGGAACAGATATGCACGGAATGCACGTGGCAGGGATTGTAGCAGCAAATGGTGAGGGAGATGATCCCACAAAAGCTGTGTTAGGGGTCGCACCAGAAGCACAATTACTTGCAATGAAGGTCTTTCCAAATAATACGAGAATTGCAACAGCATTAAATGATGATATCATTGCAGCAATTGAAGATTCAGTAAAATTAGGAGCAGATGTCTTAAATATGAGTCTTGGTTCTGTATCAGGAACTGTTGATGCCAATGATCCTGAACAAACAGCGATTCGTAATGCGGCTGAAAAAGGAGTTCTTTCAGTAATTTCTGCCGGAAATAGTGCCACAAGTACCTCTAATTCAACTTCTGGAAATCCTAAAAACTTATTCGGAACGGTTGATACAAGCACAGTTGGTTCACCAGGAGTGGCAACGGAAGCTTTAACGGTTGCTTCAAGTGAAAATACTTTACTAACAAGTAAAGGATTAACTGTTTATTCAGTAGATGATGCGAATAACAAAACATTAGAAAAAATTGATTCTTCTACTTCTCCAACAGGCGCGATTCCATTTTCTAATCCAACATCAGCTGATTTAAGTGTGCTAACTACTGCACATGAATTAGTCGTTGCAGGTGTAGGGAAAGAAAGTGACTATGATAACTTAGATGTAAAAGGAAAAATCGTTCTTGTCAAACGTGGAGAATTAACCTTCTCTGATAAACAAAAATATGCAAAAGCTCGTGGAGCAGTTGGAATCATGGTCTACAACAATGCAGCGAATAGTGCTCCTGTAGGCATGTCCATTGATGATTTAGATTTCTTAACAATCGGTTTGACACAAGAAGATGGTGAAAATATTGTCAAATTGGCTCAAGAGAAAAAAGGAAAATTCAGTTTCGAAACTGGAACTTACCAATTTAAGAACCCAGACTATGGAAAAATGTCTGACTTTAGTTCTTGGGGTCCAACACCAGATTTAGAATTGAAACCAGAAATTTCAGCTCCTGGGGGAGAAATTTATTCCTTAGCCAACAATAACAATTACCAAACAATGAGTGGAACTTCGATGTCATCACCATTTGTTGCTGGTTCAGAAGCCTTAATTTATCAAGCATTAAAACAAAGCAATACGGCATTATCTGGAATTAATCTAATTAATTTTGCCAAAGTTTCAACGATGAATACTGCAACACCAATGTATGATGTTAACCACAGTGGCAGCATCATATCTCCAAGAAGACAAGGAGCAGGTCAAATTAAGGTGGATCAAGCAATTGAAAACCGTACGAGTTTGACAGATGCTGCTGATGGTGATGGAGCATTGGCACTTAAAAATATCGATACGCAAAAAGAGTTTTCTGTTACATTAACTAATAATGATACAAAAGAAGCAACTTACAAGTTTAGTAATTTTGGTGGGGCCTATACAGAGTCAAGTACAGCGAGTGGTGAAGTCTATGATAGCTTGATTGACGGTGCTACAGTTAGTGCAGACCAAGATACAGTAAAACTTGCTGCTGGTGAAAGTAAAACAGTTACAATCAAATTAGCACTTCCAAGCTCTTTTGCAAAAAATCAATTTGTTGAAGGGTATATTCAATTTACAAGTGATGAAAACCCAACATTGACTATGCCTTACTTAGGCTTTTATGGAAACTACGGAGATGCAGCTGTTCTTGATACACCAAGTTATGATAGCTCATCAATCTTAGGCAAAGGCTACTTTATTGATGGAAGTAGTTACTACTTAGGACTACAAGATGGTCAATTCAATCCAGATAAAAATGCAATTTCTCCTGATGGCGATGGCTACCATGATGAAGCTTATCCAGCACTTTATTTCTTAAGAAATGCTGAATCTGCTACTTATGAAGTTGTCGATGCAAACGGAAAAGTTATCCGTAAGTTAGATGAAGAAAAGAAAATTAGAAAAGATTATTTCAATCCGAGTGCGGGTCGTTTTACCACACATTATGCAACAGGTGCTACATGGGATGGAACTGTCTATAATACCAAAACTGGTAAAGCAGAAGTTGTAAAAGATGGCCAGTATCAAATGAAGATTACGACTAAAGCAACAGTTGAGGGAGCCAATGCTCAAACGACTTATCTGCCAATCAAAGTAGATACGCAAGCGCCAGAAATTTCTGATATGACGTTTGAAACTGTTAATGGACAACAAGTCCTAAAACTAAAAGTAACAGATAATTTATCAGGTGCTTACTTGAAAAATATTGCTCTTTTAGTGAATGGTGTCGTAAAATCATACGATGTTAGCAAACAAACTGGTGAAACAATTGAAATTCCTTTAGATGCTTCTCAATTACCAAAAGATGGTAGCAATAAAGTTGCCCTCCTAGTAGAAGACTTTGCTGGAAATCAAGGATTTAAAGAACAAACAATTAAACAAGGAACTGCCAATAATTTGTTACTCTTTAATTTAAAAGAAGGTCAAGTAATCACAAGTGCAACAGCAGATTACTCTGATACAACTAAATCATTTACAGCTTCTGGTTCTTATCCTAAAGAAGCTGGGACACTTTATGCTAATGGTGTAGAAGTAAATCATGATGCTGATACGTTTGATGTTGACATTCCAGTTGATGAAACGACTAAAACAATTGTCTTTTCAACAGATAAAGAACAAAAACAAGTACTTAAAACAATCAATGTTGAAGTACACACGACACTTCCTGACTTAGCTATCACAGAACCTAGCACAGAGAATGTTAGTGTGAATGCAACAAGTTACAAATTAAGCGGGAAAGCTGGACAAACTGTTAAAAAATTAATGATTACAAATGTAGCCACTGGAGAAGCAAAAGACATTACCTCTGCGATTCAAACAGATGGAACCTTTACAGCAGAAGTAGGACTTGTTTCAGGTAATAACATTCTTGTTGTTTATGCAACTGACCAATATGGTAATGATGAAGCAAAAGCTGTTACGGTAACCAACACACAGCCAGCGACATCAACGGATAAAGTGGTCTTTGACAACATTCAAACGAATAATATAACCGCTATCGGTGTAGGAAACAAAGACTACAACGAAAAAGAATCTACTTATACTGTAACTGGACATTTGAGTCAAAAAGTTACACACTTTACAATTAATGGGCAAGAAGTTTCATATGATCCAGATACACTAAAATTCACGTATAAATTACCTGTAAAACAAGGGAAACAAAGCGTGGCGGTTTACCTTCAGGATGATGCATTAAACAATGGAAAACCATTAGTGGATGAAGGATACTACGTTTATGTTGATACGGTGTTACCATCTCTAGACTTGGATAATTTACAAGTAGGGGATAATGGTGATTACTATGTAAATACAAATCAAAATCCGTTCCACGTAACAGGTCATATTTCTGATAACTTCTCAGGTTACAAATTATCAATAAACAATGAAAATGTTTATACAGATACAGACTATGACTACTTTAACGAAGACTTCTTTAAAGGAAAAGCTGCTGCTAATTTCGATCATGCGATCCAATTGCAAGATGGGAAAAATATTTTAACCGCAACATTAACAGATAGCATGGGAAATCAACAACAAAAACACATTATTGTTGACTACAAAAAAGCAGAGCTAGCTGTACCAACCGTAACACCTGATACAAAAGAAGTAACGAATAAAGAAGTCGTACTCACTGCAACTGCAGAACAAGATGCAACGATTCTTTATAGCTTAGACGGTACAAACTATGCGAAATATACAGAACCACTTCACGTATCAAGTAATCAACATGTTTTATTTAAGGCAGTTGACAAATACGGAAATGAATCTGCTGTCAATAATTATGAAGTGACAAATATTGTCAAAGAAATTGCAGCAAATCCTGTAGTCTCTGTACAATATCCAAAAGCTTCAAAAACAACAGATACAAACAAAAATAGCAAAGTTAAAAATGTAGCCTCAGCAAAAGCGGCAGTAACAGATGACAAAACAAAAGAATATCCAGTTGTTACAATTGGCTATGATAAAGAATTGTCTGATGCACAAAAAGCTTACACATTCTTGCAATATAGTCTTGATGGTGGCAATACCTTTAACGACTATACCGTACCATTCGCTGTAAATAAAACCACAACCGTGGTCGCTAAAGCGAAAGATAAAGCAGGAAATGAAAGTAAAGCGGTACAAGTTTTAGTTACAGTTGAAAGTGAAACACCTACTCCAACTGACCCAGGTACAGCTGAAACAACACTTGAACCAACATCTGAACCAACATCTGAAACAACATCTGAAACAACATCTGAATCCACAGATACAACTAGTAGCCAAACAGAAACAACTTCTGGCTCAACAGATACAACAAGTGGACAAACAGCAACAACATCAGAAGATAAAACTTCAACAACAAGTGATAGTAGTGCAACGAATTCTTCTACGCAAGAAGGAAGCAGTTCAACTTCAACTTCTACGCACTCAGTGGCAGGGAATACTACGACTAGCTCCGCTGGGAAAACAAGTACAAAATCAGGGGCAAGAGGTCAAACAACTAGTTCGCTTCCGCAAACTGGTGAATCAAAAGCAAAACCAATCTTAATCATTTGTGGGCTTGTATTAATTGGGCTTGCAGGATACTTCTTTGTGAAAAAGAAAAAATAATGAGTTAGATTGACAACTGACATACTTATGGCTAAAGGAAATTTTTTAGCCGTAAGTGTGTTCTTTTATTTTGATCAGGAACATGCTAAAATGGAAGCAATAAACTTTAGGGGGACAAAAAAATGAATAGTCGAAAAATTCAATCATTTTGTGAAGAATATGGAATCGATCGTAAGCAAACAAATTGTCTAAAATGGGATTGTTTGCAAGAGCGGTTTGGCAATAAAGATTTACTTCCAATGTGGATTGCGGACATGGAATTTAAAGCTCCTAAAGCAACACGAGAAGCGATGATTGAACGAATTGAACACGGAGTATTTGGTTATACTTGTATTCCAGATTCTTATTATGATGCTTACTTTGAATGGCAAAACTCACGTTATGGTGTGGGTTTAAAAAAAGAATGGATTCGATTTTCACAAGGAGTTGTACAAGCGTTTTATGCAATGATTGATTTGTTTACCGAGCAAGGCGATAGTGTATTATTTTTAACGCCAGTGTATTATCCTTTTTTCAATGCAGTAAAAGATCAAAAGCGTCATCTTGTTACTTTGGAGCTGGATTCTGAAAAAGGCAATTATACCTTAGATTTCGAGGAGTTTGAGCGGAAAATTGTCGAAGAAAAGGTGAAGCTGTTTATCCAATGTTCGCCACACAATCCAGTCGGAAAAGTTTGGACAAAAGAAGAACTGACTGAAATTGCACGTATTTGTAAAAAACATGATGTCTTCATTGTATCAGATGAAATCCATCAAGATATTTTGAAAAAAGGGGTCCAATTCACGAGTGCATTAAATTTGGATGCTAGCTATTTTAATAAGTTAATAGTGTTAAATGCACCATCAAAAACCTTTAATCTCGCCTGTTTACTTCATGCGCATATTGTTATTCCTAATAAGCAATTAAGAGCTCAATTTGATGCCTATGCGAACATTCACTTAAAATCAGAACCGAGTTTGATGGGGGTTATTGCAACCGAAGCAAGCTATCGTGGTGGGAAAGAATGGTTGGATGGATTGCTCGAAGTCATAGATGCGAACTTTGATTATTTAGAAGAGACACTAGCTCTGAAAGCCCCACAGATTGTGCTGAGCAATCGTCAAGGAACTTATCTGGCCTGGCTTGATTTAAGCGCGTATGTTGAGCCTAAGCAACTAAAAGAGTTTATTCAGGATAAATGTGGATTGGCAGTTGACTTTGGCAGTTGGTTTAGTCCTAATACAAAAGGATTTGTTCGTTTAAATCTAGCGACAAAACCAGAATATGTGCAGCAAGCGGTGAATAAAATAGTGGAGAACCTTCAAAAGTAACAAAGAGGAACAGCTAATGGATATGGCTCATGAGTAGTTGTCATTTGAGCCAGAAATAAGTTTTGATCAACGAAAAAAAGATGTAATTGCCTAATATTTTAGTGCAATTACATCTTTTTTATTGAAACATATCCTGTTCTGTTACAAAAAGATTTTTACTTTCAAAATTGCATTTACTATTGCTTAACCAATCAATAATTTAACAAAAAAAGAAATGAAGATTTTTGGATACTAGAAAAATAAGATATAGTGGACAAAGCATAGGAAAATTGGAGGAAAAAGATATGATAAAAAAATGGTTGCATCAATTATTTAAAACGACAACGTACAAAAAAAATGTAATAAAAAAAATTCATGATTTAAGAGCAAAGTATGAAGGGTTATGGGATCAAAAAAATCAAGCTACTCCTATTGAACAAGAAAAGATTATGAAAAAAATGAAAAAGATAAACAAAAAGTTAAATAAATCTATCAAGGTGTATGATTCGCTAAACGTCTCTTATAAAGTTCCAGTTGCGACAAATACTAGTAAAAATAAAGTTAGACCAAAACCACCTATCGCACCGAAACCTACAAGAGAAAGGTTGCAACAAAAAATGATAAAAAATTATCAAAATAAGGGGAAAGAATTGATTTATGCCAAGTTAGTTTTTGATAGGAGTAAAGAGAATCATGGATTAAAACCAACTTTTAGTGATAAAACAATCTATGCTACACTCATCCACAATCAAGCGAAGAAACAAAAAGAAAATCTTTCTATGCATAGAAAAAAAGAGCAAGTTTCAGGGATTGTGCTTTAGAAATTAACGGAAAAATGTGTGTGTGCGAAATCTCATGGAAGGTTGCATAGTAAAATCAGTCCTTCCTTTTCTTTCTTCTTGCTGTTATCCCTTAAGATAGGTTGCTTTGAATCATTTGATACGATGACAGTGCTCTTGGCGATAGTCCAACTAATGTAATTTTTTAGTAATAGAGAACAACAAAAAACTGACCTTCATCAATTGATGAGGATCAGTTTTTGTTGTTATAGGATAAAGGACTCAAAACCAACGGAAAGCATGGATCACTCACTTCTTTGAGCAAGGGCGGTCCAATCAATCCCTCGTGCTTGGCACCATTCTATTAAGTGTCCACTAAGCATGATATCTGTTTTTCTAAGTTGAGCAATTGACTCTGCTCCTAATAAAGTCATGAGCGTTTGTATTTGTTCTTGCCACTCTTGAACATGGAGAATGGTTTTGTCTACACCGTCTTTGAGTATCCAGTGTAAAAACTGACCAGAAACGCCTACAGCACTGGCACCTAATGCCAATGCTTTCACAATATCTAGAGCAGAACGAATTCCTCCTGAAGCGATGATATCAAGCTTTGCTTGTTGTGATAGGGACTCTAGCAATGAAATTGCGGTAGACTGACCCCAGTTTTCCAGAAAATTGTATTCTTTTTCTTTTCGTCGACTATTTTCAATAGAGGCAAAATTTGTTCCACCTGTGCCACTAATATCCACCGTCTTAACACCAACTACTTCTAATTGACGGAGTGTTTTGCTGTCCATTCCAAATCCTACTTCTTTGACAATTATAGGAACATCTAAAGAGCGGACCATTTTTTCAATATTAGTTAACCATCCAGAAAAATCGCGTCCTCCCTCAGGCATCACAAGCTCTTGAGGGACGTTTACGTGCACTTGAAGCGCATCCGCCTCCAATAAGTCTACCACTCTTTTAGCGTTCTCTACCGGATGTTCTGCGCCAATATTTGCAAAAATGAGCCCATGTGGATTTGTCTTACGGATAATTTTGAAACTATCCATCGTAGTAGCATCGCGCAGAGTGATGCTGGCAGAACCAGAAGCCATGGCTAAATTGGTTTCTCTTGCGACAATGGCGAGCTGTTCATTTATCTTTGCTGTTGTATCTGACCCACCTGTCATACCATTAATGAAAAAAGGACTAGTAAGAGTGGTATTCACAAGTTGTGTTGTCAGACTTACATTTTTTTTATTCGTTTCAGAAAAAGAGTGATGAATAAAGCGTACCCTTTCAAAATCAGATGCTGCCGCTGCATCATAAAATTTTTCAGCAAAGGCGACATGTTGATCTTTGCGGTTTTCTGTCATTTAAAAAGTCCTTTCTAAATCGCAGTTTATAGTTTGCTAAAGACATGAAGGGGGAGATTCTTAATGCCATTTTTTTCCCAAGACTGAATCATCGGTTGAATTTGGCAATTTTGATGCATTACTACGATGCCACAATCGCCACCCCCAGCACCAGAAGACTTAGCAGTACCGCCAAAAGACTCGGCAATTTCGCAAAGCTTGTTGAGTAAGCTTGTTTCAATTTGAACCCCGCTTTTTTGTGCAAGCTGTTGCAAGAGCAATCGATTTTTACGAATGCCTTTTTCAATTTCTTTCAAGTCGTGTTTTCCAAAAGCACTAATGATTCCTTCTACGCAGGATTTGCTCTGAGCTAAAAATTGGTGATAAAAGTCACGCATATCATTTTTTTCAGCTTTCATCAGGTCCACTAATTGTGTAGTGGAAGCAGGTGTCCCTGTCCATCCAATAAAAAGATTCAAATCCTCAGGCGGAAGTAGTGGTTGAATTCTAAGTTGGGGCCAGTCTTCTTTAAGTAAAACTTGCAAAGAAACTTTTTCAATTTCTTCACTCAACCATTTTTTATCAAAACACGAATAGGCAATCCAACCACCAAAAGTACTAGCCGCCAAATCTCCAAAAGAGCCATTACTTTTAATCGACAAATGGGCAAGCGCAGCTAATTTATAAAGAATAGTTGATGTAAATGGAATTTTATAAAAAAGGAGCAAAGCTTTGATTGTCGCAACTGTTACAGCACCGCTCGAGCCAAGACCATATTTTTTTCCATCCGTATTGTCTAATTCACTTTCGACTTCTAAATCGAAAAAGCGCAAAGAAATGCCTAATTCTTTTACGTATTCTTCTGTAATTAAGACAGCTTCAGTAATATAAGCAAAAGGATTTTCTCTTTGATCAATTAGTAGCTGTCCATTTTTTCTAGTCCAAGGAATGGATAACCCTCCGTATTGACCAGAACGGATAGAGCCTTGATGTTTGCTCTCTTTAAGATGAACGGTAATAAATTGATCTAATGCCACAATAATGGCAGGGTGTCCAGGTTCAATTACAGCATATTCGCCTGCAATATATAGTTTTCCGGGCGCACTTGCATGAATCATGATTTCAGTCCTTTCTTACTAAGTAGCCACTCGTTTTCTGATAATGAATGAATACCAGAACCAACACCTGATAAAATCATTTGATCTTGTGAAAATTCAGTTGAGAGCTCTTGCTTTAGTTTGTCCATATCTGTTAAACGACAAAGAATTTTTACGTTAGGGCCAGCATCCATCGTGAGATAACATTCCAACCCTTTTTTTCGTAGTTCTTGGACACGTTGGATGACACGAATGCTATCAGGTTCAAAATAAGTAAAAGGAGGTTGGGCACTAAGCATCGTTGCATGCATCTTCAACGCGCTACTTTCTGCCAGTTCTCCAATTTTTGAAAAATCTTTCGTCACGATGGCTTTTTTCATCTCAACCAAATCTTTCTCACTGCTTTTAACCCAAGCAGGATAAAAGGGGGAGGTTTCGACGGTTCGCTTCATTCCTTGTCTACTTGAAATTATTTTTTCACGGTGATTTACAACGACGATTAGCATGCCAATGTCCCAAGCGGCATCGTCAAGCGGAATGGCAAAACTGTCCGTAGAGCATGTTCCTTTTTGCCATTCAACAAACCCACCAAAAATACTACGAGTAGCACTACCACTGCCTCGTCTGGCAAAAGTTGAAAGTTCTTGTAACCCGATGTTTAAGCGAGCGGCCTCATTTATTGCACCAGCTAAGGCAGCAAATGCAGAAGCAGAAGAAGCAAGCCCTGCGGCCGTTGGGACGTGGTTAATACTTTCTACACATATTTTAGCGGAAATGGAATACTTATGTCTGAATAAATCCAAAAAATTAGAAATTTTTAGAGTTTGTTCCGCGGATTGTTTTTGGTGATTAAGCAAAAAAACATCTTGCTTTAGAGCTTGATCAAGCGTTACTTTTGTATCTGTATAAAAAGCATTTAACGTCAGGGAAAGACTGCTGTTCATAGGTAAAAATAGTTGTTCGTCTTGTTTTCCCCAATATTTGATTAAGGCAATATTAGTGTGTGCTCGGCAGCGTCCGGTACCTTGTGTCAATTATATTCACTCATTTCATAAGTCCAAGTTTTAATGGCGCCTTTTTCTTTTAAGGCCTGTGTAATAGTTTCAGCAGTGGACAGATCTTTGGCAAGTGCAATCATACAACCGCCACGACCGCCACCTGTTAATTTAGCACCTAAAGCACCATTTTGTAAAGATGTTGTAACAAAGTCATCTAATGAATCATTGGAAACGCCTAATTTTCTAAGGATTGTATGTGCTTTGGTGAGGGTATTTCCTAATTGTTTGGGTTGATTACTTAGTAAAAAATTTTTCCCATTAGCAGCAAGTAGACCTAACTCTTTAATCATTGGCTGATACGTGGTCTGGTCTTTTCCTGAAATCTTTTGCGCGACACTTTTAACAGCAGCTCTTGTCTGACCTGTAATCCCCGTATCAGCTACAATTAGCGTTCCTGAACAATTGATTGGAAGTGGGGTACAGGTTTTATTTTTTATGAAATAATAGGGGACGTGACTACTTGTCATGAGTGCATCTAGACCGCTAGGATTGCCATGGGTAATTTTTTCAGCAGCTTCTACGAGCACTAGCAACTGTCTTTTTTTCAGCTCTTGACCAAAAAATTTATAAATGGATCTAACCGTTGCTACAGAAACAGCAGCACTTGACCCCATGCCACGCTCGGCTGGGATTGAACTTTGAATCTCTAAACGAAAAGGGACAGCATGTCTAGGATCTAATTCTTGGAGACACAAATGAATCAAGGTTTGCAGGCTATCCAAAAGCTCAGGCATTTCAGCTACTAATCCTTGGTAAAAATCACAATGAATCAGATACTCTTTTTCAGTAGCACTCAAGTGAACTTGAAGATTAGTGGCAGGGAACGGAATGGCAATCGAAGGTTCCCCGTACACAACAGAATGTTCTCCAAGTAAAATGATTTTTCCGTGTGCTTCTCCTGTAATAATTCTTGTCAAAGTGTATCCATCTCTTTCTGTTTTCCATTTTTTATAACGGGGTATTTTTTTTATATGCAAAGCCACCTTTATAGTTTAATAGATAAGAAGAAAAAAATCTCGCTATTTGCCTAATTTTTAGAAAAAAAAGAAAAAAAGACCACATTTTCATGTGGTCTTTAAGAAATTCTTAAATATTCAGAACTTTTTGTAGAAAGCTCTTGGTTCGTTCATTTTGAGGATTTTCAAAAATATCTTTTGGCGAGCCCTCTTCGATAAAGTTGCCCCCATCTGTAAAAATAACTCGGTGAGCTACTTCTTTAGCAAAGCCCATTTCATGCGTAACGATGACCATGGTCATTCCTTGATGAGCAAGCTTTTTCATGACTTCAAGTACATCGCCCACCATTTCAGGGTCAAGCGCTGAGGTTGGTTCATCGAACAGCATGATATCAGGTTTCATTGCAAGGGCTCTCGCAATCGCAACCCGCTGTTGTTGTCCTCCTGAAAGAGAAGCAGGGTAGACATCTTTTTTATCACTTAATCCTACCATTTCGAGTAATTCTAAGGCAGTTTTTTCCGCTTCTTCTTTGGATTCTTTATTTAAATCTATTGGTGCTAAGGTAATATTATCTAGAACGCTTAAGTGCGGAAATAAATTAAAATGTTGGAAAACCATACCAATATTTTGACGAACTAGGTTGATATCGGTTTTCTTATCTGTTAGATCAAAATCATCAACCAAAATTGTCCCACTTGTTGGCTCTTCTAAGCGATTTAAGCAACGCAAGAAGGTACTTTTACCAGAACCAGAAGGCCCGATGACACAGACAACTTCACCATCATCAATGGACGTATTGATGCCACGAAGAACGGTATTATCGCCATATTTTTTAATCAAGTTTTCAACTATTACTTTTTTAGCCATTTTTTTGGACTCTCCTTTCAAGAATATTGGATAATTTGGTTAAGATTGTGATCACTACGATGTAAATGACTGAAATAATTAAGTAAACTTTAAAACTCTGCAAGTTTCGAGCGATAATAATTTTACCAGTTTGGAGCAGTTCAACTAATCCGATTGCAGATAAAATTGTTGTATCTTTTAACGAAATAACAAATTGGTTAATAAATGATGGAATCATAATCTTAATTGCTTGTGGTAAAATGATTTTCTGCATGGTTTTGCCATAAGAAAGTCCAAGTGAACGAGCGGCTTCATTTTGGCCATTTGGGACAGCTTTGATTCCTCCACGAACAATCTCTGCGATGTATGCACCCGCATTTAAACTAAGGGTCACAACACCTGCAACCATTTCATTGATTTTAATACCTGTTAAGTTTGGCAAACCAATAAAGATGAACATTGCTAATACAAGTAGTGGAATGCCTCGAATGATATCAATGTAAAAAGTTGCGATAAAACGTAAAATTTTACTATCAGAAACATTGAACAGCCCTAGGAGGACTCCGATTATCGTTGCAATAATAAAGGAAACAAAGGTTAGACCCAAAGTTTTACCTAAACCAGACAACAATGACTTGTAATTATTTTTTATAAGACCAGCATAAGTTGTCTCATCAACCGTTTTTGAAGAACTTGCATTGGAGTCCACATATTTATTGACAATTTTTTGGTATTCGCCATTTGTTTTAAGCTTTTTCAAACCAGCATTAAACTTTTCTAACAACTCTTGGTTTTGCCCTTTTTTCACAGCAAATCCATAGCTACCACCTTTTTCTTTTTGTGTGACCATTTTCAGTGGTTGTCCTTGCTTAATCGCATATCCAATAACAGGATAGTCATCAAATACTGCATCTAAGTTCCCGCTTTGCACCATTTGGTAAAGGGTATCACTCGTATCGATTAATTTAACTTTATATCCGTATTTATCTTTGTTCTTTTGAATAAAATCGGCACTTTCACTTCCAACTTTCGCACCAACTGTTTTTCCTTTTAAATCAGAATATTCTTTAACCGATTTATTGGTCTTAGAAACAGCCATGACAATCCCACTGTCAAAATACGGTGTTGAAAAATCAAATGCTTTTTTTCGATCTTCCGTAATAGTCATTCCGGCAATCATCCCATCGAGTTGCCCTGCTTGAACCTGTTGTACAGCTGCATCAAAGCCAACTGCTTTGATTTTTACAGAAAAACCTTGATCTTTTGCAATGGCATTAAGCAGGTCGATGTCAATACCGACATACTCATTACTGGAATTTTGAAATTCAAATGGGGCAAAGGTTATGTCAGTCCCGATAACATATGTTTCAGCAGCATTACTGACTTTTGCTCCAAATAAAAAGCAAAACATACAGGCAAAGAATGCTAGGAAATATCCCTTCATATTTTTCTTCTTCATAATGTTCCTCCTAATTTAATTCCGAATATCGTCTAATTATAAAATAAATATGAGGGAAATTTCAAGTTTTTAATGAATTTCTCATTAAAAACTTGTTTATAATGAGATAAAAGCTGACATCAAAGCTTGTTTTGACGCGAAAAAGTTATTTCTAGCGAAAATATGTTCGGTGTGATAAAATTAAAAACGAATTGAAAGATGAGTAGTGTGGCTATTTTTATTTCAAAAATAAAAATTTAGGAGGGAATAAGTTGATTCAACATAAAACTGAGCATCAATTTGATTTAGTATCCAAGTATCAACCAGAAGGAGATCAGCCCGAGGCAATAAAAAAATTAGTAAACAATCTAAAAAATCATTGTAAAGAGCAGATTCTACTTGGTGCAACAGGAACGGGAAAGACCTTTACAATCTCCAACGTAATTAAAGAGGTCAACAAGCCTACATTAGTCCTTGCACACAATAAAACATTGGCCGGTCAATTGTATACCGAGCTAAAAGAGTTCTTCCCTAATAATGCTGTTGAATATTTTGTCAGCTATTATGATTATTATCAACCAGAGGCTTATGTCCCTTCTAGCGACACCTATATAGAAAAAGATGCCAGTGTCAATGACGAAATTGACAAGTTACGACACTCTGCAACAAGCTCCTTACTTGAAAGAGAAGACGTGATTGTAGTCGCTTCTGTTTCGTGTATCTATGGTTTGGGAGATCCAAAAGAGTATCGGGATCAAGTCCTTTCGCTCCGTGTTGGCATGGAAAAAGAACGCGGTCAATTACTAGAAGAGCTTGTGAAAATTCAATTTGAGCGCAATGATATTGATTTCCAACGTGGTCGTTTTCGAGTTCGTGGAGATGTAGTAGAAATTTTTCCAGCATCAAGAGATGAAAAAGCACTGCGTGTTGAGTTTTTTGGTGATGAAATCGAAAAAATTAGAGAAGTAGATGCCTTAACGGGAGAAATCGTTGGCGAAAGAGAGCATGTTGCTATTTTTCCGGCTACTCACTTTTTGACCAATGAAGCGCATATGGAACATGCGATTGCAGAGATACAAGCAGAGCTAAAAGAACAGTTAAACACATTACGAGCAGAAGAGAAATTACTCGAAGCACAGCGCTTAGAGCAACGGACCAATTACGATATTGAGATGATGCGTGAGATGGGGTATTGCTCTGGAATTGAAAATTATTCAAGACATATGGATGGTAGACAAAAAGGCGAAGCGCCATACACACTTTTGGATTTCTTTCCAAAGGATTTTTTAATTGTCGCAGATGAGTCGCATGTTTCTTTGCCACAAATTAGAGGCATGTTTAACGGCGATCAGGCGCGCAAACAAATGTTGATTGATCATGGATTTCGTTTGCCAAGTGCACTAGACAATCGTCCACTAAAATTAAGTGAATTTGAAGAGCATGTCAATCAAATTATCTATGTTTCGGCAACTCCAGGACCTTATGAAATGGAACGTACGGATCAAGTGATTCAGCAAATTATTCGTCCGACAGGATTATTAGATCCATTGATTGAGGTGCGTCCTATTATGGGGCAAATAGACGATTTGGTTGGGGAAATCAATCAGCGGATTGAAAAAAATGAACGCGTCTTTATCACGACATTGACGAAGAAAATGTCAGAGGATTTGACGGATTATTTGAAAGAACTTGGAATCAAAGTAAACTATTTGCATAGCGATATTAAAACTTTAGAGCGAACAGAAATTATTCGGGAATTACGTTTGGGAGAATTTGATGTCTTAATTGGCATCAACTTATTAAGAGAAGGACTAGATGTCCCAGAAGTTTCGCTGGTAGCCATTCTGGATGCTGATAAAGAGGGCTTTTTACGTAGTGAGCGCTCCCTTGTCCAAACGATTGGTCGAGCTGCAAGAAATGCTGATGGTCGAGTGATTATGTATGCAGATCGCATAACAGAATCGATGCAAAAAGCAATGGATGAAACGTCGAGAAGACGCTCTATTCAAGAGGCGTATAATGAGAAACACGGAATCGTGCCTACAACGATTATTAAAGCAATTCGTGACAAGATTCAGATATCTAAAGCAGTTGAAGAGTTAGATATTGAAGAGGAAGACTTGGATTACAGCAACCTTTCAGCAGATGAAAAAGAAGTGTTGATTCATAAATTAGAAGAAGAAATGCGCGCAGCAGCAAAAGCACTTGATTTTGAAGAAGCTGCTTCACTGAGAGATGTTGTACTAGATTTGAAATCAAGTAAATAAGAAGAAAGTGGTGATGTGTAGTGGCAAATGATAAAATTCAAATTCATGGTGCTCGAGCGCATAATTTAAAAAATATTGATGTGACAATTCCAAGAGATAAATTAGTTGTAGTGACGGGGCTTTCCGGTTCTGGGAAAAGCTCCTTAGCTTTTGATACGCTCTATGCTGAGGGACAAAGACGGTATGTAGAGAGTTTATCTGCCTATGCTAGACAATTTTTAGGTCAAATGGACAAGCCCGATGTGGATAGTATTGATGGGTTGAGTCCAGCGATTTCGATTGATCAAAAGACTACCAGTCGAAATCCCCGTTCAACAGTTGGAACAGCTACAGAAATCAACGATTATTTGCGCTTACTTTACGCGCGAGTGGGGCATCCAATTTGTCCTAATGATGGGATGGAGATCAGCAGCCAGTCTGTAGATCAAATGGTTGAAAGAATTTTGAGTTTACCAGAAAAATCTAAATTGCAAATTTTAGCGCCAATTATTTCTGCAAAAAAAGGCCAACATAAAAAAATAATCGAAAAAGTAAAGCGTGAGGGATTTGTGCGTGTTCGTGTGGATAAGGTGATTTATGATATCACAGAAGTGCCAGAGCTTGAGAAAAATAAAAAACACACAATCGAAATTGTCATTGACCGGATTATCGTTAAAGACGGGGTTCGCTCACGCTTATTCGAATCTTTAGAAAGCGCCCTCCATCTCGCAGAAGGACGTGTTGTTGTTGATGTCATAGGTCAGGAGGAACTAGTCTTTAGCGAGCACTATTCTTGTCCTTTATGTGGCTTTACTGTCGGAGAACTCGAACCTCGATTGTTTTCGTTTAATGCGCCATTTGGTGCCTGTAGTGAATGTGATGGTTTGGGGATGAAACTAGAAGTAGATGTAGACTTGGTTGTTCCAGATCCAAGCAAAACATTAAACGAAGGGGCCATTCTTCCATGGAATCCAATTAGTTCCAACTATTACCCACAAATGCTGACGCAAGCCTGTAAAACTTTTTCTATCGATATGGACGTTCCTTTTGAAAAGTTATCCGAAACAGATCAAGCTCTCGTGTTGAATGGTTCCAATGGGCAAATCTTTAAGTTTCACTATGAAAATGATTTCGGTGGAATTCGTGATGTAGAAGTGCCTTTTGAAGGGGTTCTGCCAAATATCACGCGAAGATACCACGAAACAAATAGTGATTTTACCAGAGATCAAATGAAACAATATATGACAGAATTACCCTGTCAAACGTGTCATGGTTATCGCCTGAATCCGCAAGCATTGTGTGTGAAAATTAACCAAAAGCATTTGGGGGAAGTCAGCAATCTCTCAATTTCTGATGCAGCGGACTTTTTCAAAGATTTGCAGCTAAAAGAGCATGAATTGGCGATTGCACGTCCAATACTAAAAGAAGTGTTAGACCGCCTGTCATTTTTACAAAATGTGGGCCTAGATTATTTAACGCTAAGCAGAACGGCTGGAACTTTATCAGGAGGAGAAGCCCAACGTATTAGGCTAGCTACGCAAATTGGATCCAATCTATCAGGTGTCCTTTATATTCTGGATGAGCCTTCGATTGGCCTGCATCAGCGAGACAATGATCGTCTGATTGCTTCTCTTAAGAAAATGAGAGACTTAGGCAATACACTAATTGTTGTTGAGCATGATGAAGACACAATGCGCGAAGCAGATTACCTCATTGATATTGGTCCTGGTGCAGGGGCTAAGGGTGGCGAAGTAATAGCCGCGGGCACCCCGCTTGAAGTTGAAAAAAATCCTCATTCTTTGACGGGACAATATTTATCAGGAAAAAAAGCGATAGGAATTCCTCAAGAAAGGCGAAAAGGCAACGGAAAGGCGATTCAAATTTCAGGCGCTAGTGAAAACAACCTAAAAAATATTACGGTGAAGTTTCCGCTAGGAGAGCTAGTAGCGGTGACTGGGGTTTCCGGTTCTGGGAAAAGTACTCTAGTCAATCAAATTTTAAAAAAAGTACTAGCCCAAAAAATCAATCGGAATTCGGCCAAGCCAGGCAAATATAAAAAAATAACTGGGTACGAGGAAATTGAGAAGATTATTGACATTGACCAGAGTCCTATTGGTCGGACTCCTCGTAGTAATCCGGCAACCTATACAAGTGTTTTTGACGATATTCGCGATTTGTTTGCTAAAACAAACGAGGCAAAGATCAGAGGTTATAAAAAGGGCCGCTTTAGTTTCAATGTAAAAGGTGGACGCTGTGAAGCATGTCGTGGAGATGGAATCTTAAAAATTGAAATGCACTTTCTACCAGATGTATATGTTCCATGCGAAGTTTGCCATGGGAAACGTTATAATTCTGAAACCTTAGAAGTTCATTATAAAGGAAAAAACATTGCAGAAATTTTGGATATGACAGTTGAAAAAGCGGTTGTCTTTTTCGAGCACATTCCTAAGATTCAACGAAAATTACAAACAATTGTTGACGTTGGCCTAGGGTATGTTACGTTAGGACAGCCAGCCACTACTTTATCAGGTGGTGAAGCGCAGCGGATGAAATTAGCAAGTGAACTGCATAAAAAATCTTCTGGGAAAAGTTTCTATATTCTAGATGAGCCGACAACTGGACTACATACAGATGATATTGCAAGACTACTAGTTGTCTTAAATCGATTGGTAGATGCAGGAAATACAGTTTTAGTAATTGAACATAATCTGGATGTTATCAAAACTGCGGATCATATTATTGATTTAGGGCCAGAAGGAGGCGCTGGCGGGGGGACAATCGTCGCTACAGGAACGCCTGAAGAAATAATTAAAGTAAAAGAAAGCTATACTGGAAGCTATTTGAAAAAAATTTTAAAAGCCAAATAAAAAGGAGGCGCTTGGAGCAAGAAAGACTTGTTTCAAGCGCTTTTTTTAGTAGTAAGTTTCTTCCAAGTAAATTCACACACAATGATACGCCCGGGTGTGTTATAATGAGTAGGAATAAAGAAGGAGGGCGAGTATATGACGACAGATCACTTAGAATTAGTCATTATTACAGGAATGAGTGGAGCAGGCAAAACCGTTGCCATGCAGAGTTTTGAAGATATGGGTTTTTTTTGTATCGACAATATGCCTCCAAGCCTTGTTCCCAAATTTTGGGAATTAATCAAAGAATCAGGCAAAGTTAGCAAAATTGCGCTTGTTATTGATCTTCGTTCCCGAGCATTTTTCCAAGAAATCCAAGCGATGTTAATTGAGTTAGAAAATACTAGTTTTATCAATACGCGAGTTTTATTTTTAGATGCGACGGATGAAGAACTCGTTTCAAGATACAAAGAAACAAGAAGAACACACCCGCTAGCCATGGACGGGCTTGTAACAGAAGGTATCCGAAAAGAAAGAGCGCTTCTTGAAGAAACGAAAGTGTATGCACAGACAATCATTAATACGACTTCCTTAGCTCCAAGAGAACTACGTGAGCGGATTATGAAAGAGTTTAAAACCACAGATACCCATACTTTTAGAGTAGAGATGCTCTCTTTTGGGTTTAAATACGGTCTTCCTATTGATGCAGATATTGTCATGGATGTTCGTTTCTTACCGAATCCTCATTATGTGGATGCGCTACGACCTTTAAACGGGCAAGATGCACCCGTGTATGACTATGTTATGAGTTTTGCTGAAACACAAGAGTTTTATCATAAATTTAAAGCACTGATTGATAGCATTCTACCTGGATATAAAAAAGAAGGAAAAAATAACGTGACCATTGCTATTGGCTGTACTGGCGGGCAACATCGCTCTGTCGCACTTGCTGAACGAATGGGGAAAGAACTGGGCAATGAGTATCACGTCAATATTACCCACCGAGATAAAGCGAAGCGAAAAGAGACGGTGAATCGTTCATGAAAACATATAGAATCCGAAAACCCAAGATTGTCATCATCGGTGGTGGGACAGGATTACCCGTAATACTAAAAAGTTTGAGAGATCAAAGTGCAGATATCACGGCGATTGTGACGGTAGCCGACGATGGGGGAAGCAGTGGCAAGCTGAGAGAGAGTATCAATATAGCACCTCCGGGTGACTTAAGAAATGTATTGGTTGCTCTTTCGGATATGCCACAAATCTATGAAGATATTTTTCAATATCGCTTTAAGCAAGAGGATCAATTTTTGGCGGATCATACAATTGGTAATTTGATTATTGCAGCACTTTCTGAAATGAGAAATAGCACTTATGAAGCCATTCAGTTACTCTCTAAAATTATGCATGTGGATGGGCATATCTATCCAGCCTCTGAAAATTCTTTGACCTTACATGCGAAATATAAAGATGGAACTGAAGAATCAGGAGAATCTAAAATCGCTTTAGAACGTAAGCAGATTGATTACGTATATGTAACCAATACCTATAATGCTGAAAAACCAATTGCCTCAAGAAAAGTCGTAACTGCAATTGAAGAAGCAGATATGATTGTACTTGGTCCAGGAAGTCTGTACACGAGTATTTTGCCCAATTTAGTCATCGAAGAAATTGCGGAATCAATCAAAAAAACTAAGGCAGAAGTAGTCTATATTTGTAATATAATGACACAAAAAGGCGAAACGGAATACTTTTCTGATGCAGATCATATCCGGGTCTTAAATCATCATTTGAAAACTCCTTTTATCAATACGGTTTTAGTAAATACCGAAAAAGTACCTCAAGGCTATATGAATGCAGAAAAATATGATGAATACTTAGTTCAAGTCGCACATGATTTTAATGGACTTAGGGAACAGGGGTGTCGTGTCATATCGGCGGATTTTCTCGAGCTTAAAAATGGCGGTGTATTTCATGATGGCCAAAAAGTAGTGGAGGAGCTCTTTCGTTTAGTATTTGGGACATCGTATTAGTGATAGAAAGGAGATAGACCAGTGTCGTATGCCTCTGATGTAAAAAAGGAGCTAACCACTCTTGAAGTTCATAAAGAACACGCCAAGGCGGAACTAGCTGCTTTGATCAAGATGAATGGTGCAGTCTCACTTGCAAATCGCCAAATGATTTTAAACGTTCAAACTGAAAATGCAGCGATTGCTAGAAGATTGTATAGTTTATTAAAAGATCATTATCAAGTCAGAAGTGAGTTGCTAGTGCGCCGAAAAATGAAACTCAAAAAAAATAATATATATATTGTTCGTCTAAAACAAGATACACAAAATATTTTGATGGATTTGGATATCATGGATGGCATGATGTTTGTCACCCATGTTTCTTCTTCGATTATGGGAAATGCCCAAAAAATGCGCTCGTACTTAAGAGGAGCTTTTTTGGCGGGGGGATCCGTTAATAATCCAGAAACAAGCCGCTATCATTTAGAAATCTACTCATTATACGAAGAACACAATCAAGATATTTGTGATATGTTGAATTATTATGGGTTAAATGCCCGAACGTTAGAAAGAAGAAATGGTTATATTTCCTACTTAAAAGAAGCAGAAAAGATTGCGGATTTTTTAACTCTAATTGGTGCAACCAATTCAATGTTAAAATTCGAAGATGTTCGAATTGTAAGAGACATGAGAAATTCTGTTAATCGCCTTGTTAATTGTGAAACCGCAAATTTAAATAAAACGATTGATGCGGCTTCTAAACAAGTTGAAAATATTCAATTTATCGCACAGTCAGTTGGTTTGGAAGCCTTACCTGAAAAACTTAAAGAGATTGCAGAGTTAAGACTAGCATACCCAGATTTAAGTCTGAAAGAGTTGGGCGAGGCTGCACCGAGTGGGCCTATATCAAAGTCAGGCATCAATCATCGAATTCGAAAACTAAATGAGTATGCAGAAAAGTTAAAAAAAGAAGAATAAAAAGTATTGTCCATAAAGCACATTGCTTGAAACCTACTAGATTCTTTACATAAAAAGGAATCTATTAAGTCATTGACTGCATGTAATAATACTGAAAGTGAAAATGTATAAAAAAGTGATTCTACTTTTTTGTACATTTTTTTTACCCATTAGGAAGACTTCACTTGGGAATTCGCCCTATGATTTGAAGTCTAGCCCAAAGTGTCTAGTGGCTGACCAAGTAAAGCTAAATTTTGATTTACTAACTGATAATGAAAAAGAAATGTCTTTTTATATCAAAGAACATAAGCACGAGGTAATAAACATGTCTGCAGTGGAATTTGCCGAACAAACATTGTCATCCAAAAGCTCCGTCTCTCGCTTGGCTCAAAAATTAGGGTTTCGCGGCTTTGCTGAAATGAAGTATGCGATTGCGCAAGAGATGAAGCAAGTAGCGACAGAGCCAACAGATTTAATCAGCGGACTTAAAGACGTCATCAATGAGACCTTTCTTTACTCTGAGCAAGTCAATTTTTATCCTTTATTAGATAAAATAAAAAATGCAAGAGGGCTATTTATTTATGCAACCGGTTTTACGCAAAATAATTATTCTAAGGAGTTCGCCAATAGCCTTTTTTTATCTGGACGAACCAACTTTTTGATTTCTGGTGAAACCAATTTCGAAATCATCAGCCAAACCTTAAATTCTGAGGATATGGTAATCATTACTTCTTTAAGCGGAAATACACCCGCAATAAAAAATACAATCAAGTATCTAAACATGAGTAAGGTACCTATTTGCTCCGTTACCGCTTTTGGTAAGAGCTTTTTGAGTACACATTCCAAGTTTCAGTTATACTACGAAGTAAGTGATGTCCCAGCACAAGGAGGCAGTCATAGAATATCGATGATTGGACTTAATATTATCCTATCCATTTTTGCTTACAAGTACCGAGAGTTTATCTTATTTGATGAATAAGTTAAAAGAAACATAAAAAGAAAGAGCCTGAAAGATAACTTTTTAGTTATCTTTCAGGCTCTTTCTTTTTATTGCTCGATGAGTTGGACTAGTTCTTCAAGAGAGAGGGATTCATCAAAAATCGTCTCTCCAATGATTAAGGTTGGAACAAATTGAATCGTTGCCTGCTCAGCTTCTTTACGAATGCTAGTACTTAAAACTTGGTCTTCACAAAAGGGTAAGCCCAGTTTATTTTCTGCATAGTCTGCAACGTCTGTCAGAGACTGCTCTGCCCATTCATCTTGGACCGCAAAAATCTTTTCAATTGCCACATAGGCTAAGTCAGGCGCTTGAGCTGGAACATGATGATGCATCACATTTCCCCGTTGTAAGGATTCTTTATCCTTATCTAAAAGTTTGATTACACGTTGGACTTTGCCTTTTTTTAGAGCATCATCAAGTATTTCTTTTGATTCTGTGAACCATTTTTTACAAAAAGGGCAACGTAAATTGATAAATTCAATCAACTTTATGGGTGCATTAGATTGTCCAATCTTAATGCCAACAGTATCTGTTACAAATTTGGGTTGAATGACACTTGTATCCATGACTATCGCTCCTTTTGATTAGGCATTAAGCCCAGAACTATTGATCATTACTTCATCAATCAAACCGTATTCTTTTGCTTGTTCAGGCGTCATAAAGTTGTCACGGTCTGTATCGCGTTCAATGACTTCTAAAGGTTGTCCAGTACGTTCAGCCAAAATTTTATTTAAACGTTCTCGTGTGTTTAGAATATGTTTTGCAGCAATTTCGATTTCAGCTGCTTGTCCTTGAGCACCACCAAGCGGTTGATGAATCATGATTTCTGCATTAGGTAATGCGAAACGTTTGCCTTTTGTACCAGCAGTAAGTAAGAAACTTCCCATAGAAGCAGCCATCCCTAGTACGATGGTTTGAACGTCTGCTTTGACAAAATTCATGGTATCGTAAATGGCAAGTCCAGCAGAAACACTTCCTCCTGGAGAGTTGATATAAATAAAAATGTCTTTTTCTGAATCTTGTGCATCTAAAAATAGAAGCTGAGCAATAACGGAATTTGCAACGTTATCGTCAATCGCTCCACTTAACATAATGATACGATCTTTTAATAGTCTTGAATAAATATCATAAGCGCGTTCGCCTCGAGCGGACTGCTCAATTACTGTAGGAATTAAATTCATTGTAGGATCCTCCTTAAGATAAGAAATCTTCCTCATTTTAACATAAAAAAAGAAGGAAGTCATAAGAAAAGTGTACACAATTGGTCAATAAAGGTCAATTGATTTGTTTGAAGAAAAAACGAGTAAAAAATGGTATAATGAAAAAAAAGTAGTGAGGGAAGAGTCTAATGCTTGAAATTATATCAGTTTGTATAGGAGCGCTCATTGTTTTTATCAGCATGAGTGTAAATCAATCGTACCACAATAAGAAATATCAACGTTATATCGAACTTCAAGAAAAAAAGAAAGAGATGGAGACGTTGATGCTCTTAAATCGTAAAATTAATGAAATTACTCAAAAGAGATCTTTGTACATGGAAGAGTATGTCAGTTTTGATAGCTTTGATGATTGCTATATTACGATTGATGATTATGTTTATTTGCAGTCTTTTTGTGCCCAAAACTATTTTTATCTACCAAACTATCTAGTAGAAGAATTTTTCAAAAATATCGCGCATAGGCAGGTAATTCTAGCACCCGAAGAAACGCATGAAATGGGAGGATTTGCTTACAAAGGTGGACGTCTAGTATTAGAAAATTTTTCAGAAGAGTTGATTCATTGTGCGGAGGATAGAAAAACAGAAATTAGTAAATTAAGTCAACATAAGATTCCTTATTTTGATTGGAAATAGGAAATTTTACTAGAAAAAGCAGGCAGAGCATTATTTGCTCTCCCTGCTTTTTTCTGTGTCTTCAGTTTCTTCTGGCAATTTTTCGATTCGTAGTTGCTGAATCACATGATTTTCGTAATCTGTTACAGTAAAACGAAGGTGATGCAGTGTGACGGAAAAACCTTCACAGATTTCAGTATGGTATAAATTGCTAATATACCCACCAATACTAATAATACCGTTTGTTTCTTTTAAAACCGTATCAAAGAGTTTTTCAATATCTTCAATTTCAACCCGTCCATCTACTAAATAACTATCTTGTGCAATCTTCTTCATTTTAATCGGCTCTTTATCCGCCTCATCTTGAATGTCACCGACAATTTCCTCTAATATATTTTCAATTGTAACTAATCCACTAGTGCCACCGTATTCATCAATTAAAATAGCGAGATGCTTGTGTGATTTTTGCATTTCTTTAAGCAATTGTTTGATAGGGATGGTCTCAATCATGATAATCGGCTCTTTTGCAATGTCTGCTACAGTCAAAGGAACTTTAACCTTGGCAAAAGAGCTTTTGACTAATTGTTGTAAGGTGACATAGCCCATGATTTCGTCTTTTGATTCACCAATAACAGGATAGCGAGAGTGCGTTTTGTTAATGGCAAAATGCAGGGCAGGCTCAATCAAAGTATCGGCTTCAAGTACTTCCATTTCAGTACGATTGGTCATCACTTCTTTTGCCATCCGCTCATCAAATTCGAAAATATTATTCAAATAAACATATTCATCGCGATTAATTTCTCCTTTACGATAACTATTTGTAGCAATGTACAGCAATTCTTCTTCGGTATGTGTTTCATCTCCTTCAGCGACCATCTGAATACCAAAGAGCTTTCCAGTTGCATTAGCCGCGTGGTTTAATAACCAAATAAAAGGGTAGGTAATCTTGTAGAAGAGATGCAGGGGGTGCACAACTGCTAAAACGACGGTCTCTGTTTTGCTAATGCTGTAGGATTTCGGCACTAACTCCCCGATAACAACGTGCACGAAAGTCACAACTAAAAAGGCTAGGACAAGTGAAATAAGCGATAACACAGAAGCAGGTATAGGCAGATAAGAAAGGAAAGGATGCAATAAGCTTTCGATAGTACTTTCTCCCAACCAACCAATAGCCAACGAAGTCAATGTTATTCCAAGCTGACAAGCACTTAAATATTCATCTAAATGGTGGGTAACATGGAGTGCCAAATTTGCTTTTTTGTTGCCCTCATCTTTTAATCGCTCAAGCTGACTCGTTCTAATTTTAACGAGAGCGAATTCAGACGCTACAAATAGAGCGGTAAAAAAAATCATTGTAGCGATGATGATCAAACGAATCAATATCATGAAGTAATCTCCTTTAGTTCAACGAATAACTTGCAGAAAGAGCGCATTTAAACGCTCAACCTGTCTATTTTATTTTAATGATACCATAAATTAACCTAGAAAAAATAAAAAAGTACAAGACACATAAAAGAGTTGTCTTGTACTAATAAAATTATTCACCAATTAAAGGATGGCTAACTTTTTTATTCCAAAAATCAATCAACGGACCCGTGAAAAAGGCATTAATAACTGTTCCCACGCCAATTGGACCACTGAAACAAAAAGCAATAATCACGACAATCACATCTTGACAAACCCGAACTTTGCGGTATTCAAAATTTGTTTTCTCCACAATAATTGGAGCAATTGCATCGTACGGAGCATTGCCTAAATTCGCTGACATATACAAAGAGGCACCTAATGTAAAGAGGAGTACACCAACGATGAGATAGATTACTTGATAGGTAAATGTCATTTGAAAGGAAAATAACTTGTAATAAAGTGAAGAGAAGCCATCAATTAAGAATCCCGCTAATACCATATTGATGACGGTTCCAATTCCGATCAACTTTCGTCCAAAAATAAAAACAAATAATAGGATAACCGCATTAGCGCATAATTGAAAAATTCCTAATGAAGTTCCCAATTTACTACTAATCCCGCTGTTCATAGCTGTATTAGGATCTAAACCTACGCCAGCAACATTTAAAATAGAAGCGCCTAGTGCGAGAATGGCGACTCCAAGAAAAGCAAATAAGACTTTTCTTAATTTTATTTTTTTGAAAATTTCCATAAAATAGACATCGTCCTTTTCATTATTCTTATTCTCTTAGCATGTCAAACTATGGAGAATGTGTCAAGTGATAAATGGTATTATAAAATGATATTTATGTAAGGATCAAATATTCATCTGATTTTTTGCGGGAAATAATGGGGGAAATCAATAGTTGAAAAATGGTATACTATTATTTGGAAAGAGGGTTGAAAATGAAAAAAGAAAACTTGGGTCAGAAGCTAAACGTACTTAGAGCAGGTGTTTTGGGAGCAAACGATGGGATTGTTTCTGTTGCGGGGACCGTACTTGGGGTTGCAGGTGCGACCAATCATCTACCTACAATTATGATTTCGGGTGTTGCATCGTTGGTTGCAGGAGCATTTTCTATGGCTGGTGGTGAATATGTATCAGTTAGTACACAAAGGGACACTGAAAAAGCCATTATTGTGCAAGAGAAACAAGAGTTAAAAACAAATTTTCTGAAAGAAGAGCAAGAGCTAGCGGCAGATTATGTCGAGAAAGGTCTGTCCAATGAATTGGCACAGCAAGTAGCAAAAGAACTTATGCAAAAAGCACCACTAGAGATCCATGCAAAAGAGACGTACGGCATTGATCCAAAAGAATATGTAAATCCTTGGCGTGCGGCACTGTCTTCTCTAGTCTCTTTTTCGTTGGGAGCATTACTGCCACTTATTGCCATTTTACTCCTACCGAGTGCTTTTAAAATTGGTGGTACCTTTTTTATTGTGGGCATCGCATTAGCGATTACTGGCTATATCAGCAGCTATTTAGGTGAGGCCCCCATTTTACCCGCGGTCATCCGGAATTGCTTTGTTGGAATGCTTACGATGATTGTGACTTACTGCGTTGGAGGGTGGATTGGGTTTTAAAGTGAAATTGCTTTATGATTCTTTCATAAAAATTTCATATATTTCAAGTAAAATAAAAGAAGCTAAGTCCGTCAGCGGATTTCTTAGCTTCTTTTTCTATGGCTTATAATAAGTGAAAATGGTTCAAAGCATTGACAATTCCGTGATCGGTATTTTTGGTTGTAATGTGAGTTGCAATTTCTTTTAACTGAGGAATGGCATTTCCCATTGCGATACGATTTTCGCATGCTAGGAATAAGTCAATATCATTGCTACCATCACCAAAAGCATATGTCGGAACATCTTCAAGGCCTAAGTTTTCGATCAGTTTTCGGACGCCGTTTCCTTTTGAACCATCACCAGCAATTGTATCAATTGAGTAGGGCCCATTACGGAAGAAAGTTAAATCTGGAAAGGCCTCAAAATAAATCGGGTCAGTTGTTTGATCTTCTGATAGGACTAATAACATATTTACGGGTTCTTTTTCATAAAAATCTGGCTGAATTTCAGGTAAATCGGAATGAATTAAGTTGTACGTTTTTTTCACCAAAGAATTATGCTGAGTAACCGCAATTTTATTAGCATTATAAAAGCCTAAGTCATGACCATTTGCCTGGGTAAGTTTTAACATTTTGGCACAAGTTTCAGGTGATAATTGACTACTGTAAATTTCTTTTCCGTCAAAAAGCACGTATTGTCCATTCATTGAGATAACTGAATTAATACCAGTCTTATCAAGCGTATCTTGAATTTCACAATTTGTTCGGCCAGTCGCAATAATCGGCATGACTCCATTTTTACGCAATTGAACCATGGCCTCTGCAATCTCAGGTGTGATTTTTGAATGCTCGTCAAGTAATGTGCCATCTAAGTCAAAAAAAGTTAACGCTTTAATAGTTTGCATAGTAGCTAGGACTCCTTTATTTTCCGATAGTTTCATCTTAGCAAAAAAAAGAGCAGACTTCCATAAAAAAGCAGAGAAATATTTGCCGATGAATGTTTGAATAGAGTATACTGAAAGAAAGATTAGGGGGACGTAGAGATGATTTTTTTATTTGTAGGATGTATTTTAGTTGTGGTGGGACTTCTCTTTAGGATTTTACCCGCACCATATGACATCAAATTATACGGCTACGGCTCACCGTTGGCAAGACAGGATGAACGTCTGTGGAAATATGCTCAAAAGGTAAGTAGCTCAATGCTGTTATTTATTGGGGTGGTGATGGCAATTATTGGTTGCATACTAAAGTACTTTGGCTGGACCAATTTTTTTATCATTGAAATGTTGCTCCTCGTTTTTCCAATTATGCCTATTTTTATTGTAACGGAAAAGAAGCTTACCGAGTATGCCTATGAACTACAGGCTATTGATGAACAACAAATGAAATCATTTTCTGGAAATGAGGGAGAAAAATGAATGTATTAATGATTGAAGATAATGAATCTGTTGCTGAAATGATGCAAATGTTCTTTTTAAATGAAGGATGGGAAGCAACATTTAAATATGATGGCAAAGAAGGATTAGATGCCTTTTTAGGACAACCTTCCAAGTGGGATATGGTGACGCTTGATTTAAATTTGCCAACACTGGATGGTGTGACGGTATGTCGTGAGATTCGCAAGATTTCTAAAAGCGTTCCAATTATCATGCTTACAGCAAGAGACTCTGAAAGCGATCAAGTGATTGGTCTGGAGATGGGAGCGGATGATTATGTGACCAAGCCTTTTAGTCCGTTGACTCTGATTGCCAGAATCAAGGCGCTTCATCGTCGAGTAGAGAATGCGGAAAAGCCAACTGGGGAAGATACGACTGCTAATCAACCATTTGATGTGGTGACGGATCATTTTAAGATGAATACGAAGACACGTGAAGCCTATTTGGATGGGAACATTGTTTCAGGACTAACACCAAAAGAGTTCGATTTGCTCTTTACATTAGCCAAAAAACCAAGACAAGTTTTTTCAAGAGATCAATTGCTGGAACTGGTCTGGGACTACCAATACTTTGGGGATGAACGAACCGTTGATGCACATATCAAGAAATTGCGTCAAAAAATTGAGAAGGTAGGTCCACAAATTATTCAAACGGTCTGGGGAGTAGGCTATAAGTTTGATGATTCTGGAGTCGGAAATCAATGAGATACTTATTTCAACAAATGATTGCTTTTTTGGCTATTATTTTAACAATACTAATCGTCGTTGCAATCTCTTTTACACAGTTCACTAAAAAAACAATGGTAGAAAATAGTTATCAACAGCTCATTAATTATGCAGAAACTGCCAAAAAAAATGCACAATACAGTGATGGCTCGCTTTACAGTGAGCGTTTGATTAGCTCATTGCGGATGTCTAGTTTAGTTCTTAATGGGGACAATGTTGATTTTTATTATATTAATAGTAATCGTACGGTTAGTTATCCCAACGCAGGCACGCTAAAAAAAGAATACGTTTCAACGAGCGATTGGAATGCAGTCAAGTCCGGCAAGTCGGTTAAAATGATTGGGAAATTAAAAGACATTCGCTTGGCGATGGTGATTACCCCGCTGTTTGAATGGTCTGTGGTCAATGGGGAAGCCGTCCCAAGTTTTAGTGGCGCGGTCATGGTGACACAACCTGTTAGCAGTGTAGAGGGAAGTCTTAAAAACTTAACCGGAAACATGCTCAAGGGCTTCTTTCTTTCCATTATTATTGCGCTAATTGTTAGTTATATCTTGGCAAAATTCCAAGTGAATCGAATCAATCGGATGCGAAAGGCGACCCATCAAATCGCACATGGAAATTTTGATATTCATTTGGAAACGAAAGAGAATGACGAGTTAGATGAGTTGGCAGAGGACTTTAATAAGATGGCAGTGGCACTGCAAGACTCACATGAAGAAATAGAGCATCAAGAGGAGCTAAGACGGCAATTTATGGCAGATGCGGCGCATGAGATGCGAACACCATTGACGACAATCAACGGCTTACTAGAAGGCTTGGAGTACAACGCAATTCCTGAAAATCAAAAGAAAAAATGTATTGAACTCATGCAAAATGAAACCAATCGCTTAATCCGATTGGTTAATGAAAATTTAGACTACGAAAAAATACGTACGAACCAGATTAGTATGGTCATTCAAAAATTCAGCGCCACAGAAACGCTTAAAAGTTTGGTTGATCAACTAAGTGGCAAGGCAGAAGCTTCTTCAGATCAGTTAGTGCTGATAGCAGATGAAGAGATTGAGGTATATGCTGATTATGATCGTTTTGTGCAGATTATGGTGAATATCATTCAAAATGCGATTCAGTTTACCCAAAATGGAACTATTACCATTTTGGTTGAAAAAGGGTATTTGGAAACGGTTATCAGTATATCAGATACAGGCATTGGCATGACGCCAGACGAAGTACAAAATATTTGGGATCGATATTATAAAGCAGATCCTTCAAGGAAAAATACGAAGTACGGAGAATCTGGATTAGGTCTTTCCATTGTGCATCAGTTAGTGAAATTGCATCATGGAAAAATTGAAGTTGACAGTCAAAAAGAGGTTGGTACAACCTTTAAAATTGCATTTCCTGATGTCGAACCAATAAAAAATGAAAAGCCTGAGACATAACTCAAAAGTTATGTTTCAGGCTTTTAGTATCTGAATAAAGGGTATAAACAGAAGAAACTTCGGTTTATTTATCAGAAGGGCATGTTTTTGTCCCAACTTTTTCTACATTGCTTTTGTTACTAGGCTCATGAATACAGCAATCACAAAAAGAAGTTTTGGCAATTTGAGGATTTTGTGTAAATAAAACGAGATGAATACCTGCTTGTTGACTAAGGTTATGAAGTGTAGGAAGAATTTGTTGGATTTCGTATACAGACAAGCAATCAAGCGATTGATTTAAAAAAATTTTTGTTTTTTTTGTTAATAACGCTCGAATTAACTGTAATTTCAGTAAATCTAGCTCCTTTATCTGGTCAGAGGACTTTTGTAAGGTTTGCATATCAAGTTGGAAGAAAGAGAGCCAGTTTTTCAACTGAGACTTGGCCTCTTTTTTGAGTCCAATAAGCAAATTGTCATGAAGGGTTAGGAAAGGCAAAAAGGAAGTTTCTTTTTGAATTAATACGATTTGCTCAGGACAACTTAAACTTTCTTTTCTAAGTTGGTTAAAATAAAAATGAATACGATCAATCGATGCAACGACAATCGTAAATCCAGATGTATTAGAGGAACAAAGTGGTTTGATATTCATAATAAACTCCTTTCTAGATTTTTTTGCGTAAGTAATGAATATAGGTGAAAGAACTAATGAATGAAACAAGGATCGAGCTGAAGCTAATGATTAAAAAACTCCCTATCAGGGCTAGATAGAGTTGTAATTCAGCCAAACTAGTTTGATGATTTTCAACGTTTAGAAATGAATACTGATTAAAAGACAAAAAAGCTTGTTGGCTCTGATTGGCACTATGGACTTCTAATGCAACTTTATTCATAGAGGCATCATGCTGATTCAAAATATAATCGTTACTCTGGTTGATAGTGGAAACGAAAAAATTTGAAAACAGTAAAGCGAATGTAATAAGGGTAAAAAAGCTATATAGTAAAGGTAAAAATAGTTCTAAAATAAATTGTAGCGTCATTTGATAAGGCTTTAGTCCTAAGAATTCTAGGGATTCAATTTCCCTTTTTCGTTGTGATTGTATTTTAAAATTAACTAGTAAGAATACAATTAAAAAAAATAGGATAGAAAAAAGTCCGATAAAAATATAATTCTTAAGTACTTCCTTATTCCATAATTGTACTTGGTTAAAAATACTAGTTTTGGCAGAAGGAAAAGACTGAAGAAAGACATTCCAACGATCTTTTACGGCAGCAATGACATTGAGTTGTCTTTGAATGAGGCTCAAGCAAAAAGTTGAAAGTGTTAGGATCAAACAGTAAAATAAAAATAGCAGATAGCCACTTTTTTTATGATATCTAACGCTAGCAAAAGCATATCGAAGTCTCGTCATTTTCCCACCACCTTTGATTAGTTTCATTATAAAAGGTAGTTGTGAATAAAATATGAAAAAAGAACTAAACTTATAAAAAGGCTAAGAGACACGACAAAAAAACATCACACAAAGTTATTTCTTTGCATGATGCTTTTTTATTTTTATTTATTTTGTGTGGCTGTACTTGGACCAAAATATTGTTCGTAGGTTTTGGTTTTATAAAGATCAACGGTTGAAGTATTGTGGTTCTCAGAATAGATGCTGGTTGATTTAGCACCTTTTTGTTTTTCAATTTTTGTTAACTGCTCTAATTGATTTTTATAATTATAATTGGCAGGATTAACTGCTTTAAAGCCATTATCAGCATAGCGAAGTAAATCCCCTGTATTCAGTGCATCTGAGGTGGAAAGTTGTTTTTCCACCTTTTTACGTAAGGCTTTGACTTCTGCTTTGACTTCGTTGGATGGTGTGGTCATCAATGTACTGGTCGCATTATCAAAAATACTATCACCAAGTACCGTGTATTTTGGCGTGATGAAATCACCATTTCGAAAGGCAACTAATTGTTCGTTGTCTTTTGAAAATAAATCCTGGCCCAACTGGAAATAATTTTTGGTATCAACGCCAAGTAAGTGTAGTAAAGTAGGCAATACATCCACTTGCCCGCCGTAAACACTCGAAACGGATCCGTCTGTTCTACCTGGAATGTGGAACATTAGCGGAACTTTTTGCATATTTGCATCATCTAGATCAGTCCAAGTATCTTTTGTTTTCCCTAAAAGTTCGGCTAAATCAGGATTTCTAGTTTTAGAAATCCCGTAATGATCTCCGTAAAAAACAATCATTGAGTTTTGATAGAGGCCACTTTCTTTTAAATAATTAAAGAACTCTTCGATTGATTTGTCTAAATAGTTTGCTGTTGCAAAATACCCATTAATTGTTGAGTCGCTTGTTTGAGCAAGTGGGAATCCGGCTTCTGCTCCTTTAAATTCAGGATAAGGGTAATGGTTGGTAACAGAAATGAATTTTGTATAAAAAGGCTGTTGCAAATGCTCTAAGTATTGAATCGATTGTTTGAACAGTTCTTTGTCATGCAAACCATACTGGGAAGTATTATCAGAGGTTACATTGTAATAACTGCTATCAAAAAAGTAATTAAAGCCAAAACGTTTGTAAGTCTCGTTTCGGTTCCAAAAAGTTCCAGCATTTCCATGGAAAACTGCGCTTGTGTAGCCAGCCTTTTGACTAAGAATCGCTGGGGCGGCTTGGAACGTATTTTTATCCCCTAGTTGTGTAAACAGTGGACCTTGAGAAAGACCAAATAACGAGTTTTCCAAAAGAGTTTCCGCATCACTCGTTTTTCCAGAGCTGACTTGGTGATAGATATTAGTAAAACTAAAGGTGCTTTTATCTTTGAAAATACTATTTAAAAAAGGTGTCACTTCATGTTCAACGCCATTTGCGTCTTTTAGTTTGTAATTAATCAGGAATTGTTGGAAGCTTTCTAAATGGATGTAAATCACATTTTTACCTTTGGCGATACCAAATTTTGTCTGATCTGGAGCAGCATAATGACTATTGACATATTTTTGGACAGAAACTAAGTCGCTCTCTTTGGCTTGGGCTCGGTTTTGATTAGATTTGTAAGTTTGAACCCCATCATATACTGAAAAAGCATTGATGCCCAAATATTTGACAATATGATCTCTTGAAAAAGTCCTCTTTAATAACTCAGGACGATCAGCTTCAGCAAGTGAAAGATTAATGGAGAAAAGTAATAAAGACATCGAGGTGATAGCGAATGCTTTCCGGATAACGACAGGAGAAGCATCCAGTTTAATTTTTTTCCGGACAAACAAGAAAATTAAGAGGATGTAGTCCAGAAAATAAAAAACATCATAGGGTCTAAATAATTTTAATGCGCTCTCTCCAAGCCCAGCAGAAACTTTTCCCGTACTTAGAACAGTATTGACAGTGATGAAATCAGAAAATTCGCGGTAGTAAACCACATTTGAGAACAACAAAATAGTCGTTAATAAGGATAAAATAAAGAGTGTAGTATAAGCTTTTTTCGGACTTTTTATGTATAACGCAATCGAAAAAATTAAAAAGGCAGTAGGAAAAGGATTAATCAGCAAGATGAGGTACTGCTGGATACTTTCAATGCCTAAATTAAACTCAAAAAGATAGGAAAAACATGTTTTTAGCCAAAATAAGAAAACCATTAGGAGAAAAAAGCCCATCCGACGATTTAAAAATTTTGGTGCATAAGAACGTTTCAAAATTAGGGACACCCTTTCTGTAAAACTATTGTTGAGACGCGTAAATGACAAGATTGATTTAAAACAATTACACTTATTCTAACTGTTGCCAAAAGAACTGTCAATTTAGCTTAGGCAACTTAAATAAAATTAAAGATAAACAAGATAAAGTGCGTATTTTAAAACCAGAGGTGAGAACATGTTACTGGCTGAAAATGAGAAAGGACAAGTCGTTAGTGCGTTGGCTAAGCAATCTTCTTCAACAAGAAGATCAAGGTATCGATGTCTAGCCTGCCACCAGATTGTTATTTTGAGAGCGGGACCACACAAGAGAGCACATTTTGCTCATTTAAGAAAAGAGGCGTGTGAGGCTTATACAGAAGGAGAAACACCTGAGCACTTATTAGGAAAGCAACTACTAAAAGAATGGTGTCAAGAGCAAGGGTTGAGCTATCAACTTGAAGCCTATTTACCCGATTTGCAGCAACGACCGGATTTGCTAATTGAAGGACACTATGCCATTGAGTTTCAATGTAGCCCAATTTCTTTGGAGATGCTGCTAAAAAGAACAGAAAATTATAAAAAATATGGTTATGAGGTTTTTTGGATGGTAGGGGAAAAGTTTTTTCTACACAGCAGGCTGCCACGAAGCACACAAGCTTTTTTCTATTATTATCTGCGTTTAGGGTACGCGCTTTGGGAGTTAGATGTACACAAACAGCAACTACGACTCCAATTTCACATTGAACATCTTAGAAGAAATAAGAAGACCCACTATTTGACGAAAATATGGCAAAAGGAAAAATGTGATCTGTCTTTAAAAGAAGTGCTTCAGTTTCCCAAGTGTGCGAAATATTTTCATCGCCGCTATTTTTCTATTGTTGAACAACAAAGAATCCATTATCGGGAGATTGTACACGGTCTGATAAAAAAAGAAAAAAAGTATGGCATACTTCAAGCTTATTTTTATCAAAATAGGCAAAATGTACGGGAGTTACCCGCCCATTATTATGGATTATGTCCTGATTTTTTATTTATGAAAACAGATTGCTTAATTTGGCAAGTATCTTTGTGGGTGCATTGGCAAAAAAGTCAGACAGTAAGATTACATGTGCATACGACAACCGAATTTTTATTACAAGAAATCAAAAAAGGAAAGTTAGAAATTATTCAATTCCCCAACTGTAACTTAAGAAACTTGGTTGAGGATTTTGTTCGTGTTTATCTTGATTATCTAGTAGACTGTTTTTTGTTAGCACAATTGAATCCACATTTTTTTTACTTTACCAGCTGGGGGGAAATGCAAAAAAAAGAGCCGTTCAATCAGCTAAATAATCGGAAAATTTTAAAAAATACTAAGCAATTATCAAGAATACCAAGAAAAAATATGATACTATAATGGAGTGAAAACGAAAGGGGATAATAGAATGGCTGAAACAAAACAATTACCAAAACGTTCGGAAGTAGAAGAACACCTTACTTGGGATCTAAGCAAAGTTTTTGCAACAGATGCAGAGTTTGATCAAGCATTTGAAGAGGTTGCATCAAAATTAGAGAAAGTTGGCGCACTTAAGGGAACTCTTGGAAAGAGTGCAACAGCTTTCTTTGACGGAATTGAGTTTGTGCTCAATTTATATCGTGATTTGGAAACAGTATATGTTTACTCACATCTAAAAAATGATCAAGACACAACAAATACTTTGTATCAAGGAATCCATGCGCGTGCGAACAGCTTGGCCGCTAAAGTAAGTGAAGCTGCTGCTTGGTTTGAACCAGAAATTTTGTCTTTAACTGATGAAGAAATCCGCACATTTTTCAATGAAAATCCTAAGTTAGAAGGATACAAACATTTTATTGAGAATATTACAAGCAGTCGTGAGCATGTATTGACTTCAAAAGAAGAAGCGTTGCTTGCGGGTGCTGGGGAAATCTTCAGTGCTTCAAGCAATACATTTAGTATTTTGAACAATGCAGATTTGACATTTCCTGTTGTAAAGAATGAAGAAGGAGAAGACGTTCAACTTTCTCATGGAGTTTATGGTCAATTGCTAGAAAGTACCAATCGCGAGGTAAGAAAAGCAGCATACAAACAACTTTATACTGTTTATCATCAATTTCGTAATACTTTAGCAAGTACACTTTCTGCTCATGTAAAAGTTCATAATTACAATGCCAAGGTGCGTAATTATTCTTCTGCTCGTGAAGCGGCTTTAAGCAGCAATCATATTCCAGAAGCGGTTTACGATACATTATTATCAGTAGTGCACAAACATCTTCCTTTGTTGCATCGTTATGTAGCTCTACGCAAAAAGTTGTTAAATGTGGATAAATTATATATGTATGACTTATATACACCTGTTTTAGGGGAAGCACCAATCAAGTATAGCTACGAAGAAGCTAAAGAAAAAGCAGTTTCAGCACTTCAACCGCTAGGCGAGGAATACTTAGCTATTGTGAACGATGCATTTGATAAGAGATGGATTGACGTCGTTGAAAATCAAGGGAAGCGCAGTGGCGCATATTCGTCTGGTTGTTATGACACGTTACCATATATTTTACTAAATTGGCATGATAGCTTGGATCAACTGTATACACTTGTTCATGAGATGGGGCACAGTGTTCATAGTTACTTTACTCGTAATAATCAACCTTTTGTTTATGGCGACTATTCGATTTTCTTAGCAGAGATAGCTTCAACTACTAATGAAAATATCCTAACCGAACACTTGTTAGAAACAGAAAAAGATCCTCGAGTTCGTGCATTTGTGTTAAACCATTATTTAGATGGTTTTAAAGGAACTATTTTCCGTCAAACACAATTTGCTGAATTTGAACATTTCATTCATACAGAAGATGCCAAAGGGGTACCATTGACTAGTGAATACTTGTCTGAATACTACGGCAACTTAAATGCAAAATATTACGGTGAAGATGTGGAAAGAGATGCTGAAATTGCCGATGAATGGGCGAGAATTCCTCATTTTTACTATAACTACTATGTCTATCAATATTCTACTGGCTTTTCAGCTGCTTCTGCACTTGCCAATAAAATTGTGTCTAAAGAAGAAGGGGCGCTTGAAAAGTATCTTAACTACTTAAAAGCTGGAAACAGTGACTACCCAATAGAAGTCATGAAAAAAGCGGGAGTAGATATGACCAAACCAGATTATATAGAAGATGCGATGAAAGTCTTTGAAGCTCGTCTAAATGAATTAGATTCACTGATTGAAAAACTATAAACGAGCGAATACTTGTCTTTCGCTTTTGTTGTGAAGAGATTAAAACAAGAACCCCCAAAAAGCTAATGCTACTTTTTGGGGGTTCTTGTTTTAGCTTCTTATTTGCGAATGAGATGAAGATTGGCATTTGTCAAACGGTTCTGTTTGTCATCGTTGATTGGATTAAAATTTAGTTGGCAACTATCTTCATCCGTCTTGAACAATTCATGGAAAATTTCAGTTTTGCCACAATCTTCAATCAAAATACCATAATCACGATCACAAGCATAGTTGAAAACAACTACTGATGGATGCTCTGTGATGCCCATCTCATGAGCGGTTTTTTGGTCATTTTCAAAATAACGTTTTACCGCGTTGGATTTGCGGTCAACCTGAAACATTTCTTGATCCGCTCCGACTTCTTGAATAATTTCTCTAACTAATTCAGCGGAATAAGGAATTTTTTGAACGCCCACTTTTTCTTGCAGTCTAAAAAGGAAAGATTGACCTTTTCTCTTTCCTTGAAGAAGCAGCGCTTTATAGTCTAACGAAGCGGAATAAAACTCTTTGAATATCTTGTTTCTCAGTTGAATATCATTAGTAGGTAATGCTTGCTTGATTAAATAGCGTTGGACTGTATGCAAATTTAACAAAGGAATAATTCTAAATTGAAATTTTTTATTTTCGTTTGAAATCAAATCGAGCATCATTTTCTCTGTTTTTAGACATTGCCGTCCCAGTGGGCTAATGAACAAATAGATTTCAATCATGTTTTCTCCTCCAATTTATATCTATGAAATAGGGAATGTAGACATGCCACTTTCCCTAAAAGTTGTGGGTAATAGGTGGATTACTTGTGGGCATCACTAGCATGTGTTGCTTCAATCATGCGAACCACTTTGTTTTGAACAGGTCTTTGAATCAGATGATGTTTATCAAGTAAAAGTTTAAAATATCTTTTTCCCTCGTCGTAGGACACAGTTTCTAATTCTAACTCATAATCGTGACAATTTCCATACCAACTTTCATCTAAAACCAGTAAATGAGTATTATCAAGCTTGATTTCACAACGTTTTGTTTTCAAACTACCAATAAGGCGTAACGAATCTACCGAAATCTTGAAAGTTGTGAGTTTATCTGCGACTTCGCCCATTTGAGGAAGACTAGCAGTATTTATCAACTCATTGGCTTTTTCATTCGAGAAAACCTCGGTAGTTTCGAGTAAGCCTTGTTGGTCATCCAATGGGGATTTTAGCGTATATTCAGCATACTCTTCTTTCAAGCGAATGCGTAATCCCATATGTTGTTTTTTTAGTTCCCAATCGGGCGTGTCAAAGTAATGATTGGTTTGCACAAAAAAGGGTGTATCTAGATTACAATATGTTTGGAGTAATTGTCTATATTCTTGCTCGTTTAATAGATTTTTAAATTCAATTTCTTTTTCTTCAGCCATAATTACACAGTCCTTCTTTTTTTCTCTTCCTCCTATTTTTACCTGTTTTCTGTACATTCGTCAAATCTTCTGTTTTTGTAGGATGATTTGAGGCTACTGCTAACTATTTTGTCAGAATTATGATAGAATGTTTCTGATGTGTATAAAACAGAATGTAGAAACGGAGAATTGCGATGAGTAAGGAATGGATAGAACTTTTAGAACCTTATGAGCAGGCTGTGGATGAATTAAAAGTAAAACTACGAGGGATTCGGAAACAATTTCGTGAAAAAAATATGCATGTTCCAATAGAATTTGTCACAGGAAGAGTCAAATCAATCGACAGTATAAAAAATAAAATGCAGCTACGAGGCATTCCAGAGTCAAGAATAGAAGACGAGATGCAAGATATTGCAGGCCTTCGGATTATGTGTCAATTTGTAGAAGACATCTATGAAGTTGTGGAGCTTCTTCGCTCTCGTAAAGATATGAAAGTTCTGCAAGAACGTGATTATATAGCCAATAAAAAACTTAGTGGTTACCGGTCGTATCATTTAATCGTTTCTTATCCGGTTCAGCGAATTGAAGGAGAAAAAGAAGTTCATGTGGAGATTCAAATTCGGACATTGGCGATGAACTTTTGGGCAACCATTGAACACTCGATGAATTATAAGTATCATGGAGAGTTTCCAAAAGAAATCAATGTGCGTTTAGCCAGAGCGGCAGAGGCCGCTCATCAGTTGGATGAAGAAATGTCCACTATTCGAGAAGAAATTCAAGAAGCACAACACTTATTTTCTCATGGAAAGGGCAGTTGGAATGAGAAAAAGTTAGAAAATAAAAAGTAGGTGAGTATCTGTGAAAATTGCGATTGTAGCAAATGGTCAAGAAAAATCAAAAAAAATCGAGAAGGAACTAAAAGTATTAATCGCAGATACGAATGCAGAAATTGAGATGAACTCTCCTGATATTGTGATTACAGTTGGGGGAGATGGCACCCTTCTTTCAGCTTTTCATCAGTATGCCCATTTATTGGATAAGGTTCGTTTTGTTGGGATTCATACAGGTCATTTGGGCTTTTATACAGATTGGCGTGATTACGAGTTAGCTGCTCTAGTTGAAAGTTTGAGTAAGGATCAAGGAAATAGTGTGAGTTATCCACTTCTAGAAGTCCATGTTACTTATGGGAACAATCAACAAAAAAAATATTTGGCTTTAAATGAGTCGACGATTCGCAATGTGAATCGAACCATGGTGACGGATATTTTTATTAAAGAAGAATTATTCGAAGTATTTCGTGGAGATGGTTTGTCCATTGCGACGCCAACAGGCTCTACTGCATACAATAAAAGCGTTGGTGGAGCGGTGCTTCATCCAAGAATCAACGCCTTACAGTTGACTGAGATCGCGTCACTGAATAACCGAGTTTACCGAACTTTAGGCTCTCCGGTTGTGATTCCAAGTGATGAGTGGATTCAACTGAAACTCTCAGAGCATGGAGAATATCTGTTGACCATTGATCAGTTGAATTTTAAGGAACAGAATATAAAGAAAATTGTTTACAAAATTGCAAAGGAACGCATTCATTTTGCGTCGTACAGACATACGCATTTCTGGTTACGGGTTCGGGATGCATTCATTTGTGATTCAAAAGTAGGAGAAGCATTGGAATGAGATTTACATGGGTATTTGAAAAAGAGCAACCACAACAAATTAAATACTTTTTAAAAGAAAAAGGGGTTTCCAAAGGGTTATTTGCTAAAATAAAATTTCGTGGAGGCAATATTTTAGTCAATGATGAAGTCCAAAATGCAAGGTTTTATTTGACGAATGGAGATAATATTACTATTGAAATTCCTGCAGAAGGAGAGCATGAAACGGTTGTTCCTGATGATACGGGACTGGATATTGTTTATGAGGATGAACATCTACTGATTGTCAATAAACCATCTGGCGTTGCCTCGATACCTGCACAGTATCATCCTGTGGGAACCATGGTCAACCGTGTCAAGTATCATTACTGCGCGCAGGACTATGACGACCGAGTCGTTCATGTAGTGACAAGATTAGACCGAGACACTTCTGGTTTGATGTTGTTTGCGCGTCATGGATTTGCACACGCACGTTTAGATCAACAACTGAGAAAAAAACAGATAATTAAATGTTATCAAGCACTCGTCAGTGATCCATGCGATAGTTTAAAAACACATGATATTATATGTTCGCCGATTGGACGAGATACAAGTTCATTAATTAAGCGACAAGTAACTATCGAAGGAAAAGAAGCGATAACGGAGTATTGGTTGAATAAAAGGACTGCGGACTATTCGCTAGTGGATATCAAGCTCCATACTGGAAGAACCCATCAAATACGGGTTCATTTTGATTCTTTAGGTTGCCCACTTCTTGGAGATGATTTGTACGGTGGCGTTCTAGATGCTGGAGTATCAAGGCAGGCATTACATTGTCGCTCTCTTTCCTTGCAACATCCATTTACGGGTGAAACATTACATTTTGAACAGCCATTACCAGAAGATATGAGAAAGATTATCGATAAAAAGAATGAGTAATATATTGGGGGAGATTCTGTGTCAGAAAATCAAATCGAAATGCAAGAGCAAGTTAGTCAACTCTTGCATTTTCTTAAAAACGAAGAGATGCCAGAATTTCGTGCTAAATTTTTGGATTTTCATGTGTATGAACAAGGTCAGTTCTACCAATCACTTTCTAAAGAAGAACGACAAAAAATGTATTGTTACTTATCACCAAAAGAAATTGCAGATATGTTCGATGTGATTGAAGAAGATAACGAAGAGGTCAGTGAGTATATCGCAGAGATGAATCCGCAATATGTTGCAGATATGCTTGGTGAGATGTACACGGATAATGCGGTAGATATCTTATCACAATTAAGCAAAAGCAGGCAAACCAAGTACTTAAGGTTGATGAAAGAAGAAGAGGCGCGGGAAGTCAAAGAACTACTACATTACGAAGAAGATACAGCAGGTTCAATCATGGCAACGGAATATGTTTCCATTGTGGCCAATCAAACAGTTCGCTCGGCAATGCATCTATTAAAACGTGAAGCAAAAGTTGCCGAAACCATCTATTATGTTTATGTTGTAGATGCTAGCAATCGTTTAGTTGGCGTGATTTCCTTAAGAGATTTGATTATCAATGAAGATGATACAATGATTGCGGATATCATGAACGAACGTGTGATTTCAGTTCAGGTTGATGAGGATCAAGAAGACATTGCCAAAACGGTTCGGGACTATGATTTCCTTGCGTTACCTGTTACAGATGATCAGGATTATTTGCTTGGAATTGTAACGGTAGATGACATTATTGATGTTATTGACGACGAAGCAGCATCTGATTATTCAGGTCTTGCTGGGGTCAATATTGAAGTGGTGGATGAAAATCCATGGAAAGCAGCTTCTAAGCGATTACCATGGCTGATAACCTTACTCTTTTTGGGGATGTCAACAGCGACACTTATTAGCCATTATGAAGCACTTGTAAGTAAAGCCAGTATATTAGCGGTCTTTATCTCATTAATCACAGGTACTGCTGGAAATGCTGGAACACAGTCACTTGCTGTCGCAGTAAGAAGAATTGCGACAAATGAGAACAATAATACGAGCTTCTTTCATTTGGTCTTTAGTGAGGTCTTAACTGGGATTGTAACTGGGGCTATTACTGGGGTGACAATTATGTTGATTGTCGGGTTTTGGCAACATAATTTTATGTTAGGTTTCGTTATTGGAATGGCCATGCTGTGTGCGATTACGGTTGCAAATCTAGCAGGTAGTTTAATTCCGATGTTGATGGATCGACTGGGGTTTGACCCAGCTGTTGCGAGTGGTCCGTTTATAACAACTCTCAGTGATTTGACGAGTGTTTTGATTTATTTTAGCATTGCTTCTATATTCATGCACTATTTTATTCATCATTGAGAAGGAGAAAAAAATGATTTTAATTGTTTATGTAACAGTAGATGGACAAGCAAAAAAAATTGCAGACAAACTGGAAAAAGTGTTAGAACAAAATGGATGTATAGTCAAAGTCGCAGATATGAGCGTCGTGAGCAAAAAACAGCTAGAAACGGCGAATAAAATAGTGGTGATTGCTTCGATTCGCTATGGTAAGTTCCCAAAAATTCTTTTTCAATTCGTTGCGCAGAATGCACATTACTTAAAAGAAAAAGCGGGTGATTTTGTTGGAATTAATCTAATAGCAAGAAATCCAGCAAAGGCAGTTCCTCAAAATAATGTATATGTCAGAAAATTCTTAGAAAAAATTGACTGGGAACCTAACCATGTTGCGATATTTGCGGGGGCACTTTTGTATAGCAAATACCATTTTTTTGATAAGAAAATGATTCAGTTAATTATGTATCTAACGAAAGGCCCCACAGACTCTTCGCAAGATATTGAGTTTACTGATTGGGAAAAAGTAGAACAATTTGGCATAAAGTTAGTGGAAGAGCGATAAAAAGAACACTTCAAACTTGCAGTATAGCTGCAAATTTGAAGTGTCCTTTTTATTTTCAATTCACGATTTTAGTCCCATGTATCTCAGATACACAGAGCGTCTCTAAAACAGTTTGAGCGTTGTCACTGGTAATTCCTCCACCAGGCAAAATTGTAAGACGACCATTTGCATATGCAATCAGCTCTTTTAGATGATCAAAATTTGTTTCGATTGGTGTAGCAATCGGGCCCCCGTGAGTTAAAATGCGGTGAACTCCCTGAGCACTCAGCCAATCAATTGCTTTGAATTGGTTTTCTTTACTTAACGCGTCAAAGGCCATATGAAAGGTAATTTGCAAACCTTCTGAAACATCAATAAGTTCAAGTAATAGTTCTTCGTCTAACCAATTATCCGAAGTAAGCGCACCAAATACTACCCCGTCTACTCCTATTTTTTTTGCTTCAATCAAATCAGTATGCATAATTTTAAGCTCCGTATCATGATAGATGAAATTTCCACCACGTGGACGAATCATCGCCATGACGGGAATATTTTTTTCATTGCAGTAGGAAACGGTTTCTTCTAACACGCCAGTACTGACCGTCGTACCACCAACAGCTAAGTTATCACACAACTCGATTCGTGTTGCACCAGCTATAATGGCTGAAGGAATGTTTGTAAAATTTTCTGCACAGAATTCTTTAATTATCATAGAAGAGTCCTCAGTTCACATTTATTTTTGTTTTTTTTTCGTTAAATTATAAAAGAAAGATAGAAGCACCAGCCAAATAATGGCACAGATAAGAGAGTAAATAGTTTGTTTATTTAAGCAAAATATGATTAAAGTAAACAGAAAGAATAGCAATGTTAAATAGTTAGAAATCGGATAAAAAGGCATTCGGAAATGGTGAAGCTGCTCTTCTTTAATAGATTTTCTATACTTCAAATGACAAATTACGAGTACGCTCCATACAAATACGAAACTAACAGTTGCAACGCCGGATATAATAATGAAAATACTACTTGGAATTAAATAATTCATGAGTACGATAATTAGCAACGTACAAGAAGAAAAGAGTAAAGCAGTAACGGGGATATTCCGCTTGTTAGTTTTGGCAAATAGTTGAGGTGCTTTATGACTTTTAGCGAGTGTATAGACAGAGCGGCTCGTGCTAAAAATAGCACTGTTACAAGCCGAAAGAGCAGCCGTCAATACCACAAAATTGACAATCGCAGCCGCTGATTTAATTCCAAGACCAGAGAAGACTTGCACAAAAGGACTTTGCGATGTGGAAATCTGATGCCAAGGATAAATACACATTAAAACAAATAATGAACCGATGTAAAATAAAACAATTCTGACGGGAAGTGTATTGATTGCTTTTGGAATATCCCGTTTTGGATTGGCTGTTTCACCAGCAGTTTGGCCAACCATTTCAATCCCAGCAAAAGCAAATACGACCATGGGTAAAGAAGCAGTCAAACCACCAACACCTTTAGGGAACAAGCCATGATGTGCTGTTAAATTAGACAGCTGGGCGATGTGAGTACCAATTTTTATTTGGCTTAATAGCATAAAAGCTCCGGTTGCAATCAAAGCAAGAATTGCAAAGACCTTAATACTGGAGAACCAAAACTCCATCTCACCAAAAAGTTTTACATCGAATAAATTCATGCCAAGTAATAAAAAAATAATAATTAGTGGGGGCAACCATTGTGGTACATTTGGGAACCAAAAGCGAATATAAATCCCACTAGCAGTTAAATCAGCCATTGCAACACATTGCCAACATAACCAGTAACTCCAACCAACTAAAAATTCAACCCGGTCTCCCATATGGATTTGGATTAAGTCCATAAAAGATCGGGCCTTTAAATTAGAAAGTAAAAGTTCGCCCAATGCGCGCATTAAAAAGAAGCAAAATGTCCCAGCAACGAGATAGGATAACATGATTCCAGGTCCAGCCGCTTGAATCGTGGAACCAGAGCCAAGAAAAAGCCCAGTCCCGATTGCCCCTCCAATTGCAATCATTTGTACATGTCTCCGTGTCAATGATCGCGATAATTCATTTGTATTTTTCATCAACTCACTCCAAAATTTAAAAAGAATACTTTTATTGTACTAGATATAAGAAAAAATATCTAGGCGACATCCAATTCCTTCATTTTATGCTAAAATAGGAGAGGCAAACAAGTGTAGGAGGAAGAGACTATGTTACAAAAGAAAATTGACCGTGCGGCAGATTTTCTAACGAATTATAAGCAAGTTTTCCGTTGTCCCTTGTGTAAAGAAGAATTTGTAGCAGTGGAACAGCATGATTTTTGTTGTCAATCGGGGCATAAATTTGATTTATCTAAAAAGGGAACCCTTTTTTTCTTAACACATCAGGTGCAAACAGATTACAACAAAGAAATGCTTAGTCATCGTCAAAACATGATTCAAGCAGGACTTTATGAGGAGTTAATTCAAACATTAAAGGGTTCTATTGCTCATTTGAATCAAGCGGTCATAGTAGATGTTGGCTGTGGTGAGGGGAGCTTTTTAAGCAAGCTTGCTCCAAAAGAGGGGAAAGCTTGCAACATTGGCTTTGATATTTCTAAAGCAGGAGTTCAACTTGCTACGAATCAAGAAATTGATGCGTTCTGGTGTGTAGCAGATCTGACTAATCTACCTTTTCAGACGAATCGCGTGGATTGTTTATTAAATATTTTTTCACCGTCACATTATGAAGAATTTAGACGAGTTTTGACGCAAGATGGATTACTTATTAAGGTCATTCCTGAGAGTGGATATTTAAAGGAATTAAGAGCATTATTCTATGAAGATCAAGAGACAAAACAGTCCTATTCCAATCAGCTAGTCCTAGAAAAAATTCACAAAGAAATGACGGTTTTGAGTAGTGAGAGAAAAACATACACGTTTAAAGTAACAAAAGAGTTACAAGCTTCTTTAAGGGGAATGTCGCCGATTCAATGGGGGGCAACCGCGGAAGCTAAAAAGCAAGCTGAGCAAGTATTTATTCCCGAAATTACGGTAGATGTTCACATTATAGTCGCAAAAAAATAACATTTTTAAGGTTTTCTTAACAAAACTATTGCAAAAAAAAAAACTTGGTGTTATAGTATGTACAAGTTCTTTTTCATTGGTTTTTATCAGATTCCTGTTCTGATAAAAGTTAGTGAAATTGGCGTCACTAACGTAGCGACTCGCAGTGCTAGACACCGAGGCGATACGTTCTTTTTTTATCCAAAAATACACGGAGGTTTCGTATAAAATGACCAATCATATTGTATTATTTGAACCACAAATACCTGCAAACACTGGCAATATTGCGCGCACATGTGCAGCCACAAATACCCCTTTACATTTAATTGAACCTTTAGGCTTTTCGACGGATGACAAGCATTTAAAACGCGCGGGACTAGATTACTGGAATGATGTCGCGATTTTCTATCATTCAGGGTTAAAAGAATTTTTAGCAGAGATGGGAGGGGGCGAACTTCATTTGATTACAAAGTTTGGTCATCGGACATATAATGAAGTCAATTACGCAGATGGAAAAGACCATTATTTTATGTTCGGTAAGGAGACAACTGGGTTACCAGAGAGCTTTATGCGCGAAAAAGAAGAGAACTGTTTGCGAATTCCAATGAATGATGAACATGTTCGTTCGCTTAATCTTTCTAATACAGCAGCGTTAGTAATTTATGAAGCATTACGCCAACAAGACTTCCCAAATTTAGAGCTAACGCACCATTACGATAAAGACAAGTTGGACTAGTAAAAGTCAAAAACGGCGTTAGTGCTCCCACCAGGTTGGAAAGCTAGTTGGTTTGAGTGTGAAATAAAGGGGAATCCCTTTCGTTTCACGCTTTCTTTATAAAAGAAAAATTTATTGTTGATAAAATATATCTACATAAATATACTGAAATTAGCTACATGTTATTTCCCCCGACAACATGTAGTCGTAGCATAATGGCAATTTCAAATAAGTAGTTGCTGCTCAAAGAAAGAGGGCACGACATGTTACGTAAAGTGTTTGGAGCATGATGTGCTTTCAAGGCTTGTGGACTTTATTTGGTTGGCATATTCAAAAGCAAGATGTGAGCCAAAGAGATTAACTCTCTTTGGCTCACATCTTTTATTTGTTGAGATTGGAGCATGATAGTTGAGGTGAAATAAAGTATGTTCAGTTGAGCCGATGGGCATATTTCTTTCTTAAAGAAAAAATGTGCAGTATAATTTGCTTACAATAAGTTAGCTGTTGGTAAATAAAGAATAGAGGAGCACCAACTATGACACACTATTTATATCAACACGGTACATTAGCCTACTTGGTTGAGGGCATGTTTGAAGGATCACTGACAATGGCTGAGCTACTGCAACAAGGAAACTTTGGAATTGGGACATTGGAAGGTTTAGATGGAGAAGTGACAATACTAAATGGTACAGCTTATCACGCTGATTCAAGCGGAGAAGTTCGGATACTCTCTGAAAAAGAGACTGTACAAACGCTTATTCCGTATGGATCTGTTAGCAATTTTGATTCAAAACTCTCAAAGAAAGAAAAGCTAGTCCACACCGATTTGGATGAAATGAAGCACCGGACGCTAAAATTGGCGAAAACAAATAATGCTCTTTTATCCGTTCATATAAAAGGAAACTTTCAAAATGTCAAGATTAGAATTATGCCGAAACAAGTAGTCCCTTATCCAAGACTAGTTGAAGTTTCTGATCAACAGCCTGAGTATGAGTATGCTAGCCTTTCAGGAGATATTATTGGATTTTTCACCCCCAGTCTATTATCAGGCGTTGCCGCACCGGGATTTCATCTTCATTTTCTGAGTGAGGACAAGAAGGTGTCGGGACATTTGCTTTTTGCACATGCAGTGAATGGCAAGTTGGAAGTTCAATTAGTCAACTCCCTACTACAGCATTTTCCAACTGTATGCCCGCGCTTTAATGACTTGATAATCAAGACAGATCAGCTACATGCTGAGATGTTACAAGCAGAAAACTAAAATGATAAAAGTTGATTTAATAGAAAAATAGGCAGACTTAGCCGATTTTTGGACACCAATTAAGGGGTTGGATACCATGCTATATTGGGATACAATAAAAAGAATGCAGGGTAAAAACTTAATTCGTTTTTACCCTGCTTGTTTTTTTATTCGATAACCACTTTCATCCCATAAAGAGCATGTTCATAAAACCACTTAGCATCCGCAACGGATAAACGAACACAACCGTGAGAGTTTGCAGTGACTCCTAAATGTTTTGCCTCACTTTCGATATACTGACCATTTTGATCCACGGGAACACTATGGAATAAGTAGATACCGTGGTCCTTAAATGAAACCCAGTAATTTGCTCCTTCAGCTGAGGCCGCGTTATAGAAGTTTTCTCCGCGCTCTGCTTCAACACTATAAGTCCCCAGTGGGGTGGGACTATCATTTGTACCTGTTGAGCAATACATAGTGTAAAGAACTTGTTCGCCTCTTTTCACATAGACACGTTGCTTTTTTGTCGAGACGAGTACCCAGTCGCCTGTTTGAAGTGTTGGGTAAGCTTTTGTTTGTGAGGGAGCACGCCAGTCAATTGCCGATTCCTTGGTAGTAGAAGTAGAAGTAGAAGTCGACGAAGAACTTGTGATAGAAGATTCTGTCGTCATCGAATGACGTTCTTTTTTGTCATTTTTGGAAAAAGAACGGCCTAAATTGAATACTAGTAAGAGAAAAAGTAAAACCAAGATGCTCAGAGCAAGAAATCGATTTCTTTTGCCTTTTTTTGATAGTTTCTTTTTGGACATAGAATGCTCCTTTTCAACTCAATAAAAATAAAATGATTCCTCTTTTATTTTAAATCAAAAGCGGGTGAATAGAAAGTTTTTTATCTGTTCATTTCTGAGAACCTATTGATTAATGGTTGATTTACTTATAAACTATAGGAATGAGAAAGAAAAAGTAGGTGAAACTGTTGAGTGAGATGACACGACTTGGTGGAACAAAAGAAGAGCAAGAATATATTGTTGGAAAAGTTGAGGCGATTTTTTTTGAAAACGCAGCAAATTTTTATAAAGTGATGCTAATAAAGGTCGTCGAAACCAATACGAACTTCTTAGAAAAAGAAATTGTTGTAACAGGAAGTTTTGGACAAATTCAAGAAGAAGAAACATACCGTTTTATTGGGATAATTGTAGATCACCCAAAATTTGGGCGACAGTTTCAAGTAGCAAGTTACATTCAGGAAAAACCTACTTCTGAGAGTGGAATTGTTGCATATTTATCAAGCGAAAAATTCAGTGGCATTGGTCGTAAAACTGCGGAAGCCATTGTGGAAGTTTTGGGAGAAAAAGCCATTGATAAGATGATTGATACACCAGAATGCTTGAATGAAGTTCCAAATCTAAACGAAAAAAAGCGTCAAACGTTGCTTGAAACGCTACGCTTAAACTACGGGATGGAACAAACGATTGTAGGGTTGAATCAGTACGGCTTTGGGAATCGCTTAGCTTTTGCCATCTATCAGACGTATAAAGAAGAGACGATGGAGTTGATTCGAGAAAATCCGTACCGCTTAGTTGAAGATATTGAAGGGGTGGGTTTTAAGCGCGCTGATAATTTAGCTGAACAAGTGGGCATTCAAGCAGATGCTCCACAAAGAATTCGTGCGGCAATCCTTTATGAATTGCTTTTACATTCGATGAGTACTGGGGATACCTATGTTTTTGCTGAGCAATTACTAAGTGCAACATTGCAGACACTAGAAGCAAGTCGTCCTTTTGAAATAAGTCCTAATAAGGTAGCAGATGAGATTATTCATTTGACCAATGAAGGAAAAATTCAGCAAGAGGACACCAAGCTTTATGAAAACTCCTTATATTTTTCGGAATGGGGAATTGGCACTGGAATCCAGCGCTTGCTGGCTCGCAAAAAAGAGATTCACTATGATGAAAAAGCGATCGATAAAGCAATCCGTTTATTGGAAAAAAAACAAGACATTGTCTATGGGGATTCACAGGTCGAAGCAATGAAGGCCGCAATCAAATCCCCACTTTTTCTTTTAACTGGGGGTCCGGGTACAGGAAAGACTACTGTGATTAACGGGATTGTATCCCTATTTGCAGAGCTAAATGGTTTATCACTTGATATCAATGACTATCATCAAGCAATCTTCCCAATTTTGCTTGCTGCCCCGACTGGTAGAGCAGCCAAAAGAATGAACGAAACAACTGGATTAACTGCTGGAACGATTCATCGCTTGCTTGGGCTAAGTGGCCGAGAAAAAAACACGACAGTTTCTGCTAAAGAACTAGAAGGCGGTCTTTTGATTATAGACGAAATGTCAATGCTTGATACTTGGTTGGCCAATACGTTAATAAAAGCCATCCCGACTAATATGCAAGTGATTTTTGTGGGAGATAAGGATCAACTGCCATCGGTTGGACCTGGTCAAGTCTTCCATGATTTGCTTGCAGTTTCATCCATTCCCAAAAGAGAGCTGAATGAAATTTTTAGGCAAGAAGATGGCTCCACCATTATTTCTTTAGCACATGATATAAAAAACGGTTTACTTCCCAAAGATTTTATTAGTAATCAAAAAGATCGTTCCTTTTTTCAAGCAAATGCGTACCAAATTGAACCGATTATTCGACAAGTAGTCACCAGAGCGAAAGAGAAGGGGTTTCGTGCTCAGGATATTCAAGTCCTTGCCCCGATGTACAGAGGGGCGGCTGGAATTGATGCACTCAATAAAATGATGCAAGAAATATTTAATCCGAACCCAGACAAAACAAGAAAAGAAGTTCAATGGAATGATAAAATTTATCGCATAGGAGATAAGGTCTTACAGTTAGTGAATAGTCCTGAAAGTAACGTGTTTAATGGTGATATGGGAGAGATTACGGGAATCATTTTAGCCAAAGAATCTGAGGACAAAGTTGATGAGTTGGTGATTCAATTTGATAGCGCAGAAGTGACTTACAGACGGAACGAATGGAATAAAATTACGCTTTCTTATTGTTGTTCTATCCACAAGTCACAAGGAAGTGAGTTTAATATGGTCATTCTCCCAATGGTTCGTCAGTATCAACGAATGCTACAGCGTAATCTCCTATATACTGCAATTACCAGAAGTAAGAATTTGCTGATTCTTTTAGGCGAGCCAGAAGCCTTCGAGACGTGTGTCCACAAGCAATCTTCTGTTCGCCATACCTCCTTGAAAGAGCGGATTGAACAGACCGATGGAATGAAATTAGATGTTAGATTGCAGTTAGAAGCATACGAAGAAGGGTTGTCCAAAGTAGCGCAAGAGGAACTAGAAAAAGGGGAACAGACGGAAGAAATAGCGACAACAAGTATTCTAGAAAATAAAGAAACACAGATAAAAGAATCCTCTCATCAAAAAGACAATGAAACGCAAAAATCAGCAAATCAGGCAGTGGCAGTTTCGCTATTTGATCCAATAAATAAAGAAAAAGAACTGACCGTAGAAACGGGCACTAAAAATGATCAAGAGAAACGTTTGACAATCCCCATGATTGAAGAGTTACAAGTCTCTCCCATGATTGGGATGCACGATGAGACGCCCTATGATTATATGGAATGAGCAGATTCAGCACTAACTTTCTGAGGAAAAGCGCAAAAGTGAGCAACCTATATTTAAGAATAAAAAGTGACTCGTCTCAGAACTTTTTGTTGCAAAATACAAGAAAGACTTGCTATAAAATTCGTTTGTGTTACTATAAAAAACGTATCAATATACTGCGGTTCATCAACCATCCCGCATTATCAAAACTAGGAGGAAGAAAATGAGAAATAAAAAATTAAGAATAGTACTTGCCAATGGGATTCTTGCAGCCATGTATTTAGTTTTAACAATTATGGTTAGTCCAGTTTCACAAGGGGCAGTTCAGTTTAGAATATCAGAAGCATTAAATCATGTAGTTGTTTTTAATCGCAAGCTAATTTGGGGCGTGTTTGGAGGTGTATTTATTTACAATCTTTTATACGCTGAGGCAGGGTGGTTAGACGTTGTTTTTGGTAGTGGTCAAACACTTATTGCGTTGGGTCTCACGGCGTTATTTTGTAAATTTGTAAAAAATACATGGGCACGTATGGTGTTCAATATTTTTATTTTTACGATTAGTATGTTTTCAATCGCTTGGATGTTGCATATTGCCTTTCAATTACCATTTTGGGCAACGTATGCTTCCACTGCTTTGAGTGAAGCGATTATTATGACTTTATCAGCACCAATCATGTATGTGGTGGGCAAAAGTGTAAAGTTTAAACTAGACTAAAAAAGACTGGGACCTAACTTTTGCGTTAGTTCCCAGTCTTTTTAGTTGAGTGGATTAAACTTCTTTTGCCAAATTTTCAATTTCTACAACTTTAAAGTCTTTTTTCTCTAAAGCAGCAATAATATCTTCTGTAGTTTTTTCTGTTGTACCGGCCGGTAAAGTAAACATTGTTCGACGAATAAATTCATCTTTCCCAATATCTAATGTGATACAGCTGGCGATACTTGAAAATTTAGAAATAATTTTTGTCATTAGTGCAAGGTCTCCGTGGCGTCCAGCAGAAGCAACCGTTAATACATAGCTGCCTTCTTGGACGTTCCAAGATTGTGCCAAGATGTTTAATAACGTACTGTGAGTCAAAATACCGTAAAATTGATGATTTTTGTCCAAAACAGCGATGTAAGGCAACTCTTTAATTGTAAAGAAAACCTTGAAGAAAGAAGAGTCTAAATAGATGAATTTTGTCGCATTCTTAAGCAGATGTGTAACAGGTAAACTCATATCTCCACCATTTGATTTGTGACGATAAATATGCATTTTATAGATATTTCCTCTAAAAATTTTACCAGATTCGTCTAAAATAGGGACGCAACGGTAGCCAGATTGTTCAAGTATGGTCAATGCTTGTTCTAAAGTACAAGATTCATCAACGGTCGTTAGGTTATCTTTTTTGATAACAACTGATTTAATTAACATGGAATTCCCCCTCTAAAAGCGCTAATATACAGTAAAAATATACCATACCTTTGTTAAAAACAATAGAAGAATTCACTAAAATAGGGATTTTTTTGTTAAATTAACTAAAATCCTTGATTTCAATAAAAAGGAAAGATTGACAGTTTTTATAATAAATGATATTGTAACGTTGTATGACATGGAATAGGGGGAAAGAGAATGGCAGTGAAAAAATCAGCCTTGGCCTGTTCTGTATGTGGCTCTCGCAACTATTCAAAATCAGTCAATGATGGGCAACGCACCGAACGTTTAGAAATAAAAAAATTCTGTAAATATTGTCAAAAACATACATTACACAAAGAAACAAAATAAGGAGAATGTATTGTGAAAAAAATTGGGAACTTTATTAAAAGCGTAAATGAAGAAATGAAAATCGTTACTTGGCCTTCAAAAAAGCAACTTAGAAAAGATGTTGTCGTTGTAATTGAAACAACCATCATTTTTGCCGCTTTCTTTGCAGTAGCTGATTTTGCAATCAAACAAGCACTAAACTTATTCTTATAAGAAATGGACTAGTCAAGCTTTAAAAACAGTGCTATACTATGTCTGAAGAGAAAACTTCGGTAATCTGAGGTTTTTTTATTTTACACAAAGTGAGGGACTACTCGAAATGGAAACATTTGAAAAACAATGGTATGTATTACACACTTATTCAGGGTATGAAAATAAGGTAAAAGCAAATATTGAATCACGTGCACAAAGTATGGGGATGGAAGATTACATCTTTCGCGTAGTTGTCCCAGAAGAAGAAGAACGCGAAGTAAAAAATGGTAAAGAAAAGATTAATACAAAAAAAACATTCCCCGGTTATGTACTCGTAGAAATGGTGATGACCGATGATTCTTGGTATGTAGTCCGTAATACGCCAGGTGTTACTGGGTTTGTTGGCTCACATGGTGCAGGAAGTAAGCCTGCTCCGCTTCTAAAAGAAGAAATTGAACATATTTTACGTCAATTAGGGTTAAGTACGCGTCATAAAGAATTGGATGTTGAGCTAGGAGAAGCAGTAACGATTATTGAAGGAGCGTTTTCTGGTCTGACAGGAATTATTACCGAAATCGATTCTGAACGTCAAAAATTAAAAGTAAACATTGATATGTTTGGCCGTGAAACAAGTACGGAGCTTGATTTTGAACAAATAGACAAAATCTAAATATAAATGAGTTTTTTAGAAGAGTATCTGATGGATGATAGAAAAGATGGGGGCAGTGTTTTGCTTGCATCTTTTTTGTATTATGGAGGGAAAAATGAAAAAAATATGGTGGATTGTATTGCTTCTCAGCTTGGTTCTAGGTTTCAGTTATTTTTATGGACAAAAGGATCATTCTTTTAAAAGCGTTACGGATCAAGAGCAACCCCAAAAAGAAAATGTAACCAAGTCTAGTGTACCTACAGTGTTTATCCATGGGTATGGCGGAACTCGTTTTTCTTTTGGGGGAATGATTCGGCGTTTTAGCCAACAAACAGTCGGTGTCACATCCATTAGGTTAACCGTTCAAGAAGATGGAACGATTGAGCAAAGTGGTGTTTTTGAAAAAGAAAATAATCCATTGATTCAGGTCTTATTTGAGGATAATAAAAACAATGAATGGAATCAGGCAAAATGGATTAAGAATGTCTTGGTTTATTTGAAAGAGAAATATGGTGTCGAAAAGGTCAATTTAGTTGGACATTCTATGGGAGGAGTAAGTAGCTTAAGATATCTGTTAACCTACAGTAATCAAGAAAATCTGCCCATTGTAAGCAAATTTGTTTCCATTGGTGCGCCGTTTAATAACTTTATCGAAGACAGTCGGTCTACTGAAATGATTGATAAAGAAGGGGTGTTGTCAAATCAGGAATCAGAAAGATATCAAGAATTTACTCAAAAAATGGCGCAAGTTTCTATTGCAACAAAAATTCTCAATATTGGTGGTGAAATTGACAAGCAAACACATGGAGACGGCACCGTCCCAATTGGAAGTGTTGCTGGCATTGGAAAATTACTTCGGACACACGGGGTAAACTATCAGTTTCAGTATGTAAAAGGAAAAGCAGCCAATCATAGCGGACTTCATGAAAATGAAGAAGTAGATAACATGGTGGTACGATTTTTGTGGGGAAAATAGAACGGAGCGAAGCAATACAAAAAAGAGCCTGGAATATCACTTTAAAGTGATGTCTCAGGCTTTCAGTATTTGTAGAAAGGGTGGAAGTGGTAGCAAATCTTTCGAAAATAAGTTGAAATTAACAAAAATTTTGGCATTTTTATAGCGTGGCACCTAAGACTAAACTCAAACATTAGTCTTAGGTGCCACGCTAGTTATTTTTATTGAAAGGCGAGCTTCGTTCTCAGATAGAACATATAAATGCCTTATTCACCTGTTTTATTTTATGTAGAAAAAATTTCTTTTTCTAATCTGCGAGCAGTAGGAGTGTCAGCTAAGCCACCTTCTGCTGTTTCTTTAAAGCTACTAGGCATTTGAACGCCAACCTTGTACATTGCAGCAACCACTTCATCAGGGGGAATCACGCTGCAGATACTCGCTAAAGCCATGTCGGCCGAAATATAAGCTTGAGATGCCCCTAAGGCATTTCGTTTAACGCAAGGTACCTCCACTAGTCCAGCCACAGGATCGCAGATGAGTCCCATCATATTTTTGAGAGTAATCGCAACAGCTTGTGCGCTTGCGTCAGGACTTCCACCTGAAATTGCGACAAGGGCAGCACTGGCCATCGCACTAGAAGAACCAATTTCAGCTTGGCAGCCACCAGCAGCTCCGCTGATAGAGGCATTGTTCGCAATGACTAAACCAAAAGCACCTGCAGTGAATAAAAATTCAAGCTGTTGCTCAAGTGATAACGCACGTGTCTCAGTAATAGAAGTCAGAACACCAGCAACCACTCCAGCACTTCCAGCCGTTGGATTGGCGCAGATTAGGCCCATTTTTGCATTTACTTCGTTGACGGCAATAGCATTCCTAACTGCCTTTAACAAGGTAGGGCCACTTAGAGTTTGTCCTTTGTTTAGGTAGTCATCCATCCTTTTGGCGTCTCCACCAGTTAGTTTAGTCACAGACTCAACTCCTGCGATTCCTTCATCAACTGATTGCTTCATAACAGCAAGATTGTTTTTCATATGGTTCAAGATGACTTGTCTGTCTTGACCAGAGGTTTCCATTTCAACTTGAATCATAGCTTCTGAAACAGAGCCGAGCTGGTTGCTTAATTGTACCAGTTCTTCGATAGAATGAAACATATTTTTCCTCCTAAATAATGTTATTTAAAAAAAGTGGCACTATATAAATCATCCAGTTCCTTTATTTCTTCCAATAAATTGCCAATATCTGGTTGATCAATTTCAATAATCATGATAGCTTTTTCACCTTTTGATTCTCGTGTCACGGTCATCGTTCCAATGTTGATTCCAAAATTAGAGAGAGTTTGAGTCACTTTGGCAATCATACCAGGAACGTCTTGGTGGACAATAATAATAGTTGGAATACCTAAAGTTAAGTTTAATTTAAAGCCATTCAACTCGGAAATTTGGATGTTGCCTCCTCCAATTGAAATGCCCGTAACGCTAAGAGCGTGTGTGCCATTTGACACATCCATACGCACCATATTTGGATGCTCCGCTTTTTCCTTTTTGGGTACAAATAAAACTTCCATTCCATTTTCATGTGCGATTTTTAAGGACTCACTTAATCTGGAATCGTCAGGCCCCATTCCCAGTAAGCCTCCAACCAGGGCGATATCAGTCCCGTGACCTCGATAAGTTTTGGCAAACGACTCATAAAGGAAAATATCAACTTGTGTGGGTTGTTCGCCAAAGATTTGCCGAACGACTTTGCCGATTCGAGCAGCACCAGCAGTATGGGAGCTGCTCGGCCCAATCATAACTGGTCCAATAATATCAAAAACACTTCTAAATTGTTCTGTCTGCACAAAAATTCTCCATTCTGACAAGTTTATTAATGATTAGATACTATCATAAATAGATTTGAAGCGGAAGAAAAAAAAACAAGAAGTGAAGATTGCGATTGAAATGTACAAAAGTAATAAATTATCAAAAGAAAAACTTGCAAAAAAATTGGATTCCCTCTATAATATTAGAGTGCGTATTTTACGTACGTCTTTTGCTATGCAAAAGAAAATAAGAGCACGAACTCTTATTGCAAGACGTGGGAGGAGAAATTTTTAGCTCCATTCAACCACATCACGGACTTAAGGAGGTATGTCTCGTGGCAAAGAAAGTAGAAAAATTAGTGAAATTGCAAATTCCTGCAGGTAAAGCAAATCCAGCTCCACCAGTAGGTCCAGCATTAGGACAAGCAGGTGTGAACATTATGGGATTCTGTAAAGAATTTAATGCACGCACTTCAGAGCAAGCTGGTTTAATTATCCCAGTTGTAATTTCTGTATACGAAGACCGTTCATTTACATTTATTACGAAAACACCACCCGCTGCAGTATTACTTAAAAAAGCTGCAAAAGTGGAAAAAGGGTCAGGCGAACCAAATAAAGTTAAAGTTGCATCTGTTACAAAAGATCAAGTAAAAGAAATCGCAACCACAAAAATGCAAGACCTAAACGCTGCAGATATCGAAGCTGCTATGCGCATGGTTGAAGGTACTGCACGAAGCATGGGGATTACTGTTTCTGAATAATTTCAGTAAAACGTAACCGCCCGGAAGTAGCTTCTCAGTCGGTTTCATATTGAAAGATATGACTCTCGTGGGAGGTTCTACCGTTATAACCACATTCAAGGAGGAAACAAAATGGCTAAAAAAAGCAAAAAAATGCAAGATGCATTGAAAAAAGTTGATACAACAAAAAATTATCCAGTAGTTGAAGCTGTCGCTTTAGCGAAAGAAACAAATATTGCAAAATTCGACGCAACTGTAGAAGTGGCGTACCGCTTAAACGTTGACCCTAAAAAAGCAGACCAACAAATCCGTGGAGCAGTTGTGCTTCCAAACGGAACTGGGAAAACACAAACAGTTTTAGTTTTTGCTAAAGGCGAAAAAGCAAAAGAAGCAGAAGCAGCAGGAGCTGATTTTGTCGGAGATGCTGATTTAGTAGAAAAAATCAAAGGCGGATGGTTCGGTTTTGATGTTATCGTTGCAACTCCAGATATGATGGCAGAAGTTGGGAAATTAGGTCGTGTCTTAGGACCAAAAGGTTTAATGCCTAACCCTAAAACTGGTACTGTAACAATGGACGTAACGAAAGCTGTTAATGAAGTAAAAGCTGGTAAAGTAACTTACCGTGTTGATAAAGCTGGTAACGTACATTTACCAATCGGAAAAGTTTCATTTGATAATGAAAAATTATTAGAAAACTTCCAAACAATTAACGAAACTTTAGTTAAAATCAAACCTGCGACTGTTAAAGGTCAATACATTAAAAATATCACAGTGACAACAACATTTGGTCCTGGGGTAAAAGTAGACGCAGCATCATTTTAATTAGAAATTTTGCTTAATCTATTGACCTAGATAGAAATATATGATACTTTTATCTAGGTTAATAGTTATATGTACCGAAGACAGTAGGTGGCTTGCCTTAATTTCCTACCGAGGACAATATTGAGAATTTGTCAATAGTCCCTCTATGTCTACGGTGGCATGGAGTTTTTTATTGTTTACAGTAAAAACTCCACCATCATTTTTCAGGAGGTGAAAGATAAATGAGTGAAGTAATAATCGCTAAAAAAGCACAATTAGTAGACGAAGTTTCTGCAAAATTTTCAGAAGCTGTTTCTGTTGTAGTTGTTGACTACCGTGGATTAACAGTAGAAGAAGTAACAGAATTACGTAAACAATTGCGCGAAGCTAATGTTGAAATGAAAGTAATTAAAAATTCAATTCTTTCACGTGCAGCTGAAAAAGCTGGATTAGAAGGAATGAAAGATGTCTTTACTGGACCAACAGCAGTAGCATTTAGTAAAGAAGACGTGGTTGCACCCGCTAAAATTATTGATGAATTTGCTGAAAAAGCAAAAGCATTAGAAATTAAAGGTGGCGTAATTGAAGGGAAAGTAGCTTCTCTAGAAGAAGTTGTGGCACTTGCAAAATTACCAAGTCGCGAAGGTTTACTATCTATGCTGTTATCAGTACTACAAGCTCCTGTCCGCAATGTGGCTTACGCTGTCAATGCTGTGGCAGAGTCAAAAGAAGAAGGCGACGCAGCTTAATTGCGGCGTAACAAAACAAAACAACTATAATTGGAGGAAATTAAAATGGCATTAAACATTGAACAAATCATTGCTGATTTGAAAGAATCAACAATTTTAGAATTAAACGACTTAGTAAAAGCTATCGAAGAAGAATTTGGCGTATCTGCTGCTGCTCCTGTAGCTGCTGCAGCTGGTCCTGCTGCTGGTGGGGCTGCTGAACAAACTGAATTTACAGTTGAATTAACTTCTGCTGGAGATTCAAAAGTTAAAGTAATCAAAGCAGTTCGTGAAATCACTGGCTTAGGTCTTAAAGAAGCAAAAGCTGTTGTTGATGGCGCTCCTGCACCAGTTAAAGAAGGAGCTTCTAAAGAAGAAGCTGAAGAAATCAAAACAAAACTTGAAGAAGCTGGCGCTTCTGTAGAAGTTAAATAATTTTAACGCAAGTTTGTAAGCTGTAACCCTTGATATAATTGGGTTACAGCTTTTTTTATTGTATCGGAAAAATAGCAGGTAATACTAAAAATACGGATATTCTTATAAAATAAGATGTGTATTTCTGTATCTTTTCGCTAAAAATTCTTTCTTCTTTTATTATTCAGTGATAAAATATTTAGGACAAGTTTGAAAAAAGACTTGTAATGAAAAGGAGAACGTGATGAAAAAGACCTATGTCGACGACAGTTTAACCTTGCATACAGATTTATACCAAATTAATATGATGAAGACCTATTGGGAATTAGGTAGAGATAATACAAAAGCGGTTTTTGAATGCTATTTTCGAGAAATGCCGTTCAAACATGGCTATGCAGTCTTTGCAGGATTAGAGAGATTTGTTCATTATATCGAAAATCTAAAATTTACTGAAAATGATTTGAACTATCTAAGAGAAGTAGAAGAATATCCAGAAGAATTTTTAACGTATCTCAAAAATTTTAAATTTCAATGTACGATTCGTTCGGCGAAGGAAGGGGAACTTGTTTTTGCAAATGAACCAATCGTTCAAGTAGAAGGTCCCTTACCTCAATGCCAATTGATTGAAACAGCATTATTAAATATTGTTAATTATCAAACTTTGATTGCGACAAAAGCGGCTAGAATCAAATCAGTTGTGGGGGATGAGCCTCTTATGGAGTTTGGTACAAGACGTGCTCAAGAACTAGATGCAGCTATTTGGGGAACGCGAGCTGCTTATATCGGTGGATGTGACGCGACCAGTAATGTTCGTGCTGGAAAAATCTTTGGGATTCCTACGAGTGGAACGCATGCGCATTCTTTGGTCCAATCTTATCGAAATGATTATGATGCTTTTATGGCTTATGCGAAAACGCACAAAAACTGTGTCTTTTTAGTCGATACGTATGACACTCTGCGTTCTGGCGTTCCAAGTGCGATCAGAGTAGCAAAGGAAATGGGTGATCAGATTAATTTTTTAGGTGTGCGTATTGATAGTGGAGATATGGCTTATATTTCTAAAAAAGTGCGCAACCAACTAGATGAAGCTGGGTTTACGGAAGCAAAAGTCTATGCTTCTAATGATTTAGATGAAGGCACCATTTTAAACTTAAAAATGCAACGCGCAAAAATCGATGTTTGGGGTGTAGGCACTAAACTAATTACCGCCTTCGATCAACCAGCTTTGGGAGCGGTATACAAACTGGTATCAATCGAAAATGATCACGGAGAAATGGTTGATACAATCAAGTTATCAGGCAATGCAGAAAAAGTTTCCACTCCTGGTAAAAAACAAGTTTGGCGTATTACGAGAAAACAAGGTGGAAAATCTGAAGGAGATTACATAACTCTTTGGGACGAAGATCCTAGAGAAGAAGAGAGTCTCTACATGTTTCATCCTGTCCATACGTATATTAGTAAAATGGTCAGTGAATTTGTGGCTCGCCCTGTCTTACAAGAAATCTATCAAAATGGGAAAATCGTCTATGACTTACCAAGTTTGTCACAGATTAAGGCAGATACGAATAAGCATTTGGACTCTCTTTGGGAAGAATACAAACGCGATCTAAATCCACAAAAGTACCCAGTTGATTTGTCACAAAAATGTTGGGATCATAAGATGAACGTGATCAAGCAAGTTCGTTTAGATGTAGCAAAAATGCAACAAAAATAGAAAGTGAAATCTATGTGACAAAATATTACATGTGACTGAAATTATGATATAATAAATCTATAAACTTGTTGGAGGGATAAGGATGAGAGAATTGCAACAACGAATTATTGGTGAATTATCTGTCAAACCAGAGATTGATGCCAAGGAAGAAATAAGAATTAGCATTGAATTCATCAAAGCTTACTTTAAGAAACACGTTTTTTTAAAAACATTAGTACTAGGAATTAGTGGAGGACAAGATTCGTCACTTGCGGGTCGTTTATCCCAATTAGCAATGGAAGAATTACGTGAAGAAACTGGCGATGACACATATCAGTTTATAGCTGTTCGTTTGCCTTATGGCGAACAAGCTGATGAAGCAGATGCTAAGAAAGCGCTGGAATTTATTCAACCAGACCAATCACTTCGAGTAAACATCAAACCAGGAGTCGACGCGGCAGTTGGAGCCATTCAAGCAGCCGGCGTTGAAGTACAAGACTTTGTCAAAGGGAATATGAAAGCAAGAGAACGGATGCTTACACAATATGCTATTGCTGGGCAACTTAAAGGAGCTGTAGTTGGAACAGATCATGCTGCAGAAAATGTCACAGGTTTCTTTACAAAATTCGGTGACGGAGGTGCAGATATTTTGCCTCTGTTTCGTTTGAACAAGCGTCAAGGAAAGTTATTATTAAAAGAATTAGGAGCAGATGCTGCAATTTATACAAAAGTACCAACAGCAGATTTAGAAGACGGCAAACCACTTGTAGCAGATGAGGTAGCGCTGGGTGTCACATATGATGATATTGATGATTATTTGGAAGGAAAAGAAGTTTCTGAACAAGCAGCAAAAACCATTGAAAATTGGTTTATCAAAACAGAGCATAAACGTCATTTGCCTATTACGATTTTTGATGATTTTTGGAAATGATTGATAGTGTAGTCTGAAAATTTAGAGCTAGAGTAAGAGCGAAGACATCTAAATGCCTGAGCTCTTATTTTATTAAAATAAGAATTCCATTTAAATTTTTTTTAAATCTTTTTTTAAAATGAAAAAAAGAGTAAAATGAAAGTGTAGATAAAAGGGAGGAATAAAATTGAGACCAAATTTGGGTTATTATGTACAAAAAATTAATGATTTAATTACTGAAACAGAAAAAACTGGAGAAGCTATGCATCCATATTTTGAAGAGGTTCGCCAGTCTCTTGATGAAAAGAAAACAATATCAGCAGATAAAATAGCTGAGGTAGAAAAAGAATTTCAAAAAGGATTAGCCAAGTATTTAGAATTATCTCAAGCGATTACTGCATTACAACCACCGGTTAAAGTGATTGGAATTCATAAAAAATTAGAAAAGTCTTTTCAAAACTATGTAGCTGGTTGCAAAGAAATGACAGCATCCTTAGATGCAGAAAATGGAAGTATCGATGAAGTAGCATTTAACCAATCAGAAGAAAAGCAAGATCAAGCAACAGAAGTCATTTCTTTTTGTATTCAAAAGATGACTACTACGCTTATGAAATAATTAAGCTAGGTTATTTAATTGAAATGTAATCATTCTCATCTTTACTTTTACAAGGTTTTTATATATTATGTAGATATATCTAACAACAATTTTTTGAAAAAATAAAAAAGCGCTCTTTTTTTCTCGGCAGAAATGCTGGGTTTTTTTTATTTATTCTTGACATTATGATGGAATAGAGGTATCTTATTGTTATAATAATTAGAATTATCAAATAATTCAGAAAGAAGTTGACACGATGAATCCCATGACAAGCAAGCGAAACAATCAAATGACAACTTTATTATTATTGTAAGGGCTCAGAACACTGAAATTTTCAGTTGTTGGGAGTCCTGTTTCTGCATTCGCTGCGTGGGGCTCAAAGCACTCCACAAGGTGGGGTGCTTTTTTTATTGAATCAATTACAAAAGGAGAGAAATAAAATGAAAAACATTCAATTTTTTGACACATCACTTAGAGACGGGGAACAAACACCAGGAGTTAATTTTAATACGCAAGAAAAAGTTCAGGTTGCTAAACAACTTGAGAAATGGGGCATCGATGTGATTGAGGCCGGCTTTCCGATTAGTTCGCAAGGAGATTTTGAAGCAGTGCAAGCCATTGCAAGATCACTCAAACAGACAGCTGTAACGGCACTTGCTCGTTGTAATAAAAAAGATATTGATCGAGTAGCCGAAGCGCTTGCAGATGCTGTTTATCCGCAAATTCATGTTTTTATTGCGACTAGTCCCATTCACATGGAACATAAATTGCATATGAATGAACAAGAAGTTCTTGCTTCAATCAAGGAGCATGTATCCTATGCAAAAACTAAATTCTCACAAGTTCAATTCTCTCCTGAGGATGCTACTCGAACTGAAAAAAATTTTTTGGTGCAAGCAGTTCAAACCGCTATCGATGCTGGTGCAACAATTATCAATATTCCTGATACGGTAGGCTATTCCAATCCAACTGAGTTTGGGGCACTATTCCGCTATCTTAAAGAAAATATTCCTAACTTTTCAGAGGTAACATTTTCCTCTCACTGCCATGATGATTTGGGGATGGCGAGCGCCAATGCACTTGCTGCGATTGAAAATGGTGCGACCAGAGTGGAAGGGACAGTCAATGGAATTGGGGAGCGGGCTGGCAATACAGCACTGGAAGAAGTAGCACTAGCACTTTATATTCGCAAAGACCTTTATCCATATAAATCTGGGATTGTCTTGCAAGAAACCAAAAGAACGAGTGATTTGGTTAGTCGACTATCTGGAGTGGCTATTCCTCGAAACAAAGCGATTATTGGTGCGAATGCATATGCACACGAATCGGGTATTCACCAAGATGGAGTTCTAAAAAATCCTAGTACTTATGAGATTATTACGCCGTCCTTAGTTGGGGTCAAAACAAATGCTTTACCGCTTGGAAAACTTTCAGGAAGACATGCATTTGTCAATCGGATTGAAGGAATGGGGTATCATTTAACAGAAAATGAGGTAAGAGAAGCGTTCAAAAAGTTTAAAGACTTAGCGGATAAGAAAAAACAAGTGACCGAGGAAGACTTAGAGGCATTGATGACAGGACAAACAAACGAAGCAGTCCAAGACTATCAATTGGAACAATTGCAACTCCAGTTTGTTTCTGGTGGTAGACAAGGCGCGATTGTGACAATTCAAGACGCTAGTGGAGAAACACACACGGATTCAGCTGTTGGCGCAGGAAGTATTCAAGCAATTTATAACACAATTGACCGAATCATGAAGCAAAGTGTTGCACTTCAACGCTATAGTATTCGCAGTGTGACAGAAGGAGAAGATGCTCAGGCAGAGGTAAGGATTTCACTCGAAAATAAAGAAACAGGACATGCTTTTAACGGGGTTGGTATTGACTTTGATGTCCTACAAGCTTCAGCAAAAGCTTACATTCAAGCAAGTGGACAAGTAAAAAAGGAAGAAAAGATAATTGGAATTAAAGGAGTACAAGTCAGATGAAAAAAATTGTAGCATTGCCAGGAGATGGGATTGGACCAGAAATAATGGATGCAGGAATTCAAGTGTTAAACCAACTTACACCAAAGTACGGTCTTGATTATAAAATTGAACGATATGATTTTGGAGGATGTGCAATTGACTCAACAGGCACCCCTTTACCTAAGACTACCTTAAAAGCCTGTCAGGAAGCAGATGCAATTTTACTAGGAGCGATTGGAGGACCAAAGTGGTCAAATGCTCCCAAGAGGCCAGAACAAGGCTTGCTTGAGTTGAGGAAAAATCTGGGATTGTTTGCCAATATTCGTCCTGTTAAGATTTCAAAAAGCTTAGAAGCACTATCTCCATTAAAAAGTGAACGGATCCGCGGAGTTGATTTTATTATTGTCCGCGAGCTAACAGGGGGGATTTATTTTGGTGAACCTCGTGAATTGAAAAAGGAACGCGCTCTGGACACATGCTTGTACACGCGAAGCGAAATTCAAAGGATTATGCGCCAAGCCTTTAACATTGCCAGAACACGCAAGAAAAAAGTTACCTCAGTAGACAAGGCCAATGTTCTAGCGACGAGTAAGCTTTGGCGAGAAGTAGCAGAAGAAGTCGCAAAAGAGTTTCCGGATGTGAAGTTGGAACACCAACTAGTTGATTCCGCTGCGATGCTTCTAATCCAAAATCCCAAACAATTTGACGTGATTGTGACCGAAAATTTGTTTGGAGATATCTTGAGTGATGAGGCTTCCGTTATTCCAGGGACACTCGGCGTATTGCCAAGCGCTAGCCATAGTGAAAAAAATAGTTCGCTGTATGAACCGATTCATGGCTCTGCACCAGATATTGCAGGAAAAAATAGCGCCAATCCTTTATCGATGATTTTTTCTATTAGCATGATGCTACGCGAGTCGTTTAAAGAATATTCGGCAGCTGAGGAACTAGAAGCAGCTTGTGAAAGAGTTATTGAAAAAGGATATACCACTAAAGATTTAGGCGGTAAAACAACCACGACAGAATTCGTTCAAGCGCTTATTGAAGAACTGAAATAGAACGTTAATAATAGGAAGAAGGAAATAAAATGGGAAAAACATTATTTGATAAACTCTGGGAGCAACATGTTGTTTTCGGGGAAGTTGGTGAGCCACAGCTTCTTTATATCAATTTACATTTGATTCACGAAGTCACATCGCCGCAAGCTTTTGAGGGGCTTAGAGAAGCAGGGCGGAAAGTACGACGACCAGACTGCACATTTGGAACAATGGATCACAACGTCCCAACCAAAGATATTTATAATATCACAGATTTGGTTGCCAAAAAACAAATTGAAGCACTTCAAAAAAACTGTGAAGAATTTGGTGTTCGACTTTGTGATAATGGGAGTGAAAGACAAGGAATTGTGCATATGGTAGGGCCTGAAACAGGATTGACTCAGCCAGGAAAAACAATTGTTTGTGGGGATTCTCATACAGCAACTCATGGTGCTTTTGGCGCTTTAGCTTTTGGGATTGGCACGAGTGAAGTGGAGCATGTTTTTGCAACACAATGCATTTGGCAAAGAAAGCCAAAGACGATGGGGGTAAAAATTACTGGAAAGCTAGCAAAGGGTGTGTACGCCAAAGATATTATTCTGGCATTAATTGCGAAATACGGAGTAGATTTTGGTGTGGGCTATGCGGTAGAGTTTTATGGTGAAACGATAAAGAACCTATCCATGGAAGAAAGAATGACGATTTGCAATATGGCGATTGAAGGCGGCGCCAAGATGGGGATGATTGCACCCGATGAGAAAACATATGAGTATGTAGAGGGAAGAGAGTACGCGCCTAAAGATATGGCAGCTGCAATCAAAGCTTGGGAAGAGCTACCCACAGATGAAGAGGCAGTCTATGACCAAAATTTTACCCTCGACGTCAATCAATTAGCACCTTTTGTAACATGGGGAACCAATCCAGAAATGGGAATTTCGATTACAGAGCGTTTTCCTAAAATCAAAGATATGAATGACGAACGAGCCTATCATTACATGGATTTAAAGCCAGGTCAATACGCTTCAGATATTGAGGTCGGGTATGTATTTATTGGCTCTTGTACAAATGGCCGTTTATCTGATTTGCAAGAAGCCGCTCAAATTGTGAAAGGAAAAAAAGTCAAAGACGGCGTAACAGCTATTGTTGTACCTGGTTCCAGACCCGTTAGAAAAGCGGCTGAAAAAATTGGCCTGGATCATATCTTTAAAGAAGCAGGTTTTGAATGGCGAGAGCCAGGATGCTCGATGTGTCTGGGAATGAATCCGGATCAAGTACCAACTGGGGTCCACTGTGCTTCTACGTCAAACCGAAATTTTGAAGGAAGGCAAGGAAAGGGAGCTAGGACACATCTTTGCAGTCCAGCAATGGCAGCAGCAGCGGCACTAAATGGAACATTTATTGATATTCGAAAGGAGTTAGAAGCATAATGGAGGCATTTACACAACACACAGGGAAGTCGGTTCCTTTGATGAATAATAATATTGATACAGATCAAATTATTCCAAAGACTTTTTTAAAACGGATTGAAAAAACTGGCTTTGGTCAATTTTTATTTGATGAGTGGCGTTTTTTACCTGACCGTACACCAAATCCAGAGTTTATATTAAATAGTCCAGAATATAAGGGAGCAACTATCTTGATATCAGGAGACAACTTTGGTTCAGGTTCGTCAAGGGAGCATGCTGCATGGGCATTAGCTGATTATGGATTCAAAGCGATTATTGCTGGAAGTTTTAGTGATATATTTTATATGAATGCCACTAAAAATGGCTTACTACCGATTGTGCTAAAAAAACCAGAGAGAACTGTTTTGGCACATCTGAGAACAGATGAAGAGATTACGATTGATTTGCCTAATCAAACGGTAAAAACTTCACGAGCAACATACTCTTTTGAGATGGATGAAACATGGAAACATAAACTGGTAAATGGTTTAGATGATATTGCCATTAGTCTTTCACATGCTGAAGAAATTGCCGCTTATGAGGCAAATATTCCTGTTTTTTGGCAATAAAAAAAGCAACAAAATTCATGAAAAGTTCTTGGAACAAAACTACTCAGTTTTGTTCTTTTTTATTTAAAATCTTGATTTCTGTTTTTTTTCTATATGAAAAAAAAAAGCAAAAAAATTTAAAATAGGTCAATTGTATATCCTTAATTGAAAGAATATAATGTAATGGCGATAGAAAAACGAACATTATTTTTTTAAAATGCGCCAACTATTGCAATCTATTTAAATAACTAGGAGGAAAAACAGTGGAAAAAATTTCAAAAAAAAAACAGCTTTTCCATGTAATTTATTTACTAGCATCGTTCTTCATCGTTCTGTCACAATTAGGGCTCACAAATGTTTGGGCCGAAACTAGGGAGGCAGACAATCCTCACCTTTTTGAATTATCTAGCGAAAAAGTAGCCTATAGTAAGGATGAAATTTTCCAGATAATGGTAGAAGGAACGGCTGAACAAATTAAAGAAATCAATCTGATATTTGATCCTAGCTTTAGTCAAGTGTCCGAAAAAGTAGTCGATGCTACACATAAAACCTATCGCATAAAAGGCAACAAACTAGGAACATTCGAGATCTTGGCACAAGCAAATGGACAAATAACCAATACTTTACGTATAGCGATTAACAATGAACAACAAGCTACTAAAAAAAACAGTTATAATCGTGCTATAAAGGACTGGGATGATCAATTTGTGACATCGGCGCAACTGGAGGATGAAAATGGAAATCCGCAACCTTCATTCGGGATTTATGACAATATGCAAGCTCACTGGCAATACAATATTCCCGCAGGAACCGATATTAAAACAGGGGACACGATGACCGTGAGCGTTCCTTCCGTATTTACATTAGCAACGGATATAACGTTTGATATTAAAGATGTTTCTGGAAATGTCATTGGGCACGCAAAGGCCGATCACACTACCGGAAAAGTAACCGTTACTTTCACAGAATATGCCGAGCAATATGCTAAAAATGGTATTAGTGGAGACTTTAAGATTTGGGTACATTGGGATCAGTCGAAAGTGGAACAAGATACGACAGTACCCGTTGATTGGGGGATTGGTGGTGTCACGGAAATCGATATCAATCCAGCAAATCCATCACCAGACCCAAGTGAACTTCTGTATAAATGGGGAACGGTAGATGCAAATGATCCAACATTAATTCATTGGACGGTACGGGTGAATTATGCTGCTCAAGAAATTGAAAATGGGGTCTATACTGACTTCGTAGGTCCTAATCAAGAAATGGTTAAAGGTTCAGTTGCTGGGATTCATGGCCGATATAATGCAGACGGAACGGTCTTTACACCAGCTACAGACGGAGAAATCCCTGCGAGCTCAGTTGTTTATGATAGCCCAACACAATTTCATGTGAATATTGGGGATTTCAAAGATACAGTACTAATTAATTATGATACAAAAGCCACAGATGGAGGAAACTCAAGTAAGTACGAAAATGCTGGGCAGTTTACAGGTGATAATATACAAAAACAAGAAGTTGATCTTTACACCCCTGATAACGGTGGTGGCGGTGGTGGAGAGACTACTGAAACAGTTGAAGGCATAAAAACTTGGAATGATAATAAAGATACTGAAGGGCTCAGACCTGATTCAATTACAATTGATCTTTACCAAAATGGCGTGAAGATTGATTCTAAAAAAGTTTCAAAAGAAACAAATTGGACGTATGCTTTTAAAGAATTAGCTAAATTTGATAAAGAAGGGAAGCCGTATATTTATACGGTAAAAGAAGAAACAGTTGAAAATTATGTTTCTACTCAAAGCGGTAATGACTTTATCAATACAATCACAGGAACAACGACAATTTCTGGGGTAAAAACCTGGGATGACCACGATGATCAGGACAAATTGCGCCCAGTTGAAATTACTATTCATTTGCTGGCAAATGGAAAAGAAGTTCAGCGTAAAAAAGTTCGAGTAGCAGATGGTTGGAAATATAGCTTTACAAACTTGCCAAAATATGAGGATGGTAAGAAGATTTCTTATGCAATTAAAGAAGATACTGTACCAGGTTATGAAAGCCAAATTGATGGTTTTAATCTGAAAAATATACATAAAACAACAGCAGACTCATCCGGTAGTGAAAAACAATCTGCTACCCCGAAAGCTAGTTCTTCTTCCGCTACTTTACCTCAAACTGGGGAGCGACATTCTTCTATGTTGAAGATTATGGGAGGAATGCTGCTAATTTTGCTAATACTAGTGGTGGTTTATTCTACTAAAAAAAATAAAAATAAGAACTGAGTGATTTGCTCAGATTTGAGCATCATTCAGTTACAATTATTTATAAAGAAAATGCTCCGGATTAAAATGACCGTTTTAGGGCGTGACTCTTTGCTGTTTTAGTGGTATGTCAAGTAACAGTTGCTAGTCAAACTTTTTCTGAGCAAGAAAATTAAGAGAAAATAGTAGCAGACAAGAAAGGCATCGACTTTAATTAGGAAAGCCAATAAATTAATGAAATAAGTAAAAAAAGAAGTGATCATTGCGAAAAGAGTAGAGTCTGTTAGTAGTCTAATGGAAAAATAAAAGTAAAAGCAGAGGTTGGGGCATAAGTGCTTCACGCAGATAACTAAGAATAATTTTACGGAAACTGTTCTTTCAATTTTTGATGATTATAGCCTTTTCCCAGAGGAGTTGTGTCAATTTCCAACCGTTTACTTGGATACTAAAAACCTAAGCCATAATTTTTAAGTGATGGCTTAGGTTCTTTTTTTATAGAGAATAAGAAAGTGAGTAGTTAGAACGAATATTTAATAGTAAAAAGAGGAATTGTTTAAACATTCTCCATTGCTTACTATGACTTTCTTGTACCAATCAAAAGATTTTTTCTTCCGTCTTTTTAAAGTTCCCCGTCCTTGATTATCTTTATCTACATAGATAAAACCATAGCGCTTTTCCATCTCTCCTGTACTAAAACTGACAATGTCAAATCCACCCCAAGCAGTATAGCCAAGTATGGGCACGCCGTCTTCTAACATGGCTATTTTTAATTGTGCTAGGTGTTGTTCGAAATAAGAAATTCGGTAATCATCATTAATTTTTCCATCTTCATCAGGAGTATCGTAAGCACCAATTCCATTTTCAACAACAAACAAAGGAAGTTGATAGCGTTGGTACAAATAATTTAAGGCATAACGAAATCCTACTGGGTCAATTTGCCAGCCCCAATCATTAGTTTTTACGAAAGGATTTTTGACCATTTTAATCAGTGGATCTTTTGATAAAAGTGTCCCTTCGCAATCTGAAAGTGCACTAACAGCTAACGACATATAATAACTTAGACCAATGTAATCTACGGTTCCTTGTCTGAGTGTGTCTAAGTCTTCTTTTGTGTAAGTCAATGTAAATGATTTTTTCTCCCACTCTAGTAAGGCATATTCCGGTATCTTTCCGTGGACGTGGACATCACTGTAAAAAAATCGTTTGTTCGAGGCTTTTAAACTCGCAATTTGATCTATAGGATTACAAGAATAAGGGTAAAAAGGTACACAAGCAATCATACAACCTATTTTGAACTTAGGGTTAATTTTATGGCCTAAACAAACAACTTTTGCACTTGCAATTAGTTCGTTGAGTGAAGCTTGTGCAACAATTTCTTCCTTATTTTCACCAGGGGCTATTTTTACGGCTGAATTTGTCCAAAGCGAGAGCTTATCTCCAGTACATTGATTGTTGATTTCATTAAACGTTAACCAATATTGAACTTTATCTCGGTAGCGATGCATCACGGTCTTGGCATAATGAACAAAAAAATCAATTAGCTTTCGGTTTTTGAAACCTCCATAATTGTTATAAAGAGCGTAGGGGATTTCAAAATGACAGAGTGTCACAATCGGCTCAATTTGATATTTACGACATTCATCAAACAAGTCATCGTAAAATTTTAAACCTGCTTCATTTGGTTGTGTTTCATCTCCATTTGGGAAAATTCTAGACCAAGCAATAGAGGTACGAAAACAGGTACAACCCATTTCGGCTAAAAGTGCAAGATCTTCTTTGTAATGATGGTAAAAATCAATTCCCTCATGATTGGGGTAGTTTTTATGTGAAAGAAGTCCTTCTGTTATTTCTCGTGCTTTTTTACTTGTCCCAGCAGTTAGGACATCGGCAATACTCATGCCTTTTCCAGCAATATCCCATGCACCCTCTGCTTGGTGGGCAGCAATAGCCGTTCCCCATAGAAAGGATTTATCAAATTGTTTCTTCATTTTGCACTACTCCCTATTTTTTTCTTCTAAAAGTGCTGCGTTATCAGCAATTCTAAAAAATGGTGTCCAAATGATGGTACTAACAACAAGAATGAACAGACCTATGATGAAAAATTTGACCCCACCTTGGAGCAATGTGACGATTAACCCAGGGGTTGTCCAAGGTAGACTTAACATAGGATTGAATTCAGTGAAGCTTAAAATTTTTAATAGAGCCAATGTACCACCACCTATCGCTATTGGGGTCAAGAGCATGGGAATGAAAAAGATAGGATTCATCATGATGGGCATTCCAAAGACAAGTGGTTCATTGATATTAAACAGACTTGGAATAACGGCAAGTTTGAAAAGTTCCTTATAGCGAGTTGATTTTGCGCGAATCATTGCAATAATAAGACCGATTGTTGTTCCTTGACCACCAAATGCATTTCCGACTGAAAAAGCAATCACCGCCATTGTGAGATATGGAAGAGGATGACCAGCTTTAAAGGCATTTTGATTTTCAATATTGGTGGATAGTAAAATTGGACTGATTATCCCATAAATCATATTTGGGTGAATTCCGAAAAACCAAAGAATATTTGCAAGTACATAGATAATAATTAAACTAATCGGTGAGGATACAAAATGTTGTAGTGGTGTTTGAATTAGTGTATTGATAAATGTAAAGACATTTCCAAATGAGCTCAAGAACGGAGCAAAAGCAAAAAGCATGCGGATTGCTAAGAAGACCAAAAGAATAATCCCAGATAAAATCGAAGGACGCAGGGACTCGGAGACATTTGGTGGGACACTTTGAGGCAATTTAATGACCAGATTTTTTTTGTTGAAATAAACATACTGCAAAGCACAAAACCAACCGACAAAGATGGCGACAATAATGCCCGTTGCCCCAGTATATTCTGTTGCAAAAGAGGTCAGTTGTTTCACACCTGTTAGTGTTGTCTCAACGGGAAAGTGTTGTGACTGAGAAGTCACCTGTGGAATGAGGTAATTTTGAGGCATTAAAATCAAAAAGCATGCAACCGCAAGTAAACCTGCTGATAAGCCCTCATACTTTGCTTTTTTTGCATAAACATAGGCAAAGTTAAAGACGATAAACAAGGCAATTGCATTCATCGTGGCATTTTGAGCCGCGTTAAAGTGTTGTGCCCAGCCAATTTTATCTAGAAATTGAATCCAAGAGGGAATAGGAAAATTTCCAATTAGCAACACAACAGCTCCTCCAAGTGTAATAGGAGTTATTCGCATAAACGCTTCAGACAAAGAGCTAAAAAATAGACTATTATTCATAAAATTAGCGAGAGGGCCCAAAAACTTGTTTAAAAACTTTTCTAAACGATCCATAATTTTTTTCCTTTCTATTTGAGAGTGAATGGATTGGAGGATTTCTCCTGCTTCAAGCATAAATCGTATACAAAAATATGCAAGCGTTTTCAAAATAAAGGAACAAGTGGAACAGAGAAGGTATTTGTACCTTTTAGGGAACAAGGTGTACCAATGTAAGGAAAGAATAAAAGTATGAAAAAAAATATATTAAAATATCATCGTTTCCTAAACAGAAGATGATGTTTTTTTTGTATACTAAAGGGAAGAATATCTTTTGAAAAAAATTAAGGAGAGAAAAGATGAATGAAAAGAATTTACGCTGGTACAATATTGCGTTAATTGCTTTTGTGTCCGTTTGGGGACTGGGCAATGTTGTAAATAATTATGCCAATCAAGGGTTGACTGTTGTGGTCTCCTGGATTTTGATTATGCTTTTATATTTTGTTCCATATGCCCTTAGTGTTGGCCAATTAGGCTCGACCTTTAAAGACTCAAACGGAGGTGTTTCTTCTTGGATTAAAGAGACGACAACAAGTCGACTAGCTTATTATGCTGCTTGGACTTATTGGGTCGTGCACATTCCTTACCTTGCACAAAAACCTCAAGGAATTTTAGTTGCACTAAGCTGGCTATTCAAAGGAAACGGGCAATTTGTCAACACAGTCTCCTCACTATGGGTATCTCTGATTTGTTTCGTTATCTTTTTATTTTTTCTATGGTTGGCCTCTTTAGGACTAACAACATTAAAACGAATTGGAAGTATTGCAGGGATTGCAATGTTTATCATGTCAATCTTATTTATTTTACTTGCAGTAACTGCGCCTGCTTTGGCTCATGTTCATACAGCAACGGCTGATATGAGTTCCATCAAAACGTACATTCCCAAATTTAATTTTGCCTATTTTACAACAATCTCAATGCTTGTCTTTGCCGTTGGTGGAGCAGAAAAGATTTCACCTTATGTGAATAATACCAAGAATCCAGCTAAAGAATTTCCTAAAGGCATGCTTTTTTTAGCGGGGATGGTTGCGCTTTGTGCCTTACTAGGATCAATTGCTATGGGAATTATTTTTGATGCGAAACATATACCTGCTGATTTAATGGTCAACGGAGCGTATGAAGCCTTTATGCGACTGGGAGCTTACTACCATGTCGGTAATTTATTTATGATTTTATATGCAATAGCCAATACATTAGCTCAAATTTCAGCACTAGCATTTTCCATTGATGCTCCGTTGAAAATATTATTGGGAGATGCAGATTGTCATTATATTCCAGAAAAACTTTTAAAAGTTAATAAAAAAGGGGCACCAATAAATGGTTATTTATTAACTGGTGGGTTGGTTAGTTTTTTAATTCTGTTTCCTTCCCTAGGAATTGGAAATATGAATGAACTTTTTCAATGGCTGCTGAATCTAAATTCAGTCGTCATGCCTTTAAGATATCTATGGGTATTTTTAGCGTATATGCTGCTAAATAAAAAAATCAAAGAGTTTAATTCTGAATACAAATTCGTGAAAAATCCAGTTTTGGGGTTTGTGATTGGCCTTTGGTGTTTTGTATTTACTGCGTTTGCCTGTATTTTGGGTATGATTCCTAAATTAAACTATCAAGAAAATCCTAGCTCTTGGTGGTTTCAGTTTGGTTTGAATATTTTTGTTCCCATCATTCTTATTTTATTGGGCTTGATTCTTCCAGTAGTGGCCCGTAGGAAAAATAAATAAAGGCTTTTTCCTATTAAATTAGAGGAGTGATCCCAGCTTTGTGGGCACTCTTTTTTATTTAAAATAACAAATCTTCAGAGTTTAAAATTTTATTAATTCTTATTTAAATCTAAAAAAAAACTGATTTTATCTTATATATTGAATAGTGAAATGATAAAAGGAGGCGTAGTTGGTGGATAACGCGTTAAAAAAAATAAATGTTCGAAGATTTATTGTATTTGGCTGTATTTTGCTTTTTCTTTTTTGTTTTAAAGAATACTTATCGTTGTTTTTGTTAACAAGTATTTTTTCTTATTTAGCAATTACATTAGGAAGTTGGGTACATCAAAAGACTCATTTGCCCGAAAAGCTTATTACTTTTTTTCTATATGTCATTGCATTATTTTTACTTTATTTAGTAGGCTCTAACTTTTTGCCATTATTTTTTGATCAAGTAAAAGAATTAGCGAATTATTTATATAAGACTGTTCCAAATCTAAAGTTTAGTCCAGATATCAATCGATATTTAGACGAATTTATTCGCACTAGTGATTTTACAACTCATATTCAAAAAGGAATTTCATTAAGCTTAAATTATCTGACTAATATTGGATCTTCGATAATGACGGGAGGCTTGGCGATTTTCCTGAGCTTCATCTATTCCTTTACAAGAAATGAAACCAAAAAATTTGGCGACGAAATCGTCGCTAGTCGATATGGTGTCATTTTTTCAGACATCCATTTTTTCTTTAAGAAATTTGTTTTGATATTGGGACGGGTCATGGAAACGCAGTTAATTATTTGTACCATCAATACATTTTTAATGACAATCGTGTTATCAATTCTTGGATTTCCTAATCTAATTGTATTGACGTCAATTATATTTATTTTAGGCCTGATCCCAGTTGCGGGTGTTCTAGTATCGCTTGTGCCAATCAGTTTGATTGGGTTTAGTATCGGTGGAATCAAAATGGTCGTTGCCGTTCTTATTTTAATTGCGTGCATTCATTTCTTTGAATCTTACATTTTACAGCCAAAATTGATGTCAAAACGAGCAAATTTACCTGTGTTTTATACGTTCGTCACGTTGATTGTTAGCGAACAGCTGCTTGGAGCTTGGGGCTTGATTGTGGGGATTCCAATTGTGTTGTTTATCTTGAATATTCTTGGCGCACATGTTGATCCTACAGAAAATAAAGAAATTTTGGACCCAACTATAAAGGAGGAACAAGAATGAAAAAAAGGCGTCTGTGGAAGAAGGCACTATTGCTTATCTTATTTGTCGTCCTAGTCGTAGAGAGTTTTGGCGCTTTTTCGATGGCGCAATCCTATCTAGAAGTCAAAGGGAAAAAAAATAATGAAGAAAAAGTAACTAACTTTAAAGGTCAAAAAGCAGAAGATAAGAACGATATCAATGTACTATTGATTGGGACGGACTCTAGAGGAGAAGATCGAGGAAGATCTGATTCGCTTATGATCGCTCATTATGACCAAAAAAGTAAGACGCCTAAGCTGATATCTATTATGCGAGATACTTACGTTGAGATTCCAGGATATGGTAAAGAAAAAATTAATGCAGCCTATTCGCTTGGGGGAGTTGAGTTAGTTAGAAAAACAATTAGTGCTAATTTTAATGTTCCAATCGAATATTATGTAGTAGTTAATTTTAATGACTTTAAAGATATTATTAATACGTTGTTCCCATCAGGGTTAGAAATTAATGCAGAAAAAGACATGAATCTTGATGGGGTTGACATCAAAAAAGGTCTGCAAAAGATGGATGGAAATACGACGTTACAATACGCTAGATTCCGGCATGATGAGGAAAGTGATTTTGGACGTGTCAGACGCCAACAACAGGTCTTATCTGCTATTGCGGCGCAGTCTGCAAACTTAGAAAGTATCACTCGTTTGCCCAAAACAATTGGGAAATTATTAGGCTACGTTTCAACAAATTTGCCGACAACAACGCTCGTAAGCTGTGCCAAAGATTTCTTACTTGGGGATACCAAAGAGGTCAAAACGTTATCTATTCCCATTCAAGCTTCTTGGGAATTTAAAGACTATGAAAATGTGGGCAGTGTTCTGGAAGTAGACTTTAATAAAAATAGTGAAGCGCTAAAGAAATTTTTAACAGAATAAAAAAGTAAAGCAAGGCAAGAGCTAAAAAGTCTGCTTTTTCTGGATCGGTTAGATTTTGTGTGTGCGACAAAAGGTGTTTGTCCTTTTGTTGCACACTTTTTTGTATTAAGAATTTATAGGGAATGTGACAGGTAGGAGTTAGACCATTCTAAAGCGCATCAACACCAATAAGCGTAGAGGTTTAAGTGATAGCACGTATTGTGAAAAGAGTCGGGGAAAAGAATTTTTTCAAGCTATTTTTAAGGGTTTATGGTAAAATAAAAAGTAGTATCTTCGGGGAAAAGTTCAATAAAAGGAGTTTCAAGTATGAAAAAAGAATATCGAATAGCCGTTGTTGGAGCAACTGGCGCAGTAGGAACAAAAATGATCCAAATGTTAGAGCTAAGTTCTTTACCAATTGCAAGTGTAAAGCTACTTGCTTCAAAGAGATCTGCTGGGAAAAAACTTCTCTTTAAAAACAAGGAACAGATAGTGGAAGAATTAGTCCCAGAGTCTTTTGAAAATATTGATATTGCGCTATTTAGTGCAGGTGGAGGGATTTCAAAGAAATTTGCGCCTGAAGCTGTAAAACGTGGGGCAGTAGTAGTAGATAATACGAGTGCATTTAGAATGGATAAGGATGTTCCTTTAGTAGTTCCAGAAGTAAATGAAGCAGCATTAAAAAATCATAATGGGATTATTGCCAATCCAAACTGTTCGACCATTCAGATGATGGTAGCACTTGAACCATTGCGACAAGCCTTTGGTTTGAAACGTGTCCTAGTTTCTACTTACCAAGCAGTGAGTGGGGCGGGGGCTTCGGCTATTCAAGAATTAAAAAAACAATTGCAAGATATGTTAGATGGCTTGCCAAAAGAGGAATTAACAGCAGAAATCCTGCCTTGTGGTGGAGACAAGAAACATTATCCATTAGCATTTAATGCACTTCCACAAATAGACGTATTTAGTGATCAAGGTTACACATATGAAGAATGGAAAATGGTAAACGAAACCAAAAAAATTATGAATGATGATAGCCTAAGCGTTTCTGCAACATGTGTTCGCATTCCTGTTTTATCAGGTCATTCAGAGTCAGTTTATGTTGAGCTTGGCAAAGACAATTTAACGGTAGATGAAATAAAAGCAACGTTAAAAGACGCACCTGGATTAGTTTTACAAGATAGTCCAGAAGAACAACTTTACCCTCAAGCCTTAAACAGTGTTGGAAAGAAAGAAACCTTTGTCGGAAGAATTCGTCAAGATTTAGATGTCACAAATGGTTTCCATATGTGGGTCGTTTCAGATAATTTACTAAAAGGTGCTGCATGGAACTCCGTGCAAATTGCAGAAAGTTTGCACAAAATGGGCTTAGTAAAAGTAAACTAAAAATAGAAGAGAAAAACAAAGGAGTTAGATGATATTATGAGCTTAGATGAAGCTTCTATTTTGACCGCAATGGTCACCCCGTTTGATAGCCAAGGGGAAATTGATTGTCAACGCTTGAGTCAATTAGTTGAGTATTTACTTGCTCATCATACAGAAGGATTAGTGATTGGGGCGACGACCGGAGAATCGCCAACTTTGAGTCATGAAGAAAAACTTCATTTTTTCAAAGAAGTGGTGACTATTGTCAAGGGACGTGTGCCTGTAATAGCAAATATTGGGTCAAATAATACAAGAGAATCCGCAAATTTTGCAAAAGAAGTTGCAAAGATTGAGGGAATAGACGCTGGACTTTGTGTTGTTCCGTATTATAACAAACCAAATCAAGCAGGGCTTTATGCACATTTTAAAACGATTAGTGAAGCCAGCGATTTGCCACTATTTCTTTACAATGTCCCATCAAGAACGATTGCGAGCTTAGCACCAGAGACTACGATTGCACTCTCAAAACTTCCTACAATTATAGGAACGAAAGAGTGCGCAGGCCTTCAAGCAATAGCAGAAGTGATTGAAAAGAGTGCACCAGGTTTTAAAGTTTATACTGGGGAGGATGCATTTGCTTTTGATACCAAGCTATTAGGCGGTGCAGGGGTGATCTCTGTATCAAGTCATGTACTAGGAGACGAAATGTTTGAAATGTATCAATCCATCGAAAATGGCAACCTTACAGAGGCTGCTAAGATTCAGCGGAGAATATTGCCAAAAATGGATGCATTATTTTCAGTTCCCTCTCCAGCACCAGTCAAAGCTGTACTAAATCACAGTGGGATTCAAGTAGGCGGTGTTCGTTTGCCACTTGTTGCCTGCACAAATGAAGAAGAAGAAGCAATATTAAAAATAATGAATACGTAATAATTACGTAGTGAGGTGAAAAAATTGAGCGACATCAAAATTATTCCACTAGGTGGAGTACGAGAAAACGGTAAGAACATGTATGTTACGGAAGTAGATGACGAGATTTTCATTTTTGATTGTGGGGTTAAATATCCTGAAAATGAACTGCTTGGTATCGATGTAGTGATTCCTGATTTTAGCTATTTGCTTGAAAATGCGGAGCGTATTGTAGGAATTTTTCTAACACATGGGCATGCAGATGCAATCGGGGCGTTACCGTATCTCTTAGAAAAAGTTGAAGTTCCAGTTTTTGGGACAGAACTTACAATAGAATTAGCAAAGTTAAATGTTGAAAATTATGCCAAAACGAAAAAATTTGCAGATTTTCATGTTGTTGATGAGTTTACAGAAATCGATTTTAATCATGGAACGGTTAGTTTCTTTCGAACGACTCATACTATTCCTGACTCAATTGGGATTTCGATTAAAACACCTGAAGGGAATATTGTGTACACAGGTGACTTTAAGTTTGATCAGAGTGCGATTCCCATGTATCAAACAGACTATTCTCGTTTGACTGAAATTGGAAAAGAAGGCGTTTTGGCGATGCTTAGCGATTCCGCAAATGCCGAACAAGTTAATCAAGTTGCAGCAGAACGACAAATAGCTGAAGAAGTCTTCGATACATTTCGCTCTTGGGAAGGACGAATCATTGTAGCGAGTGTGGCAAGTAATATCCAGCGAGTTCAGCAAGTATTAGATGCTGCTGCTAAAGCAATGAGAAAAGTTGTTTTAACGGGACAAGATTTAGAAAAAATTATTCGTACGGCGATGAAGCTTGAGAAGATTACACTTCCAAGTGAAGACTTACTCATTCCTTTACAAGATATGAAAAACTATGCGCCAGAAGAGCTGGTTATTTTGGAAACAGGTAAGATGGGAGAACCCTTAAAAACCTTGCAAAGAATGGCAACAAGCCGTTATAAAGGAGTTCATATTCAAGAAGGGGATTTAGTTTACATCACGACCTCTCCGTCTACTGCAATGGAGACAACCGTTGCGAAAACAGAAGATATGATTTACAGAGCAGGTGGAATGGTAAAATCTGTTACAGACAATTTACTCGCATCTGGGCATGGGAGTCAGAATGATTTAAAATTGATGATAAACTTCATGAAACCAAAATATTTTATTCCGATTCAGGGAGAATATCGTCAACTAGCAGCGCATGCTGATCTTGCACATGAGTTGGGCATGCCTTATAAAGATATCTTTATTACGGGGCGTGGAGACATCGTAGAATTTAGTAAAGGGCGCATGCACATGGCGGGGTCTATTCCAGCTGAAAATGTGATGATTGATGGACTGGGCGTCGGAGATATTGGCAATATTGTCTTGCGGGATCGTAAGATTTTATCAGAGGATGGTATTTTTGTAGCTGTAGCGACCATCAATCGAAAAGAAAAACGCATTATCTCCAAACCACAGATTACTTCAAGAGGTTTTGTATACGTCAAAGCAAGCAAAGATTTGATGGCAGAAGGTGCGACGATTGTGGAAGAAATCATAGAGGAAAACTTGAAACAAAGTGATTTCGAATGGAGTAAATTAAAACAAGACATTCGTGAACAATTAAGCCGTTATCTATTTGAACAAACCAAAAGAAGACCGGTAATTTTACCAGTTATTATGGAAACAAGTCAGCGAAAGAAAGCGAAATAAACAAAAGCCTGAGCCATAACTCAAAAAGTTATGGCTCAGGCTTTTACTATCTAAATAAACAGGGGAGCAAAAGCAACTCCTTCAAAAATTAGCTAAAATCAACAAAAAGTTGAAAAATTTTTGTTGATTTATGCTTATTTCACAAAGTTGAACACTTTTCTCGCAACCTCTTTTTTTCTATGAAATTTTAGCAACACTTTCTTTGACCTTCTCTAGACCATTTTGAATAATTTCTTCTGCTTGAGAAGGCTGTGCAGCATGTCCTTCGATAATGACTGTATCAAGAATTTCCATACCAAATATCCCACCAAAGGTATTGCTCAAGTAATTAGCAGACATTTCTAATGCTTGCATTTCTGGAATGGAATAAACACCACCACGTGCGCCTAAAAGAATTACTTTTTTATCGGTTAAAAGAGGGACCATATTTCCTTGTGCGTCGTATTTAAACGCATATCCTGCAGCAAAAATATAGTCAATAAATGTTTGTAATTTTGCTGGGATTGTCAAATTCCACATAGGGAATGCAACAACTAAAACATCGGCAGCAGTAACTAAGTCCATCGCTTTTTGTTTTGCTGCAAGTATTTCTTGCTCCTCTTTTGATAACTCACTGCCATTTTGAAGCTTGTTAAAGGCAGAAAATAATACTTGACCCATAAAAGGAGTGTTTTCGGCATAAACATCATAAATAGTTACAGAAACCTCTTCTTTTTTTTGTACTTCTTGTAAAAACGTTTCGTACATTTTTACCGAAACAGAGTCGGTGCTAGGGCGATCATTTCCTTTTATAAGTAAAACGTTTGTCATAGTGATTGTCCTCCATTATTAAATACTTATTATTTGTTAGTACAAATGATAGTATAAAGAATTTAGAAATAAAAGACAACAAAAATGCTCTTTACGTTTTTGGTTATTTCACTTCTTTGAAAAGCACTTTTTTTCTTAATTTAGGTGAGTATTTTTTTAGTTCCAAACGTTCAGGGTTATTACGAGTATTTTTCGAAGTTAGGTACAGTCGTTCACCAGTTTCGTTACAAGCCAATAGAATATTTTTGCGCATAATCATCATTCCTTTCTTTTTAAACAAGATAAAAATGCAATGTAACCGTTAGAGAAAAGGGAGCGTGGTTGCATTGCATCAAATGCGAGAAGAAAAAGTCGCAAAAAGCAGTATGAACGTTTTGTTGCAACAAAACGCCCCATGCCATACGTTACTTTTCTAAAACTTTTCTCCCTTTGTAGTAGCCTTTTAAAGAAATACGGTGACTCATTCGGTATTCTCCTGTTGAGGCATCGAATGAAACTGATGGACTCTTAATCCCTTTATGAGTGCGTCTTTTTCCTTTTTTAGCTTTGGAAGTGCGCCTAGCTGGAACAGCCATTTTTATCACTCCTTTATAATTAAATACCAAAAAATACCTGCTAGAGTATATAATCGTAATGATTACGATTTAAATTTAAAACAACTTGACGTATTTGTCAAGTGATTTTCCTATTTTATTCAGCAAAACATTTTTCAAAAGAGTTTCTAATATCTAGTTCGTTTAAATCCTTCCCAATAAATACTAGGACAGATTCACGAGGGACGTCTTTCCAAGAGCGGCCCAAATTAAGATCAAAGGTCATATTTACACCTTGAAAAATAATCTGTTGGGGAGAATCCTGGACATTTAAAATCCCTTTGTAACGATACAACTCTTGACCGTAAATGTAAACGAGGCCGTTTAACCATTGACTTACTTTATTTTCATCTAAAGGGCGCTTTTCATGTATCGAAAAGGAAGAAACTTGATTATGATGCAAGTGGTGATGTTCATGTTCATGTTCATGTTGATGCTCATGCTGATTCCCATGCTCATGTTCATGCGTATCTTCTGATGTCATGGTGAGTAATTTTTCGGCTGAGCGCTGGAATAGATGGGTAGCTAATAATTGATCAGCCTCAATTGTTGTAATTTGTTCAGCATAAGGATTGAGTTTCTCAACGGTTTCTTGGACTTTTCTTTGTATATTTTTAGGAATATCTTTCCCTTTAGTGAATAATAATTTGTCAGCAAACGCAATTTGTTTGGCGGGCTCGTCTCTTGTATTTAGAAGATGCAAGATATTTTTCATGTCCACTACAGTTAAAACACTATCCAAATAAAAATTTTCCTGTAAAAACGGAACTCTAAAAAATGTTTGAGCAATGGGCGAGGGATCGGCTAGTCCGGTTGTTTCAAACAGTATATAGTCGAGTGGAAAGCCATATTTTTCTTGAGCTTCTAAAATAGAATGGAGAGTATTGGCCAAATCAGAGCGTAAGGTGCAGCAGACACAGCCGTTATTCATTTGAAAAATTTGTTCCTCTGTATTAATGACTAGATGGTGATCCACCCCAACATCTCCAAACTCATTAACGATAATAGCAAAGTGTTTGCCATGTTCTTGTGTAAGTATTTTGTTAATTAAAGTTGTTTTTCCGGCCCCAAGAAATCCAGTCAGTAGGGTAATGGGAATTTTGTTTGCCATGATGAAACCTCCTTGAATATAAAGCGAAATTATTACTATTTATAAATAGTAATTTTTTTATCATAGGAAGTCAAGGAAAATAGAGAAAATCATCTTTTTAAGAAGACTCATTTTGATAGGGCACATGAATAATCATGCTTTAATTGCTTTGAATATGTTATAATATTCAAAACAATGCAAAAAATAATCAAAAAAGAAGGGGAGATAAAAATGAGAGCTGTGCTAACAGTAATTGGGAAAGATAAAGTCGGAATTATTGCGGGAGTGAGCCAAAAACTAGCTCAATTAGAAATTAATATTTTAGATGTTTCACAAACCATCATGGCGGATTACTTTACCATGATGATGATGCTTGATATCGCAACAAGTAAAGTTGAGTTTGATGAAATAAAACAAGAGCTTGGGCAATTGGGCGTTGAATTAGGGGTATCCATTAAAGTCCAAAGAGAAGAAATTTTTGATACAATGCACAAGCTATAAAAGGAGGAACTATTTTGGAAACCAACCAAATTATTGAAACTATTCGAATGATTGAAGAAGAAAAGTTAGACATTCGTACAATTACAATGGGCATTTCTTTGTTAGATTGTATTGATAGTGACGGGGAAAAAGCCCGTAAACGAATTTTTGAAAAAATTACGACAAAAGCAAAAGACTTAGTTAAAGTGGGAGAGCAGATTGAATCTGAGTTTGGGATTCCAATCATCAACAAGCGAATTTCGGTTACGCCAATTGGAATTATCGCAGCCGCAACGGATGAAAAGGACTATGTTGCTTTTGCAAAAACCTTGGATCAAGCTGCACAAGCAACTGGCGTAAATTTTATCGGTGGGTTTTCAGCGCTCGTCCAAAAAGGATATCAAAATGGGGATAAGATTCTGATTGATTCTATTCCGCAAGCTTTGGCAGAAACCGATTTTGTTTGCTCTTCGGTAAATATTGGTTCAACACGCGCGGGAATCAACATGGATGCAGTTAAACACATGGGGGAGATTGTAAAACAAACAGCAGAACTATCGGAAATGGGCTGTTCCAAACTCGTTGTTTTTGCTAATGCAGTAGAGGACAATCCATTTATGGCAGGAGCGTTTCACGGAGTGGGAGAAGCAGATTGCGTAATTAACGTAGGGGTTAGCGGGCCAGGCGTTGTCAAACGAGCTCTTGAAAAAGTGAAAGGAGAGCCCTTTGATCTGGTAGCCGAAACAGTGAAAAAAACCGCCTTCAAAATTACTCGAATGGGTCAATTGGTTGGGAAGATTGCCTCTGAAAAACTAGGTGTTCCCTTTGGAATTGTTGATTTATCTTTGGCGCCAACACCAGCCGTTGGAGACTCTGTAGCGCATATTTTAGAAGAAATGGGACTAGAATCGGTAGGAACACACGGAACTACGGCGGCTCTTGCCCTACTGAATGACGCAGTGAAAAAAGGTGGAGTGATGGCTTGTGGACATGTTGGAGGCTTATCTGGTGCGTTTATTCCGGTTTCTGAGGATGCTGGGATGATTGAGGCCGTTCAAAAAGGTGCACTCAATTTAGAAAAATTGGAAGCTATGACGGCTATCTGCTCCGTAGGGTTGGATATGATTGCTATCCCAGGTGATACGAAAGCGCCAACAATAGCTGCGATGATTGCTGATGAAGCGGCCATTGGGGTCATTAATAATAAGACGACTGCTGTACGTATTATTCCTGCAAAAGGAACGAAGGTAGGGGATATGGTAGAGTTTGGTGGCCTACTTGGAAGTGCACCAGTGATGCCAGTGAATCCCTATGCCTCAGATTTATTCATCAACCGGGGTGGCAGAATTCCAGCACCGATTCATTCTTTTAAAAACTAAAAGAAAAGGACAAACAAAGCTTTTGACCATAAGACAGTGTGAAGCAAACCGATATAATGTGTTGTTTCACACTTTTTTATAGGGATTTATTTTAATTTTTTCTGCTATATATTTTTCCCCCATTAAATATATGTTATAATGGCTAAAATACGTAATCAAAAAGGAGAAAATAGTGAAAATTATCAGACAGCCAGAGATAGTAGAGGCGTACCATTACGAATTGATTACAGGAGATAAAGCAGTTCCCACAGAGATAAATGTTGGGATTAAACCGATTCATTTAGACGAAGAAGATGCCGAAATTGCAAATAACAAAATCGAATCCTCAGTTTTGGGTTTACGTGTGATGTTTCAAATTGTGCTTGGTGAATTTTATGTTGCAGGCAGTGTAAGACAATTGGTGACAGTAGATAAAAAAAGAATTGATAGCCCGGAAGATTGTACACAAGAAGAGTTAGATGAGTTGATGGCACCACTATTTTCAATCATTAAAAGGTTGACTTATGAAGTAACCGAAATTACATTAGATCAGCCAGGGATTGAATTAAACTTTGAAGCAAATCAGTAGTTTTAGCCAAAAAAAGGCTTCTCTAAAGTGGTGTTAAGCACCGAGCAAGCGCATTTTTTTTAATGTTATGCAAAATAGAGTATACTAAATTTATTCAGGTAGAAACTAGGTGATCAGAATGAAAAAATTATTATTTACTATTGGAGATATTCATGGAGAGTACGACTTATTAGAGGAAGTCTTAAAAGCGTATGATCCCAAACTACATCAACTTGTTTTAGTAGGAGACTTAAATGACCGGGGGCCAAAGGTCAAGGAAAGCTTACTAAAAGGAAAAGAATTGGTCGAACAAGAGCAAGCTGTGTATATTCGTGGCAACCATGAACAGATGTTATTAAATTTTGTTCAAAATCCGCAAGAGCGTTTTGTTAATTATATGCGTAATGGCGGGAAAGAAACGATAGAAAGTCTGATGTATAAAGGGATTTTCTCAGAACACTCGCCAAAAGAAGTGGCACAACTTCTTAAAGAAAAATGGGCAGACTTGTTAAAATTTCTTGATGAACGCCCTTTTTACTATGAATGGAATCAATACATCTGTGTTCATGCTGGTGTCGACTTTGAAAAAAGCGATTGGCATGATACTGATAACCAGGATTTTATTTGGATTAGAGAGCCATTCCATACTGGTAAAAATAATACAGGTAAAAAAATTGTTTTCGGACATACGGTTACTTCTTTACTTCATCAGGATGAAGAGGATTATTCCATTTGGCATTCAGACGGAAAATTCGGGATTGATGGTGGTGGCGTCTTTGGAGGGATTATTCACGGGGCTATTTTTAATGATAAGGGCATAGTAAAAGATATCCAAGCAAAAAATCCTCGAGAAGGTTGGCATTCTCCATCTGAAAAAGAAATAGAAGCGTTGCAAAATAATCAATAAAAATTCAGCAAATAAATGAATCTTCGTTTTCGAGTCAGCAAAGCAATGAACAGTTGCATGCGGTCTCGTTTTTTATTTTTAATGTAGATACAAGAATCGAGAGAGTTATGCTAAAATAAGAAAGTAAATAAGAGCAAGGAAGTAGAGAAATGAGCGAAAAAAAGAATTCACCAATTATGTCATTAGTTCAAAAAGAATTAACACAGTACCAACCAAAACAGATTCAAACGGTTTTAAATTTATTAGAAGAGGGCAATACAGTTCCATTTATTGCGCGTTATAGAAAAGAAATGACGGGAAGTCTTGACGAAGTTCAAATACGAGAAATTGATGAAAGACATCGTTATCTACAAAATTTAGAAAAAAGAAAGATGGAAGTTCTTCGTTTAATTGAGGAACAAGAAAAGTTAACCAGCGAGTTGGAGAAAAAAATTGTTACGGCTACAAAAATTCAGCAAGTGGAAGATCTATATAGACCGTTTAAACAAAAAAGAAGAACCAAAGCAACGATTGCCAAAGAAAAAGGATTAGAGCCGTTTGCAAATTGGCTTCTTTCATTGCCAGAGACAGGTGAGGTGGTAAAAGAGGCACAGAAATATCTTGATCCTGAAAAAGATTTGGCAGAAGTAGACAACGTGCTTCAAGGGGCACACGAGATTTTAGCAGAAAAAATTAGTGATGAACCAAAATTTAGAAGCTGGATTCGTGAGTTTACTTTTTCAAATGGTTCTTTAACGAGTCAGGTTAAAAACCAAGAAAAAGATGAAAAATCAGTTTTTGAAATGTATTATGCCTATGATGAGCCACTAAAAAAAGTAGTAGCACATCGGATTCTTGCGCTTAACCGCGGAGAAAAAGAAGAAATTTTAAAAGTCGGTATTGAATTAGAAGAAACTAAAATTTTCCAATATTTAATGAGACAATTAATCCCCGCCAATCAAAAGACGATTGTTACGCCGTATTTACAAGCAGCAATAGAAGATAGCTACAAACGTTTTATTGGTCCAGCAATAGAACGAGAAATTCGTGGCGAATTAACAGAGAAAGCAGATGAACAAGCAATTCACATCTTTGGCGAAAATTTACGCAACCTTTTATTACAGGCGCCTTTAAAGGGCAAGGTAGTTCTTGGATTTGATCCCGCTTATCGTACAGGCTGTAAGCTAGCTGTTGTGGATGCAACGGGAAAGGTACTAGCCATTAAAGTAATCTATCCGCATAAACCAGCTTCACAAACAAAACAAGAGCAAGCGGCAAAAGAGTTTATCGAATTTATTGAAAAGTACCAAGTAGAAATGGTCGCAATTGGAAATGGAACAGCCAGCCGTGAGTCAGAAACCTTTGTCTCAGAACAGCTTAAAAAAATAAAGCGCGAAGTCTTTTATGTGATTGTGAGTGAAGCAGGTGCCTCTGTTTATTCTGCAAGTGATTTGGCCAGAGAAGAATTCCCAGAGTTACATGTAGAAGAACGGAGTGCAATCAGTATTGGTCGCAGATTGCAAGATCCCCTAGCAGAGTTGGTCAAAATTGATCCAAAGGCTGTAGGGGTGGGACAATATCAACACGACGTTTCCCAAAAACGTTTAGCGGAACAGCTTGATTTTGTCGTAGAAACAGCGGTTAACCAAGTAGGGGTAAATGTGAATACTGCAAGCGCAAAACTGTTACAGCACGTTGCAGGTCTCAATAAAACAACTGCTCAAAATGTAGTACGTTTTCGAGAAGAAAGTGGCGCTTTTAGAAGTCGAGCGCAGCTAAAAAAAGTTCCAAGATTAGGACCAAAAGCTTATGAACAAGCAGTTGGATTTTTAAGAATTGTCCATGGTAAAAATATATTAGATAATACGGGGATTCATCCAGAAAGTTATACGATTGCCAAAAAGGTGATGGAAAAAGCAAATTTGACTGCGGCCATGCTAGGTTCAAAAGAAGCGAGAGTGGCCATCGGCAATTTATCTAAGACTTCGCTTGCCGCGGAGCTAGCTGTTGGTGAAGAAACGTTAAATGATATCATTGAAGGATTAGTACGTCCAGGACGTGATATGCGCGAGGAAATGGCGACACCACTACTTAGAAAAGATGTGTTGACCATGGAAGACTTAAAACCAGGTATGAAATTGCAAGGAACAGTGCGTAATGTTGTAGATTTTGGTGCATTTGTAGATATTGGGGTCAAACAAGACGGGTTGGTGCATATTTCTAAACTAAGCGAAAAATTTGTTAAGCATCCAACAGATGTAGTCGCTGTTGGGGACATTGTGACGGTTTGGTTAGAAGAAGTAGATTTAAAAAAAGGCAGAATAGCATTATCCATGCTTTCTGAAACAAAACGAGAGGAATGAACAATTGATGACAAACGCAAAAGGAAACTATGTGGCGGAGCATAGTGAAGATGCGCCACTTGATACAGCAAAACTGCAAGTATTGGTCGAAAGTATCTCTGAACAAGTCTTTTCAAAACCATTTTTGCACAAAGCTATATTCAATCCTAGGTTGCGTTCGACAGGTGGGAGGTATCACCTGTCGGATCATCATTTAGATTTTAATCCGAAAGTTTATGAGAGGTATGGAATGCCAGAGTTGATTCAAGTGATTAAACATGAATTGTGCCATTATCATTTACATATTGAAGGAAAAGGGTATCAACATAAAGATCCAGATTTTAAAAATTTACTATTAGAGACAGGCGGTAGTCGTTATGTTCGATCACTAATCGATCAGACGACGGAAAATTATCGCCAATATGAGTGTCAGAAATGTCATACCTTAATACTTAGAAAACGTAAAATTAATACGAGTCGTTTTTCTTGCAAGTGTGGGGGGAAACTAAAACTCATCTCGTTGAGATAGTGAGTAAGATTTTGCTGAAAAGCAAAAAATACAGTATTTTATTCTTCGGCCGGCTGCTCGTCTTTTGGTTAAGAATAAATTCTGTTTTTTTATTAGAGTGAGTAGTCATGTGGGATAAATCAATGCAAATAAAAACGGGACAATCAAGTTTTAAAATTTTCAATGGAAAAAAATGGGGGATTAGCGATGAAGTTGGTTTTACAAGAAGTGTCAAAAGCATTTGGAGAGAAAAAAATAGTAAAGCAAACTTCTTTTGTGTTTGAACAAGGAAAAATATATGGTTTACTAGGACGTAATGGTGTGGGAAAGACCACTTTGTTTAATTGTATTGCAAAAGATGTATGGATTGATCAAGGTGAAATTTATTTAGAAGAAGCAGGAAAAAAGATTAGCTATGATGAACAGGATATTGGCTATGTGCATACTATGCCACATTTGCCAGAATTTATGACAGGATATGAATTCGTCCGCTTCTTTATAGATGTGAATCAAGCAAAGGTTCAAAATCCATTGCCACCAAATGCTTATTTAGAACAAGTTGGAATCAAGTCAGCGGATCAACATAAATTGATCAGAGATTATTCCCATGGGATGAAAAACAAGCTGCAAATGATTTGTGTGATTTTGACAGAGCCTAAAGTCTTATTGTTAGACGAACCACTTACTTCTTTTGATGTAGTAGCCTCTTACGAAATGAAAAAACTAATTTTGAACTTAAAGATGCAAACAATTATTGTGTTTTCAACTCATATTCTGCAACTAGCACAGGATTTATGTGATGAAATTGTATTACTACATAACCATGGGTTACAAGAAATCAAGGATCAAGATATTCATGCTGAGGATTTTGAAAATGAGATTATTCAATTGCTTTCTGACGAAGGAGGCGAGTAAAGTGGTGGGAGAAAATGCCTTTAAAACTAGGTTGTTTTTACTTAAAATCCAAAAAGTCACAAACCTAAATAGTTTGATTTATTTTTTGAAAAAAATACCATTCATTGGTAAAAAGATTCCTGACAGGTTGTATAAACTCTACTCAATCAAAGCAATTTTATTTTACGTACAGCTCGTAATCAGTAGCTGTTTAAAGGTTCTATTAAAGTTTGTCTGGTTCGGTGCGTGTCTTGGGATTGTCTCGTTAGTGCCACTTAGTCATATTCTTTCATTAAAAGGAGAGAAGGCTAACTGGTACGCAGCTGTAATTTGTTGGTTTTTGCTAGTAGTGCTAATAAAAGGAGGCACAAGTGGGTTATTTTACCGAGTTTCCTTTAGAGATAAAAATATGCATCAATTGTATAACTTTCCTAAAAAAGATCTGGTGCTTAGCACAGTCGTGTCTAATATTTTAGGCAATAGCTTTAGTTATTTACCAGCGTTTATTGTCGGGGGGCTCTTTTTGGGACATGTTGTTGCACTTCCAATATTTTTGCTTTTTGGCTATGTTTTTTTTCATCTTATCGGCTATTTGGGCAATTATTTATTCTGTAAATATCAAGTGAAGACTACTCTAAAAATTGTCATTGCTGTTATATTAGAGCTCATTTTTCTGGTGTTGATATTATTGATAGCAACTAAGGGGCAGTTTTTATTGGACAATTCGTTTGTTTTACTTTTGAGTGCCTTAGTATTGCTAGTCGGTACAGCAATTAGTAGCTTTTTTTGGCTAAAATCTTTAGCGAATGAACGTTATATTTTTGAATTGTATCGAGTAAATCCTCTTGAAGTGGAGCAGGTGGAACAAAGCGCAAAGCAATCGAGCGTGCTTGAAGGGGTCAATTTACTAAAAAGTTTGACGGTCGAAGAAGAACACTTACACGAAAAAGCGACGGGTAGTGCGTATTTAAATTTGTTACTTTTTACTCGATATCGCAAGCAATTAAGCAAATTATTACGCTTTCGTTTGTTACTTATTGTTGGAACTGGAAGTGCCATTATTTTAGCGAGTTTTTTCATCAATGCTTTTAAAATTAAGCATCTCAGTGAGCTATATAGTATATTTCCAGCGGTGATATTTCTAATGTACTTACTATCATTTGGGAAAAAAATTGTACAAATTTGTTTTGTCAACTGTGATGTAGCAATGCTCTATTACCCATTTTATCGAAAAGAAAAAGTGATTTTATCGGGATACAAATTTCGACTAAAAGAAACACTTAAGTACAACACAATCATGACAACAGCTCTGTTTTTAATGTTTGTTCTATTCACGATTGCACATAGCCAATTATTTGAGTGGAGCTTCTTCTGTATTTTAGCGTTATTATTAGTAAGTTTGAGTTTATTACTGTCTTTTCATGAGTTGTTTATTTATTATCTCTTACAACCTTTTACCTCAGACATGGAACAAAAAAATCCCCTTTACTCTTTAGCTAGTGGAACGTTTTACTTTATTATCTATCTGAACATTCGATTGCATATTACGGGGTGGCTATATCCAGTTGTCTTTTCACTTTTTGCTCTCTTTTATGTTTTGATTGGCTTAGTATTAATACGAAAATTTGCACCAAAAACGTTTAAAATCAAGTAGTTTATTAAATTTTATTAAAAGATTTTCTATTGGTTCTTTGATATTTGTGAAGTAAGATAGTCATGCACCCTTTTAAGTGTGAATTTATTAATAGAGAAGGAAGAAGGCGTTTTTTTGGAAAGAAAATCATTTCAAGAAGATTTACAAGTCCAAAAACATAGGTGGATTATTTTAGCAGCAGTTGGCATGTTCACTTTTATGGCAACATTGGATGGTAGTATCGTAAATATTGCTTTACCTACTATTTCAAAAGATGTATCGGTTCCGATGAATCAAACAGAATGGGTTGTTTCTATTTATCTTATTGTCGTCTGTGCATGTCTATTGTTATTTGGAAAAATAGGAGATGCAATAGGCAAAATCAAAATTTTTAAGTTAGGTACTTTTATTTTTGTTTTTGGTTCGTTTTTATGTGGGATTCATTTATCTTTAAACTTTTTACTCTTTGCACGTGTGGTACAAGCGATTGGCGCAAGCATGACGATGTCCACAAATTCGGGCATCATCACAGAGGTTTTTCCTTTGCAAGAACGTGGACGAGCACTTGGTATGATTGGTTCGTTTGTCTCTTTAGGAGCAATTGCAGGACCTGGTATTGGTGGCGTGATTTTAGCTCATCTAAGTTGGCCTTATATTTTTTGGATTAATATTCCCATTGGGATTCTGACTATTATCTTAGGAGCAATCTATTTGCCAAAAGATATCCAGGCAACCAAAGATCCAATTGATTTTAAAGGTTTTATAGCATTTGCAATTTTTATTTTAGGACTTTTTGGAGCAATTTTTATTGGTCAAGAAACAGGATTTTTGAAAGCACCGATTGTTGCCATGTTTGTGATCTCTATGCTAGCATTGGGACTATTTTGGAAGATTGAACAGAGACAGCTAAAACCGCTAGTCGAATTTTCAATTTTTAAAAACAAGACGTTTACCATTAGCTTGCTCGCAGCAGTTTGTATTTTTGTGGCAAACTTTTTTTCAAATGTTCTCTTGCCATTTTATTTACAAAATGTTCGTGGATTTTCAGCGAGTCATGCTGGATTACTCATGATGGTCTTTCCACTGGTGATGGTCATTGGCTCACCTATAACAGGGATTCTTACAGATAAATGGGGTCCACAACGGTTAACACTTATTGGACTTGGTGTTTTGACACTGACCGAATTTGGCAATATCTTTTTACAAGAAAAAACTCCTATTAGGTTCTTTCTTCTTTTATCTGCAATGATGGGGCTAGGCAATGCTATTTTTCAATCACCAAACAATACAATTGTGATGAGTTCTGTAGAAAAAAGACAGCTCGGGGTTGCAGGTGGCATGAATGCCTTTGCAAGGAACTTTGGGATGGTTGTAGGAATTTCAGCTGCAACAACTATGCTTTATAGTGCGATGAGCCAAAAGTATGGTTCAAAAGTCATCACATATATTCCGAGTAGACCAGATGTATTCGTTTATGGGATGAAGATTTCTTACGCTTTGGCTTTTGGAATTTGTTTGTTTGCAACAGTAATGACTGCTTATCGTTTAGTGAGGAGCAAGCGTAAATAATTAAAAATAATACAGACAGAAACAGCATTCTGTCTGTATTATTTTTTGCCTAAACTGTTATATTTTTTTGTTATTTCCTTCAAAAGAAGCTATAATAGAAGAGCAAAAGAAACCATAAATCAAGTGTAAATCAAACCATAATACTCAAGAGGAGGCAATACGAGGTGGCAACAAAGCATGATCAAATATTAGCTTTTATTGAAACTTTGCCTGTAGGAGAAAAAATTTCTGTGCGACGAATTGCCAAAAATTTGAACGTCAGTGAAGGAACAGCCTACCGAGCGATTAAAGATGCTGAAAATATAGGACTTGTTTCCACTATTCAAAGAGTTGGAACGATTCGAATTGAAAGAAAGATGAAAGAGAACATTGAAAAGTTGACATTTGGTGAAGTGGTGACAATCATCGAAGGAGATGTGTTAGGCGGGCATGCCGGACTTGATAAGGCACTCAATAAATTTACGATTGGTGCGATGACTGAGACAGCAATGAAACGCTATATTACGGCTGACTCGCTTGTAATTGTTGGGAATCGTTTAGGTGCGCAACAACTTGCCTTAAAAAGTGGAGCAGCTGTACTGATAACTGGTGGATTTGACACCACAGAAGAAATCATCGCACTAGCGAACCAGTTAGAAAGGCCGGTAATGCGAACAAGTTATGACACCTTCACTGTTGCAACCATGATTAACCGTGCATTGCGTGATCAGCTGATCAAAAAAGATATTATGCTAATTGGGGATATTTTCACACCAATTGAGCGAACAAACTATCTTAATAGTACAGATAGTATCACAGATTATCGGATTTTATCCGAAACGACCGAACACTCTAGATTTCCTGTAGTGAACAAAAACAAACGCTTACTGGGAATGATTACGGCAAAAGATGTGATTGGAAAATCGGAACAGCAAATAGTAGATAAAGTGATGACTAAAAATCCTAGAAGTGCCAAAACTCATATGAGTGTTGCAAGTGTTGGGCACATGATGATCTGGGATGGTTTTGAGATGATGCCGGTTGTAGCGGATGACTTAACACTTTTAGGAATTGTATCTAGGCAAGATGTAATGAAAGCCATGCAGCTTGCGCAGCGCCAACCACAAGTTGCTAATACCATTTCTGATCAAATTTCTGGAGACATATTAGAAGTGAAAGAAAAACTAGCGCTCCCAATTGGCAAAGAAGTCTCTAGTTTTCAGTTTACGGTGACGCCGCAAATGGTCAATAGTGTGGGAACCATATCTTTTGGTGTTCTGAGTGAAATCGTGACCAATGTTTCTGAAAGAGTGATGTATGCGAATCAAAAACGGAATGCAGTGATCGAACAGGTAAGCTTACACTATTTACGCTTGATTCAACTAGAAAGTGAATTAGAGATTCGCCCTAGAATTCTTGAGATTGGGCGACGTTCAGCGAAATTAGATATTGAAGTTTATTTAGAAAATATTATTACAGCAAAAGCAATTGTTGTATGTCAATTAATGGAACGAACTTAAAAAGAAAGAGGAAGCTTATGAAAATTACCGACAAGATTTTATCTGAAATAAAAGCCTATCAAACGATTATCGTACAACGGCATCAAAGCCCTGATCCAGATGCATTAGGTTCTCAAGGAGGCTTAGTTGAGATACTTAAAGCCTCTTTCCCGAAGAAAAACATCTACAAAGTTGGCGGTAGTGTGGAGGACTTAGGTTACTTGGTTGAGATGGATCAAATCGAAGACCAAGTCTATAATGGAGCCCTAGTCATTGTCACAGATACAGCAAATGCTCCGAGAATCAGCGATCAACGTTACGCATTGGGAGAAAAAATTATTAAAATTGACCATCATCCAGATGATGAACCCTATGGAGATCTTTCTTGGGTAAATACGAAAGCAAGTAGCTGCAGTGAGATTATCTTTGATTTTTACTCTGCATGCCAAGATGAACTGAAGATGACGGATGAAGCAGCACGTCTTTTGTATGGTGGAATCGTCGGAGATACTGGCCGCTTTTTGTATCCTGCCACCACGCCGCATACAATGGAAGTCGCTTCTAAATTAATGAATTATACTTTTGATGCCACAAAGTTGAACCGCCAAATTAATGAAATTACATTCAATGTAGCAAAGTTATCGGGCTATGTGTTGGAACATCTAGAGGTGGATGAGGACGGTGCAGCCATGGTCTTGCTTCCACAAAAAACGTTAAAAAACTATCAAGTGGTTGATTCTCAAACCGCCGCACTTATTCCTCTTCCAGGCCAAGTGGACTGTGTCAAAGCATGGTTTATTGCAGTGGAGCAATTAGACGGAACGTACCGCATCCGTATGCGCTCTAAAAAAACATCCATCAATCAAATTGCCAAATTGCACAACGGTGGAGGCCATCCCCTAGCAAGCGGTGCACGTGCTAAGGACTTGCAAGAAGTAAATCAAATCTACCGAGAAGTACAAGAAGTAATAAAAACTCAATAATTTATGAAGCTGCAATTTCAGCTAAATTACCTAAAAAGAAAGAAAACACCGGCTTGAAAAATCTAGTCGGTGTTTTCTTTGCGGTTAGTTGCTTATGCTCTATTTATTGCGTGGATAAAAAGAAAATAGGCGCTTTTTTAGTTGAATTCTTCCAGCTCAAGGCTCGTGTTTTCCCACTCTGCCAAAAGCTTTTCTTGTTGCAGTTCGGCTTGTTCAAGTGCTAGAGAAAGCTCTTGAATTTTAGGGACATCACTGACTAAATCAGGCTGACTCAGCTCTTGGTGAATCGCTTCAATAGTTTGCTCAATTGTCTGAAGTTCATGTTCTAAAGATTCAATCTTGCGTTCAATCGATCGAATTTTCTTTTGTTGTTCTTTAGATTCTTGAAAGGTTTTTTTCCCATCTGAAGAAGGCGAAGCGGTCTGTGTGATGCTGTTCGTTTCTTTTAAAAGCTCCTTGATTTCTGCTTCTTCTTTTTTCTTTTCTAAGTAATAATCATAATCGCCTAAATAAAGTTTGCTGCCATCTTCTGTCAGCTCGATGATTTTTGTTGCAATCCGGTTAATAAAATAGCGGTCATGTGAAACAAAAAGTATAGTACCCGCGTAATCAATCAATGCCTGCTCAAGCACTTCTTTACTATCAATGTCTAAATGGTTGGTTGGTTCATCTAAGATTAAGAAGTTTTCACGATTCATTGCCAACTTCGCCAAAGCCAGACGAGCTTTTTCGCCACCACTTAATAAAGACACTGTTTTTTCCACTTCATTGCCACTGAACAAGAAACTTCCCAGAATCGTTCGAATATCCTTTTCTGGTGTGGTAGGATGCTCATCCCAAAGCTCTTGGAGCACTGTTTTTCCAGATTTTAAATTGGCTTGTTCTTGATCGTAATACCCAATTGAAACATTGGCTCCAAAATGCGAGGAGCCTTGGATAAAAGGAAGCTTCCCAATAATTGATTTTAATAAAGTCGTTTTTCCAACTCCGTTAGGTCCCACAAGCGCAATGGCTTCTTGTTTGCGTATATCTATGTTGATAGGCTGACATAAAGGGGCTTGTTCATAACCAACAGCTCCGTCTGTTATTTGTAAGACAATATTGCCAGATGGTTTGTCGATTTGAAATAGAAAATGTGCAGATTTTTCATCGCCTTTTGGTCGATCCAATCGCTCAATTTTCTCTAACGCTTTTCTTCTACTTTGTGCTCGTTTGGTTGTCGTAGCGCGTACAATATTTTTTTGCACAAAGTCTTCCATTTTGGCAATTTCTGTTTGCTGTTTTTCGTAAGCTTTCCATTCACTTTGGAGACGTTCTTCTTTTTGAACTAAATAATTGGAGTAGTTGCTTTTGTAGAAAAACATCTTCTTTTGTGTTATTTCATAGACTTCTGTGACTACTTTATCTAGAAAATAGCGATCATGTGAGACAATCAATAGCGCGCCACGATAGTTTTGTAAATAGTTTTCTAACCAAGTCAAAGTTTCAATATCCAAATGGTTTGTCGGTTCATCCAAAATTAAAAGTTCAGGTTTTTCCAGCAATAATTTTGCCAAAGCCAGACGTGTTTTTTGACCGCCTGAAAGAGTTTGAATTTTTCGATCAAAAAATTCTTCTGTAAAACGAAACCCATGTAAAACAGAACGAATTTCTGCTTCGTATCCGTAGCCATTCATTTCTTGAAATTGATGCTGTAAGTAATCGTAATCAGACAGAAGCTTTTGGTAGGAATCAGAAGTATGCTCACTACTTTGGCGACTAATTGTCTGCTCAATATGATGCAGCTTCTCTTCCAATGTGCGCACCTCATTAAAGGCGGTCAGCATTTCTTCCCAGATGGTTTGATCAGAGGCCAAACCTGTATTTTGTGCAAGGTAACCAATTCGAATCCCTTTGGCTTTGGACAAAGTCCCCTCATCAGGGTCTTCTAGACCAGCAATAATTTTTAAAAAAGTCGATTTTCCCGCACCATTTCGACCGACCAGTGCTACTCGACTACGTTCTTGTATTTCCATATATAAATGTTCAAATAAGCAATCGCCACCAAAATAGCGAGCAACTTGATGAGCTTGTAATAAAATCATGTTTTTCTCTCCATTCTTTTCGTTAATAGTTTAACATATTTTGCTTATTTATGTGAAAAAACCGAAGATCAATTGATAGAGTAAGAAAAAAAATTCACAATTGAAACAGAAAAATTGCTTTTTAACTTATAAAACTGGTATGATAGGTTTGTGAATTTCGTGTCATCTAGAGGCATGAACAGAATTTAGGAGGTTTAATTATGAAAGAACAATCCATACCAAAAGCAACGGCTAAACGTTTACCGTTATATTATAGATATCTTCGCTTTTTAGCTGATTCTGGAAAAACAAAAGTTTCTTCAACAGAATTAAGTGAAGTGGTAAAAGTTGACAGTGCTACCATTCGTCGCGATTTTTCTTATTTTGGTGAATTAGGAAAAAGAGGGTACGGGTATGATGTTGAAAGTTTGCTAAACTTTTTTGCTAAGACGTTAAGTGAGGATCGTTTAACCAATGTTGCGCTTATCGGAGTGGGAAATTTAGGCAATGCATTACTTAAATATGGGTTCCACCAAAGCAATAATATTAGGATTAGTGCTGCTTTTGATATAAGAGAAGATATTGTCGGCAGAATTGTTGATGGAGTTCCAGTCTATCCACTCTCAGATATGAAAGAGCAAATCAAATTACAACAAATTGAAATTGCGATTTTAACAGTTCCATCTAGTGTTGCACAAGATAATGTCAATAAGTTAATTGATGCAGGAATTAAAGGGATAATGAACTTTACCCCGATTCGGATAAATACACCACACGATATTCAAGTTCAAAATGTTGATTTAACCAATGAACTGCAAACGCTCATTTACTTTTTAAATCATTACGGACCAAAACTAGAGAAACAAGAAGCAATCGATAAATAAAAAAACTCGTCAGGAAACACAAATGTGTCTTTTGACGAGTTTTATTTTACAAAAAGTAATTGTATGATTGAAACCAAAAAGTTCATGCCTGCATGCGCAATAATGGAGGTCCAGATACTTCCGGTTTTTTTGTATAAATAACAAAAGAAGAAGCCAATTGAAAAATAAATGAGGTAATGCCCATCGTTATGTGCGAGTGCAAATAGAAGTGAACTGATAGAAAAAGCCAACCAGCTTGGGCTATAAATCGACAAAATTCCTGCAATAGATCTACGGAAAACCAGTTCTTCCATAATCGGACCAGCTATTGTTGTCGCAACTAAGAAAAAAGGATATTGTTTCATGATTTGGATAATTGTTTGCGTATTTGTAGAGGTAGCAGAAGTTCCCAAAATCAATTGCTCGATTTGGGCAGCAATTACTTGGATAAAAGCAACTAAGAAAATAGAAACTATTCCTGTTAAAAGTATAGACATCCGAGTACTTTTTGGCTCTTTTCTCTCCAGTGGGTTCCGTTCTTTTTTTCTAATTAAGATTAGAAGGCAAATACAGGCTCCTAGTATGTAGGCGAAAGTAGTGAATTGAATCAACAAACCTTGACTAGGGTGAATCAGTGACGCAAAAATACCTGGAGAAAAATAGACGCATAAAAACGTTAGCACGGTAGCAAATGCATTTTTTATTGATGACATGGTGTGTTCCTTTCTTTCCTAGCAACATGTTTTAGAATAAGCAAAGTATAGCACAATTTAAAATTTGAAAAAAGAACCAAGAAATTTTTAACAAATTGCTTGCAAAAAAAAGTGAAAATGAGTATTATAGAAGAGTGGTTAGCACTTAGACATAAAGAGTGCTAACGAAAAGAATTCATTATTAAGTGGAGGGATAGAACGTGTTAAAACCATTAGGCGATCGAGTATTAATCGAAGTAGCAAAAGAAGAAGAAAAAACTGTAGGTGGGATTGTCTTGACTTCTGCCTCAAAAGAGAAACCTCAAACAGGCTCTATTGTTGCAGTTGGAGAGGGCCGTGTTTTAGAGAACGGAGAAAAAGTTGCGGTTGCTGTTCAAGTTGGTGACACTGTCATGTTTGAAAAATATGCTGGTTCCGAAGTGAAATATGAAGGAAAAGAATATTTGATTGTACACGAAAAAGATATCGTAGCGATAGTAGAATAAAAAATAGTAAAAATAATCGTATGAGGTGAAGAAAATGGCAAAAGATATTAAATTTGCAGAAGATGCACGTAGCGCAATGCTTCGTGGAGTAGACAAGTTAGCGAATACAGTAAAAGTAACATTAGGACCAAAAGGACGTAATGTAGTTTTGGAGAAATCATTTGGTTCACCACTTATTACCAATGATGGTGTGACGATTGCAAAAGAAGTGGAACTAGAAGATCACTTCGAAAACATGGGGGCAAAACTTGTATCTGAGGTTGCTTCTAAAACAAATGATATTGCAGGAGATGGGACAACTACTGCGACAGTCTTGACTCAAGCGATTGTGCGTGAAGGACTTAAAAACGTTACAGCGGGTGCAAACCCAATTGGCATTCGTAAAGGAATTGAACTAGCAACAAAAACAGCAGTAGAAGAATTACATGCCATTTCTAAAGTTGTAAATTCTAAAGAAGCGATTGCCCAAGTTGCTGCGATTTCTTCTGGTGATGACAAGATTGGTCATCTTATTGCAGATGCAATGGAAAAAGTTGGCAATGATGGTGTAATTACAATTGAAGAGTCAAAAGGAATTGATACCGAACTTGAAGTAGTTGAAGGAATGCAATTTGATCGCGGCTATCTATCACAATATATGGTGACAGATAACGATAAAATGGAAGCAGTCTTAGAAAATCCATACATTTTAATTACAGATAAAAAAATCTCTAACATTCAAGATATCTTGCCAATGCTAGAACAAATTGTTCAACAAGGCAAACAATTATTGATTATTGCAGATGATGTGGATGGAGAAGCTTTACCAACACTTGTTTTAAACAAACTACGCGGAACTTTCAGCGTATGTGCTGTGAAAGCACCAGGATTTGGTGATCGCCGTAAAGCAATGCTTGAAGACATTGCCACATTAACTGGTGGGACAGTCATTACAGAAGAGTTAGGCTTAGAATTAAAAGATACAACACTTGAATCTTTAGGAACTGCTGGGAAAGTAGTAGTTGACAAAGACAATACAACGATTGTTGAAGGCGCTGGAGAAAAAGCGGAAATTGAAAAACGTGTTGGCTTGATCCGTTCTCAAATCGCTGAGACAACTTCTGATTTTGATCGTGAAAAACTACAAGAACGTTTAGCCAAACTTGCAGGCGGGGTAGCGGTTGTCAAAGTTGGAGCGGCTACTGAAACAGAATTAAAAGAATTAAAACTACGCATTGAAGATGCTTTAAATGCAACAAGAGCAGCAGTAGAAGAAGGAATTGTTTCTGGTGGAGGAACTGCACTAGTCAATGCCTCAACTAAAGTAGCAGAAATTAAAAGCGAAGGGGATGTCGCAACCGGTGTCAAAATCGTCTTGCGCGCCTTAGAAGAACCTATTCGTCAAATCGCAACAAACGCTGGATTAGAAGGCTCTGTCATTGTAGATAAAATGAAAAATGTAGAGCTAGGAACAGGATTTAATGCAGCAACAGGAGAATGGGTCAATATGATTGAATCAGGAATTGTTGATCCAACAAAAGTAACGCGTTCAGCACTCCAAAATGCAGCAAGTGTAGCAGCATTACTTCTTACAACAGAAGCTGTTGTAGCGGATCAACCAGATGCAAATGATGGTGCACCAGCAGGCATGGGTGCTCCTGGTATGGATCCTTCTATGATGGGCGGTATGATGTAAGCAATCTTTTAGAACCTTGAGAAATCAAGGTTCTTTTTGATTTTATTTTGTTTTTGGCGGCTTGTAGGGCCAAAATAAGGCATTTCGATAGTCGAAAAGGAACACTTTTTGATAAGCAGGAATCGAGCCTTTCCATGTATCATTGAAAAAGCAAATCGCGTGCCATCTAGCTGGATTGAAGAATTCTCTAAGCAAAATTGAGTCCATAGTTCGATTGGTGACCGAACTCCACAGGAGTGTGGAGTTCTTTTAAGAGAAAAATGCACTAGCGTCTCTATTAAATTTGTCCAAAACATTGAGTCAAATTCAGTAAAGGTAAAGTAATAAAGAATAACAAGTAATTCAAATAGCATGTAGCCATGCTAACAAAAATCCCCGACACTGATTAGGTGTCAGGGGATTTTTGTGTATTTAACTCTTTTTCTACCGCCGCTGTCCTTTAACATGCTAGCTATCATTTTATCTAGAATTTCCGTGGCATTTCGCAATTTTGAGTCAGGAGGTCATTAAAGTTCACAGGCAACATCATGTTGTAATTGTTCGCAACTTCAAAGCTATCTTTATTCCTTCTTTTTTTCAATCATATTTTTTCTTTCATAAATTAGACTTTCTAGCTCTTGAAGATCTTCAGTTGTGGCAACCTTAACAAAACCTCGTGCAGCGGAACGCTTGCGGATATAATTCATTTTTTCTTTGTTATTGCTATTCCATTTCTGGTTCGCTTTTAATTGTGAATCACTAGTTTTATTTTTCGTCATGTTTGCTCTCCTTTATCAATACTAAAATCATAGAAATATTAATGATGCTTTGTAAAAGAGTAGATTGCTTACCTAACACAGTAAGAATCAAAGTAATGAACAATAAAATTAACACTAAGGTATAAATGATTTTTTTATTCATATTTGATATGCTCTAATGATAATAGAATAGAGAGGGGCAAAAGCCTCGATTCTATTAGTGATTCTTTCTATATCATCAAGCACTCTCTCAACTCCTTTCCTAAATATATAGTATATCGGATGTATAGGTAAATGGAAAATTTTTTAGAGAGTATATTTAAAATAAAAAGAGGAAGAAATTTATTCTTCCTTTTCAAGCGTATTTTTTTCAGAATCAAAATACTTTTCTAATTCATCTACTGGTATACTCGCAGCTTTAGCGAATTTTAAAGCAGTATGAAATTTAAGATTTTCACACTTTGTTTGCTTTTTTATCATCATGCTGATTGTTGATTCATATACCCCAGACTTTTTAGACAGCACGTAGTTACTTTTAAAATTGTAGTCTTCTTTAAATTTATCGAGCCAATACATTTTATCCCTCCTACAAAAAGAAATTAATCAAGGTTAAAGCAATCGCAATAATTAATAATATAATAGTTACAGTTACAAGTTTTTTCTTTTTTCATTTGCTATAATGAGTAAGCAATTGTATAATTTAAGAAGAGGGGCGAACCCCTCAACTCAATCACAAAAGTTTTTCTATTATAGAAAGTAGCTTATCTAGTATGTTTAGTATGGCTAGTACTAAACTTAAGATTACTAGTAGCTCTTTCTTTTTATTAGAAGAACTTTTTTTCTTTTACTCACTTTTCAACTCCTTGCTACGTATATAAGTATACTTCAATAGATGAAGTTTATCGGTAGTTTTATTGCTAAAAAAAAATACATTATCAGTATGAATTAAAATGCGTTTTTTTATGTAAGAGGACTATTGATAAGACAAAAAAAGAATTAGATAAATACAGTAAGTATCAACTTAAAAAGAAGAGTTTTATTTCTACATTTCGAGCATATTTCTTCTTTCAGAAATTAGACTTTCTAGCTCTTGTAAATCTTCAAGTGTCGCTTTGTTGCGTATAAACCCACGTGCGCTACTTCTTTTCGTTAAGTAATTCCTCTGTTCACGATTCTTTTCGTTGTAACGTTTTTGAGCACGTTTTAGCGCCTCATTTTTTTCTGTCATTAAGAAACCCTCCTAAAACACATACCGCATTAATCAGTAAAAAATAGGTATTATAGTGTTCTGGTTCTTTATTAAAAAGTAAAAGCAATACTGAAAATATATTGAACACGATAAACGCAAATAAAAATATTTTTCTTTTCATATTCATTACGCTAATCTAATAACATAGAGAGTGATTAAGCCTCTTAGTTTAGCCATTCTTTAAACGCTTGGGTGGCGAGTAGAATTCTTAAAACAATATTGACGACTTTTTCTATATCATCTAGCGTTTTTTCAACTCCTTTTTACATATATATATATTTGTAGTATGTATATTATGTAATTGCAAGCTTTTTCTGCATATATTTTAGAAAAAAGTACTTTTTGCAAGTTTTAGGTGCTGGTGTAGCAGTGGATAGATTAGAGAAATTTCCCCACAAAAATCACCACAATTTATGGGGAAAATAGATTTAATTTATGCTGAATAATAGTCATGTGATTTCTGTTATTCGTATAAGTTTTTTATAGTCATGTTGCTAGTAAGTACAGGGATTGGGTTTATTTTGTTTGAAAATTTCTCATTATAAAATTGTCGACCCCTGGTAGTGTAAAAAAAACAGGAGGTCGACAATGTTGTGAAAAGCCTAATTCTATAGTGTTTTGTTTGTTTTTAAGAATAAATGTGTGGTAAACTAAATATGAAAAGAGAAGATTACGATGAGGTCGACAATTTTGATCAATTCTTCCTTGTTATATCAAGCGTTCTAGAGGGCAGGCTTTTAATCTAATATAGTGAAATGTAAATATTTTTAAAAGTATTTTCGTCTTCGCTATACCACTTCTTTTAATCTAATATAGTGAAATGTAAATCTAAATGTAAAATTACAATTATAAGCTACTGAAATATCTTTTAATCTAATATAGTGAAATGTAAATAATTTAAATGACGGTCATACTGGTGTTGTAACATCCCTTTTAATCTAATATAGTGAAATGTAAATGTATAACAGGAAGTTGCCACTTGAAATATTCAGTTTCTTTTAATCTAATATAGTGAAATGTAAATAACCAACGAAGTGTACACCTATTTGGGAGGGATACACTTTTAATCTAATATAGTGAAATGTAAATTTATTTGTTTATTTCAAGACACCAGGGGCGAACAACCTTTTAATCTAATATAGTGAAATGTAAATGTTAACAGGGCTATCAATACTGATTCCCTGTTTTCTCTTTTAATCTAATATAGTGAAATGTAAATGCTGACCGATTTCCGTTTGTACTTGTAACTTTAGCACTTTTAATCTAATATAGTGAAATGTAAATGGTGGATTCGTGATGTTCGTATCTTCTAACTATTACACTTTTAATCTAATATAGTGAAATGTAAATATGTTTTGCACAGAATTATCTCTAGAATTTATTGCCCTTTTAATCTAATATAGTGAAATGTAAATTATCCTTTAGCTTATTTTCAAAAATTCATTTTGTCCTTTTAATCTAATATAGTGAAATGTAAATCCGCCCCCGTGTTCAACGTCAACTACGATACTATTCTTTTAATCTAATATAGTGAAATGTAAATTTTAACGTTTTCAAGGAATAAAATCCGTGGTTTGCTTTTAATCTAATATAGTGAAATGTAAATACTTCTTTTGATAATTCTAATGATATTTATGAATTGCCTTTTAATCTAATATAGTGAAATGTAAATAGGGTTATGAATCATCATCATGCTGTTTTCAGGCATCACTTTTAATCTAATATAGTGAAATGTAAATTTTAAGTAGTAGTAGGAAGTTAGATGTCAGAAAAACTTTTAATCTAATATAGTGAAATGTAAATGCACAAAAAAGTCTCGCATTCCGATTAAGAAATGAGAGGCTTTTGTGCGTTGCAAGCTATTAATGGCTTAATTAATCTAAAATTGTTTTCCCCTCTTTTTTTAATGTTAAGCCATACTCTAACCTGGCTGGTTTATTCATTTTTTGCTGGGCTGACTTTTTTATTTTTTTTAAAAAAAATAGTAACTGTTAAAGTGAAAGGGAGAAGAAGTGATTTTTCCTTTTCGTGAAGTGTCTTTATGATATACTATCAGAGGATAGCAGATGAAAAAAGTGCTTCATACTTTTGAAAAATACTTGGGCTAGTTTAAAAAAGTATTCACGATAATTATACGAAAATAAGCAGACAGAGGAGGCAATGGTGATGAATAACTATGATGAATTGCTAGAGCAACTAAAAGCAAATGAAATTAGTGAAATTGAAGTATCACATGAAGATTTTTTAACCTTTCGTGAAAGTTGGATCAAGCGAGAAGACCGGATGCATTTTGTGGGAGAAGCACATCTAGGTGGCAGCATTACGTATCGTTGGCAAGAAGAAATCGCATAAAAGGCTTTTTTTACTGCTACAAAAACAGGATTCTTTTTAAAAAGAACCCTGTTTTTTGACTTGTTTTAATTTTTTTATCGCCCAATCGTAGTGACTTGAGGTACTGGAAACAAAATAACTACCAAGTGTGGTGGAACCTGTCCAGGAAAATTGCTTTTTTGCAAATAATTGCTCATTCGTATACTGCTTGAGCTGCTTCATAACAGCCAAATGACTTTTTTCTAAGGATTCCTTTGCACTTTGTAGAGAAGTTTCTTGATGTTTACGGATAAATGCTTCGTTCATCTGGGCATAGTTTCGCCAGTTATAAGGAGTAGGCAAAAAACTGGAAGAAATACCCGCGTTGTTTCTTTGAATCCAGTTGAGTAATAATTGGTGCCATTCGTATAAATGAATGAGGACATCACGTAAGTTTTTGTCTCTTTGCCAATGTGCTTCTTTTTTCTTTTCTAAAAAGTCTTGATTGAAAGAAAAATCAGTTTCTTGCTTATCGATTGGAAAGGTATTTATTAGCAGTTGGAGCTGACTAAATTTTTCATTTGCAATCTGAATTAGGTCTTGCTTTGTAGTGGGTCTCGCCATAATGTTCACTCCTTTTCTTCTATACTAAGATGATAGCACACAAAAGGTGACAACTTCATGTCCACTTTTATTTAAAAAGAGCAACGTATAAATTTATCTTGCTATTGCGCCCAAAGATTTGTACCATAGAATTGTTTGGACTAATAAGGAGGAAATAAGTTGAAGAAAAAGTTAGGTTTTTTAGTAGTATGTCTAGTTGCGGTGGGGATGTCAGGATGTTCCGTCAAAATTTCGACGAAAACATCAACGAAAAGTGATACAACGAAAGAAACAGTCGCAAAAAAAGCAGAACATGTGGATTACAACGATCAGAAAGATTGGGAATTTTCTTCAGGGAAGATGCAGTCGCCCATTAATATTCCAACCAGCGAAGTGAAGAAGTTAACAGATGATTCTGGGAATATGACACTTCATTATGATACAAAAGTGTCGAAAGTTGAAAACAATGGACATAGTATTCAAGTGGCAGATGGTGGTCAAGCAGAGATTGATGGACGTCATTTTACGTTGACTCAATTTCATTTTCATGCCGCAAGTGAACATACCATTGATGGAAAACACTATCCGATGGAAGCACACTTTGTAAATACTGCTCAAGATGGACGGATTGCGGTAATTGCAGTATTTTTTGAAGAAGGAGCAGAAAACAAAGGATTCCAAGAAGTCCTTGAGGATGTCAGTCGAGATCAGACAAACGATATCACTGATTTGATGAATATGATTCCTACCAACAAAAGTTATTACCATTATTTAGGGTCACTCACAACGCCTCCTTTAAATGAAAATGTAGAGTGGTATGTGATGAAAAATCCAGTCGAAGTATCAGCTACACAAATTGCCTCATTTAAAAAATTATACGCGCATAATAACCGTAAGATTCAACCATTAAATGAGCGGGCAATTTTAGAACATGATGAATAAAAAATCCAAAAGAGCCTAGGACATAATGCAACAGTTATGTTCTAGGCTTTTACGATTCGATAAAGCAATAGAAAAGAAGCTCTTCCTTTAGAAATCAGTTAAAATAAGCAAAAATTTGCAAAGAACAGCGACTTCATTCCGACTCATTTCTCACAATTACTGTCTTACCCTCTTTTGGGCACTGTCATCAAGCTCAGCGGTATTGTTTTTTCATGCAGTCAATCGTTGTAAGCAGTCGGTTTCGTACGGATTCAGGAGCTAAAATTTTGAGGTTTGAGCCAAATGACAAAAGAAAGGCATCAAGCCAACCATCTTCGACAAGCTGGGTACGAACAGTGAGTGACCCGTCATGATTTTTTGTAATGGAGTGGGGGTCAAATTCGTCCCAAACTCGGAACGAAACATTTTTTTTAAAGTGTAAATGTAGGGAAACCAACTTTGTGGTTGCTGAATAAGGCGCATCAATGGGTGGCGTTTCTAGCTGGATAGTTGACTCAAAAGAAGTACCCAACTTCATTTGACTCATTCGATTGACTTTATAAGTCCTGTATGCATGTTTATCTGGATGATAGGCTTGTAAATACCAAACACGAGATTTGAAAATTAGTTTAATCGGATAGACTTTAGTAGGAGAAGTTTTTCCGTTTGAATTAAAGTAGGTAAAGAGTATGCTTTTATTAGCTAGAATTGCTGTTTTGATCACTTCAAATTTTTGCGTTTGATGAGAGCTTGAGCCCCACTGTGAAAAGTCAACTTCAAACCAGTGACTGTCGGATTGACCAAAGAAGGTACGGAGTTTCGCAAGTGCGTGCTGTGTATTTTCAGGCTCAAGCGTACTCAAGGTTTGCAAAGCAAGTACCAGTTGCTGTTGTTCTACTTCAGAGAGAATGGTTTTATCCAATGTATAGTTTTCCAAAATGGAGACTCCTCCATATCGTCCTCTGGTCGTGTAAAGCGGAATTCCAGCTATCATGAGCGCCTCTATATCACGCAAGATGGTCCGTTTAGATACTTCAAAGTGTTGCGCTAGTTCAGTCGTCGTCATCTTTTGCTTTTTAAGCAGGAGATAAACAATCTCAAACATCCGGTTTATTTTCATCCAGCAAGCGTCCTTTCCTTTTTTTATACCCTATAGTATACTATTTTTGCTAGCTGTCAATCGTTGGGGATGAATTTCCTACTGGTGCTATGTAGTGAAATAGGGAGCCAGTTATTCAACGAAACGAAGGAGAGTGCTATTTTTTTCCCGGATGTTGCTGCATAGAAAGAGCAGCAACTAATCTATTATCTAGAAGAGGTGAAAGTATGAATTACAGCGTGATTACAGGAGCAAGTTCAGGTATAGGATATGCTACAGCTTGGAAACTGGCACAAAAAAAACATAACCTAATCTTAATTGCCCGAAATGATGAAAAGTTAACCGCATTAAAAAATAATATTTTAGAAAAAGACCCAAGCTTAGACATAAAAGTTTTTGCTAGTGATCTTTCAGACAGTCAAGAAGTCCAGCAACTTATTCAAGAATTGGATCGATATCCTCTTGATTACTTTATCAACAATGCTGGTTTTGGCATTGCAGGAGATATTTTAAGTACTGATCCAGGCAAAATCGTAAAAATGATTGATTTAGATGTAACCAATTTAGTAAAATTATCGGTTTGGTTTGCTCAAAAATATCAAGCGGATAGCGAAAAGCAATTATTGAATGTCTCTTCGACTGCTGGATATGAATTAAACACTAGAGCCGTTTTATATGCCGCAAGTAAACAGTTTGTGGCTGCCTTTACTGAAGGACTTGCGTTAGAATTAAAAAAGAAAGGCCTTCCTCTTCAAGTAAAAGTTATTGCACCTTATGCAACCGAAACGAATTTTGCCAAGACGAGTCTTGGTAGTGAAACGTTTTCTTACAAAGAAAGTTATGAACACTACCATACGCCAGAACAAATGGCGACATTCATTTTTGAACTGCTTCAATCTGATGGAGTGGTGGGGAAAATCAACCCCGAAACCATGAAACTTGAAATCAGTGGACCAAAATTAGATTGGCATAAATAGTGATAAATGGCACAGAAAAAATCTGAAAAAGTTAGGAAACGAAAGAAAACAAGTAAATGCAAAAACATTGCAAGGGTATTGTGATCTTTAATCTTGTGTAAGTAAAACGGTTTTTGTGGCAACTCGAGAGACAAAAGTCGGGTCATGTTCGACAAAAATCATTGATGGTTTGACATCATGGAGCAATGCTTCCAATTGCTTGTGGTTGAAAAGATCTAAATAATTCAGTGGTTCATCCCAAATGTAGAGTTCAGCAGGAGTGGATAGTGATTTTGCTAATTCCACTTTTTTGCGTTGGCCCATACTCATTTGTTCAATCTTTTGCTCAAAAACAGTTCGTTCCATGCCTAATTTTTTTAAATTCATCAAAAATACTTGATAGTCAATTTTATTTTTTTTAGCAAAATCGGGAAGTGTCCCCAAGTTGTCTTCGTAATTTTGTCTGACGCAACTGATACTAAGAGAACTGGCTAAGTGACAGTTGCCACTGCTTTTTCCGGTGAAGTGACCGGATAATTGTTGAATCAGACTTGATTTACCCGATCCATTTGCACCGATAATCGCCAATCGCTCGCCTTTTTCCAAAGTGAAGCTCACCGGTAGAAACAATTGTTTTTCATCATATGAAAGGGTTAAATTTTCAGCAGAGACTAATCGCTCTTTATGTGAGGGACGAAAATCCATCACCAAGGGCTCAAGATACTCAATGTTTTTTAACAGCTGTTCTTTTTCTGCGATTTGCTTTTCAATACGACCACTAATTGCTTTCGAACGCTTCATCATTCGTTTCGCTTTGGCACTAACGAATCCATCGTGCCCAGTACCTCCACTACCTTTGATAGTGGGATTGCCGTGATTATCGGCTTCTCTTGAAATTGCCCAGTTGGATTTTTCAATCCTAGAGCTTTTTAAGCGGGTAATTTCTTTTGCAATCTTTTTATTTTGCTCTACTTCAAAAGTGTCTTTGTTTTGCTTTTCCTGTTCATAGGTTGTAAAATTTCCTTGATAAAGTAGCAGTTGCGTTTTTTCAATGGCTAAGATGTGATTAACCACTTCGTCAATAAACTGACGGTCATGGCTAACGACGATAAAGCCTTGTTTCTTGTTTTTTAGATAAGTCGCTACCTGTTTTCTAGAAGGGATATCTAGATGGTTGGTCGGTTCATCTAGTAAAGGAAAGCGGGTATCATCTGTAAACAAAAGTGCAAGTAAGAGTTTGGTTTGTTCTCCACCAGAAAGTGTCGCAAATGGTTGCCAAAGTAGTTCCCAAGAGAGCTGAAGCCCGTTCATCTCACGTTTGAGCTTCCACTCCTCAAAGACACTGATTTCAGTTAAAACTTCATGAGTCAAGGCCTGTTTATCTTGAATCGTTTGAGGAAAGTAAACAAAATTTGCTTTATGCTGAATGCTACCAGTATGGGGCAGTTTTCCCATAAGTAACTGGAGGAATGTAGTTTTTCCTCGCCCATTTCGTCCAATCAAGCCTAATTTCCAAGATTCATCTAAATTCAAAGAGGTTTGATCAAAAAGTAATCCTTCTTGCGCATCAAAACCAAATGTTAAGTGTTGTATTTTTATTGTAGACATATTCGACCTCCGTATCAAAGACAAGAGTTATTTTGAGGAGGAAGAGCCGTAAAAAGTGCACAAAAAGAGACCTTTCACTGAAAAGACAAGTCCATCCTCAAAATCTGCACACCAATCCCTAAGAGTCAATATAGGTATGGTCTTCATGCAGCTTCAGTAGATGACTTATTTAATCAATGCAAGATCCCTCGTTTCCGTTAATGTTGTGTTGATAATAGCACAAGCCTAAATCATCTGTCAACTGTTTTACTAATACAGAAAATTTGGTCAGAAAGACTACAATTTACAAGGAAATCAAGTATAATAGAAGAAACAGAAACTAAGAAATGAGCGTACTATGAAACAAGTAAACTTAAAACAACAAGCAGTAAAAAAATTGAAAAATGGCTATCCTTTAGTCAAAGAACAAGACTTAGCCATCCCAATCACACAATCTGAACAAGATCAGCTCGTGCAATTTTGCTCAAACAAAAATGAAATTATTGGGACTGGTTATTTAAGCGCCCAGAATAAAGGTATTGGATGGGTGTTTAATGCTCCAAAATTTCAATGGACCAAGCATGAGTTAGCAAGGCTCTTTCAATCGGCGTTTCACAAGCGTTCGGCTTATTTCCATGATGAAGGAACGACTGCTTTTCGTCTATTTAATGGAGAAGGGGACGGCCTAGGCGGGGTGACAATTGATTTTTATGCAGGATTTTTAGTCGTTTCTTGGTACAATCAATTTGTTTACCAAGAAAAAGCGCAATTATTGGCGGCTATTGGACTGACTGATTTGAAAATTGAGGGGATTTACGAAAAAATTCGGTTTCCACATGACACAAAGCTTGCAACGGAACATGTTTGTGGAAAGGAGGCACCAGAGCCGTTAGTTATTTACGAAAATGGCGTTGCATTTGCAACTTATTTAAACGAGGGGTGGATGACGGGCATCTTTTTAGATCAAAAAGAAGTCCGTGGGAAACTTGTCAACGGTTTTTTAGCAGGTAAAACGCTGCTCAATACATTTAGCTATACTGGTGCTTTTTCAGTAGCAGCAGCAATGGGCGGAGCGCTTGGAACCACTAGTGTGGACTTGGCCAAAAGAAGCTTGGAAAAAACGAAAGAGCAATTCTCAGTCAATCAACTTCCGCTTGACAATCATGACATCATTGTGATGGATGTGTTTAACTATTTCCGTTATGCAAAGAAAAAAGGCAAGAGTTTCGACTGTGTTTTACTAGATCCACCAAGTTTTGCAAGAAGTAAGAAGCATACTTTCTCCGTTGCCAAAAATTATGGCGAGCTAGTTGGCGAAGTTGAGCCATTAATTGCAAGAGAAGGCTATTTAATCGCTTCGACAAATGCAGCCAATGTTTCAGAGTCTAAATTTAAAAAAATGATTGAAGAGGCTTTAAAGTCTAAGCAACGTGTGTATCGTTTGGTAGAACACTTTCAACTTCCAGCTGATTTTAAAGTAGCAAGCTCTTTTCCAGAAGGCAATTATCTAAAGGTATTTCTTTATAAGTTGGACGACTAAAAAGTAAGAAAAGTAGGTGAAGGAATGGCAATTTCTGTACGGAACCTAGTGATAGGGAGCGGTAGGCCCAAAATATGTGTACCAATAGTTGCTCAAGATGAAACAGAAATCATGCAACAAATAGCCGAAATGAAAGAAAAGCCTGTCGATATGGTTGAGTGGCGAATGGATTTTTTAAATGATTTTAACCAAGCCGATGTGCTATTAAAAAAGATGCGGATAGCCCTTAATCATACGCCTATCTTAGCAACCTTTCGTACCCAAAAAGAAGGAGGCCATACGCCTTTTTCTGAAAAAGAGTACGAACAACTAATGTCATCAATTCTGGCAACAAATTGTGCAGATTTGTTAGATATTGAACTTTTTATTTCGGATGAGGTCCGTGACCGATTAGTAAAACTTGCCCAAATGACTGGAACAAAAGTGGTAATGAGTAATCATGATTTTGATCAGACTCCGTCCAAAGAGGTCATTCAGTCGCGCCTTCTCTTGATGGAAAAGTTAGGCGCAGATATTTGTAAAATAGCTGTTATGCCACAAAATAGTGGCGATGTACTCCGTTTGCTGGAAGCGACCAATGAACTCAAAAACGAGGTGCAAGTTCCGCTTGTGACAATGGCAATGGGGTCGCTAGGGGTCATTAGCCGTATTAGTGGAGAACTCTTTGGTTCTGCGCTAACTTTTGGCTCGCTCAATCAAGCTTCAGCACCAGGACAGCTACCAATTGAAGCCCTCAAGCAAGCACTTGAATGTTTGGAACAGTAAAAAGCAGCGAACCTTAGCCTAACGGTTCGCTGCTTTTGTTTTTTTTTGATTATTCTGCTGTATTTAAATCAAATACTTCAATATTATCTAAACCACCGTATGCTTCATACCAAGGGGTAGCACCTTTAAGAATATCATTAAGAGCATCTACATTTTCTTTTCCTTTTGTATCTAACCAGCGAACTAATTCTTCTTTCCCGCCTTTAGCGTATGCAGGGACACCTTCACGCCATGTAGCACGACCACCAAGAATACCACTATATTTTGCACCATGTTTTGCGGCAAATTTTAGTTCATCTTGAAATGTTTTGGTTGGAACACCTGCACTTAGATAAATGAAGGGACGTGTTGCTGCATCACTTGCTTCTTTAAAATAAGCAGCCGCTTCTTCTTGTGTATAAACAGCTGGATCTCCGTTTTCTGTATAGCCTTCCACATATTTGAAAAGCACAGGAACTTCTACTTTTAATACATCAATATGATATTTGTCTTTGGTAAATTCCTTGATGGTATCAATTACTTTTTTAGGTTTAATTTTTGCAAACTCTGGACTATGATCATCTGTAATCTCATTATCATAGACAATTGGTTCGACAAATACTGGGATATCAGCTGTACGAGCTTCGTCGCCTAGTCTTTCAAGAAAAGCATGCTTTTTCTCTAAAATTTCTTTTGGTTCATCAGGATTATAGTAAACCAAGACTTTTGCTGCATCTGCGCCTTTTTTAAGTAAGCGTTGACAAGATTCATCTGGTAACAATTCAGGCAAACGTCCTGGTGTTGAAACATCGTAACCGGTTTTTTCATAAGACATAATCAAACCAGAATTAGGATTTTTCGCTGCCATACCTTTAAACCCGTATTGTTCGTCTAATAAAATCGCACTTACATATTTAGTCAACTCTTCTGAGACTAATTCTTTAAATTCATATACCATATCCACAGAGTACTTGTCAGGGCCAACTGCCGTTTCCATCATTTTGACCATCGAGCCACGTTGGTCAATAGCAAGTGCTGCAATGACACCGTCGTTATTTGATAATTGTTGCATTTTTTCAAATTTACCTCTTGAAATACGTTTCTTTCCCATTACAAAAACCTCCTCAATAATTAACTACGACCCTATTCTAAAACTATTGTAAAAATTGAGCAACTGATAACCCTTTTGCTCTATCCATTGTTTTGAAGAAAGGATTCTTGTGCTAAAATAAGAATGAGGTGAGGGATATGGCAAAGAAAAAAATACAAAAAACAAATGCCATCCGGATGGTAGAACAGCAAAAAGTACCCTATGAGGAGACAGAATTTCCTTGGTCAGAAGATCACATTGATGCTATTTCGGTTGCACATAAGTTGGGCGTGCCAGAAGAAAGAATTTTTAAAACATTGGTGACCGTCGGAAATAAGACTGGTCCAGTGGTCGCTGTTATTCCTGGCAATGAGGCACTAGATTTAAAGGCCTTAGCAAAAGTCAGCGGCAATAAAAAAATGGAGATGTTACCACTTAAGGAGTTAGAAGCAACTACGGGATATATTCGAGGAGGTTGTTCTCCGATTGGCATGAAAAAAAGGTTTCCAACCTACATTGCAGAGCAAGCAAAGGAAATAGAGGACATCTATGTTTCGGCTGGAAAACGTGGGATGCAGATCAGGCTAGCTCCAAAGGATTTGATTCAGCTTTCTAAAGGAAAATTTGCCGCATTAACAATAAAAAAAGAGGACGGCAGAAGTGATGAACTTCGAGAGATAAGTAGAAATTCATAGGAATTTTTCTTCATATTTTACTTACTTATAGGAGAAATCACTTTTACTAACCACCGTGTATTTGAATAGTAAAAAGCCCCTGACATATCTTAAAGGTTATGTCAGGGGTACTTTTTTTAGTCATAATTTGTATACGCAGCAATCTGGGCAGCATGCTTGCCGGCTACGTAGCCAGTGACAAAGGCTGCTGTAATGTTGTAGCCACCAGTATAACCATTGATGTCCAAGACTTCACCAGTGAAGAATAGGCCTGCTACGACTTTACTTTCTAGTGTTTTGGGCGTGATTTCTTTTAGGCTAATCCCGCCACCAGTCACAAAGGATTTTTCAATTGGCCATGTCCCATTTATCTTGATTGGAAAGTTCTTCAAAAGAGTGACAAATTTTTCTAATTCTTTTGGTTCCATCTGCTTATAGGGTTTATTCTCATCAATAGTTGCTTTTTCAAGTAAGAAAAGTAAGTAACGCTCAGGCAACAAAAACTTCAGAGCATTTTTGACAGATTTATTTGCGCCTTCTTTTTTTACCAACTCAAGTTCTCGTGTCAGTGTTGGTGCATCCTTTTCGGGAAAAACATCTAAAATCGCAGTTACTTCACTAGCAGATTCCAAAAGTTTGTTCACAAACATACTACATCTAAGTGCGGCAGGACCAGAAAGTCCAAAATGAGTAAAAAGTAAATCCATTTGGTGGGTGACAATGGGCTTTTCCTTTGGTCCGAGGATACTGAGGCTAACATCTTGCATTGATAGCCCTTGTAATTGTTTGTCTCGAATAAATGGTTCATTGGAGACTAGTGGCGCTTCCGTCGCAAATAAAGGGGTAACCGTATGACCCAGCTTTTTGGCAAAACGGTAGCCATCACCCGTTGAACCAGTATGTTGATAGGTTTTTCCACCAGTAGCAACAATCAGGCATGCAGTTTGGTACGTTTCACCACTACTTAGCTCAACCCCTGTGATTTGGTTATTTTCTGCTAGAATGTTTTTGACACTAGCTTCTGTTTTAATCGTTACATGAAGTTGTTCTAATTGTTCGCTGAGACAATTCACTACACTTTTTGAGCGATTGCTTACAGGAAACATTCGTCCGTGATCTTCTTCTTTCAAATGTACGCCATGCTCCTCAAAAAAAGCCATGATTTGGTGGTTATCAAACTGTGAAAACGCACTGAATAAAAATTTTCCATTTCCAGGGATATGCGCAATGACTTCTTCTTTACTCCGATTGTTGGTTACGTTGCACCTGCCACCACCTGTTAGCAACAATTTTTTTCCTAATCGTTTATTTTTTTCAAGTAATAAGGTTTTGGCTCCATGTTCGGCTGCTGAAACTGCGGCCATCATCCCACTTGTACCAGCACCAATGACTATCACATCATATTTCATTTTGTTTGTTCCCCCTTAATTCTTTTGTATTTTATCATAGAATTCAAAGGGAAAGAAATAGAATTTTGAAGCGAGTAAAAAATATCTTGAAAATGTTTTCTAGAATACTTGAAAAAAGTATCGAAAAAACGTAAAGTAGTACATGTATAAACGGAACACCAAGACCTTTTCAAGGAGGAATAGAAATGTCACATATAAAGTTTGATTTTTCAAAAGTCGGAAAATTTATCGGTGAAAAAGAATTAGGGTATATGCAAAGTCAAGTTACCGCCGCTCATAATGAATTAAGAGAAGGAACTGGCGCGGGTAGTGACTTTACTGGATGGGTAGATCTACCAGCAAACTATGACAAAGAAGAATTTGCACGTATCAAAGCCGCTGCTAAAAAAATTCAAGCTGATTCAGAAGTTCTAATCGTAATTGGAATTGGAGGCTCTTATTTAGGCGCAAAAGCAGCACTTGATTTCTTGAACCACTCTTTTTATAACTTTTTAGATGGTAAAGAACGCAAAGCACCACAAATTTTCTTTGCAGGAAACAGTATTAGCTCTACTTATTTATCAGATTTGATTCAAATTATTGGCGATCGTGATTTCTCAGTCAACGTGATTTCAAAATCTGGGACGACAACAGAGCCAGCAATTGCGTTTCGTGTTTTTAAAGAATTATTATTGAAAAAATATGGCAAAGAAGAAGCAAACAAACGTATTTATGCCACAACAGATAAAGCAAAAGGTGCAGTAAAAGTCGAAGCAGATGCTGAGGGATGGGAAACATTTGTGATTCCAGATGATGTCGGTGGACGTTATTCTGTCTTAACTGCAGTAGGATTGTTACCAATTGCAGCAAGTGGTGCAGATGTAGATGCACTAATGAAAGGTGCAGCAGATGCGCGTACTGCTTACAGTAGCGATAAATTAGAAGAAAATGAAGCCTATCAATATGCAGCGTTACGCAATGTGTTATATCGTAAAGGTAAAGTTACGGAACTTTTAATCAATTACGAACCAAGCCTACAATACTTCTCAGAATGGTGGAAACAATTGTTTGGTGAGTCAGAAGGAAAAGATCAAAAAGGTATCTATCCGTCAAGTGCAAACTTCTCAACTGACTTGCACTCTTTAGGTCAATACATCCAAGAGGGACGTCGTAATATCTTTGAAACGGTGATTAAGGTGGACAAAGCGCGCCATACACTGACAATCCCTGAATTAGAGGAAGATTTAGATGGACTAGGCTACTTGCAAGGAAAAGAAATTGATTTTGTAAATACAAAAGCATTCCAAGGAACACTTTTAGCACATACAGATGGAGATGTACCAAACTTTGTTGTAACCATTCCTGAAACAGATGCTTATACACTGGGTTACTTGATGTATTTCTTTGAAATTGCTTGTGGTGTTTCTGGTTACCTCAATGGAATCAATCCGTTTGACCAACCAGGAGTAGAAGCCTACAAGAAAAACATGTTTGCGCTTCTTGGCAAACCAGGTTTTGAAGAATTACAAAAAGAATTAGAAGAACGTCTGTAAACTAACGTTATACATGAAGATTCGTGATAAAACGAGACCACATGAGAGTCCAAACAGGACTCTCATGTGGTCTTTTTATGTTTGTTTAAAGCGTTTCTACCGAACAACCATTCATAAAAAGATAAATTGCTATAAATCAAGACAATGATTCTTGTCTGAAAAGTAAATAGCATACAAGCCGCTAATGTAGTTTTTAAAACCTAATTTAGCTGAGAGCGGACTAGCACTTTTACTCATTTTTTTCCTGCAAACTAGATTTAAAAAAAGTTTTTGCTTTTTATTGTCTTTTTTTAGATAGCATGCTATATTATTTTTATATTACATAGCACGCTACGTAATTTGAAAAGACAATAAAAAGAAAAGAGGAATGACAGATGGGATTATTTTTTAAAGATAAGGCATTTGATTTTGAAACTATGAGAACGTTAAACTATTATAATTATCAAGGGGCAGAGCTAGGCGAAGTTTTGTCTGTTTCTAAAAAAATTGAAGAAGAAAATTTTGAGAGTTGGTTTGAACATTGGCAAAAATTAGCACAAACAGTGGAAAAACTTGGTCAAAACTCTTTAACCAAAAAGCATAAAGTGAGTGCTAGAGAGGCCTATCTTCGAGCAAGTAATTATTACCGAACAGCAGAATTTTTTATGGAAAATTCAGAACCTAAAAGGATTGCCTGTTATCAAAAGAGTGTTCAGACCTTTGCAGAAGCAATGAAATTGTTTTCTGTGCCGTGTAAAAAAGTAGCCATTCCATTTGAAGAGTACTACATGCATGGATACCTTTATGTTACAGCAAAAGAAGCACCGATTCTTATTTTTATTGGTGGATATGATTCAACCGCGGAAGAACTTTACTTTTCTGGAGCAGCGGCGGCGATAAAACGAGGATACAATGTGTTGATTTTTGATGGTCCAGGACAAGGAGAAGCGTTGAGAATGCAAGGCAAAGCAGGACGTTTTGACTATGAAAAACCCATTAGTGCGGCCATTGACTTTTTAGAAAAAGATCAGGATGTAGATACGACTAAATTTATTGGCTTGATGGGAATGAGCCTGGGTGGTTACTATGCAGCGAGAGCCTCTGCTTTTGAGCCAAGAATCGATGCGTGTATCTTGTTTGATGTCTTTACGAATGTGTGGCAATCCATTATCCAAAAAACACCAATGCTTGGCAAACTAACTTCTGCAACGCCAGAAATGAGAAAAACCATGTCCGCCCAAGCGGACGCCAATACCCGTTGGTTGATTCAAAATGGTTTATGGGTATTTGGCTGCAAAGATCTACCTGAATTGGTGAGAGAAGTTCAAAAATACAACTTAGAACCAGTTGCTGCACAAATCAAGTGTCCGATGCTATTACTTTTTGGTACGCAAGATCATTTTGTCAATGAAGCACAACTAGAATTATTAAAAAGTAGCTTGACGTGCGACTATCAAGATTATATATTTGATGAGGAATTAGGTGCTCAAGAACACTGTCAAGAAGGAAATCAGTCTTATGCTAGTCAAGTAATTTTTGATTGGCTAGATGAAAAAAAGGAGGAAAAAATTGAATCTATTTAAGAGTCATGGGTTTAAACTGAATCGGTTGTCCAATACCGCTTCTACTCAGCTTGAAAATGAGTTGATGAGGAAGTACGATGTGACGCTGAGTCAATGGGCCGTGCTGGCTATTGTCTGGGAGCACGAGGGGATTCGTTCTTCTGATTTACAGGAAATATTGCATGTGAAAGTTTCAACCGCTTCTGGCGTGATTAAGAGAATGGAAAAAAAAGGCTTGATTGTAAGAAAAAAAAATAGAGAAGATCGTCGAGAAATGCACCTTTATTCGACTGAGCTGTCTAAGAATATGGCAGTAGAAGTGGTCGAAACTGTAAAAGAATTAAACCGTGAAATGCTGCATGGATTTTCTGCTGAAGAAAAAGAATTATTTATGAATCTGATGGATCGAGCCTATAAAAATCTAACCCAATAATCAATCGTTTCAAGAAGTGATTTTGACAAACTTGTCTCGAATTTAAGAATAAAAAAATGTTCTGCTTCTATCATTTACATGGATAGTAAGAACCTGAAATGTAACTTTTGAGTTATGTCTCAGGTTCTTCTTTGTGTTATAATAAACTATCGAAAATGAAGGATTTAGAGGATACAAGTGAGGAAAATAAATGGCTAATATGAATGATGTTGCGAAAATTGCAGGTGTATCACGTGGGACGGTGTCTAATTATATAAATGGGGTTAAAATAAAAAAAGAGTCACAAAAAAAAGTAGAGCAGGCAATTCAGGAGTTGGATTATGTTCCAAATCAAGCAGCTCGCGCCCTTAAAACACAAAAAAGTAATTACGTTGTGTTTATTTTGCCGACGATTTGGACGCCTTTTTTTTCAGAATTAACCTATTATTTGCAACTAGAACTAAACAAATGTGGACTAAAGATGTTGCTGTGCAACTCACAAGATGATTACATTCAAGAATTAGAGTATATCAGAATGGCACAAGAACAGAAAGTGACAGGGATTATTACGATTTCATATAGTGATATTACTCCGTATCTGACAGCCAATTTGCCAATTGTTTCAATAGAACGCTATTTTGATGATACAGTTCCTTTTATTACCAGTGACAACTTTGGTGGTGGTCAGCTGGCTGCTCAAAAACTACAAGAGTTGGGAAGTCAAAGACTTTTGATGGTTGTCAGAAAAATTAGCCATAATTTAGGGTTACAAGAGAGACAAAATGGCTTTATTAGCTATTGCCAAAAAGCGCACATGCCATTTGATGTATACTTGGATGAGGGAAACTCTGCTGGTTTTAGAGCGCGTGTCTTTCGATTTTTTGAAAACAACTACCAAGCAAATATTCCCTATGATGGGATCTTTGCTGCGACGGATCGATATGCAGATTATTGTTACGATGCACTGGTACAAAAAACACAGTGGCACCTGCCCGAAGATATCCAGCTAATAGGCTTTGATGGATCTAAAAGTTACCAAAATGAAGCATTGAAAATTTCGACGATTCGTCAGCCTGTCGCTCAAATTGCTGAGTTGAGTGTAGCCGAACTCATAAAATTAGGTTCAGATCGGAAGAAGTCTAAAAAAACAAAATATATTTTACCGATAACATTTTTAGCAGCACAAACAACTAGAGAAAAGAGAAAAAAAAATGAAGAAAAAAAAAGGAGACAATAAAGGCCTTGCTTTGGGCCTTTGTTTCGGTTTGATTTTTGGTCTTACGATGCATAACTTAGCTTTAGGAATTGGAGTGGGGCTTTGTTTTGGGTTAGCATTTGATGAAAAAAAATAAAAGTTCTATTTTGGAATGAAAATTTTTGTTAAAAAAACAAAGAAAACGTTTGCAATTTTGGAACGTTCCATATATAATCAAATTATAAATTGGAACGTTCCAAAAAATGGAAAGAGGGAATCAAATGGACTATCAAAATATTGCAAAAGAAGTATTGTTAGCTGTTGGTGGAAAAGAAAATATACAAAGTGCAGCGCATTGTGTCACGAGGTTGCGTTTAGTTTTGAAAGATAATAGCAAGTATGATAAAGAAACTTTAGAAAATATCGAAGGATCAAAAGGTGTATTTTTTAATAGTGGTCAATTACAAGTGATTTTTGGAACGGGTGTTGTAGACCAAGTTTATGCAGCTTTTGTGAAACAAGCTGGGATTGAGTCAAGCTCCGTTGCAGATGTGAAAAGTGCAGCGCAAAAAAATCAAGGAAAAGTCCAAGAATTTTTTAAAGCATTTTCAGATATTTTTGTTGCCTTAATTCCTGGTATTGTAGGTTGTGCGATGATTTTAGGCTTGCGTTCACTATTTATAACAGAAGGAATTTTTGGTCTAACTGGAAGTATGGCGGATAATTATCGCTGGGCTGCTGATTTGGCAAGCTTCTTTAATATAATTGCTACCGGACTAAATTTTCTACCAGTTTTTGTTGCTTACTCCGCTACGAAACGGTTTGGAGGCAATCCAGTATTAGGGATTATATTAGGTCTAATTTTGGTGCATCCAGATTTGGGTAACCGTTTTGAATTTATGCAAGGAACATTAGATTCTGTGAAATATTGGGATTTTTTCGGATTTAACATTCCTCAAGTTGCCTTTCAAGGAGGGATTTTTCCAGCTATTTTAACGTCATTATTTATGGCGAAATTTGAATTATTTTTAACGAAGAAGGTTCCACAAATCTTGACATTCATACTCGTTCCAACGATTACCATCATCGTTTCTGCTCTTGCGTTGTTCCTAGTCTTTGGACCATTAGGAGATATTGTTGCGGCTGGAATTGGTGCATGTGCTGATTTCTTATACAATAAAGCAGGAGTCTTTGGAGCATTTGCATTTGCAGGCTTGTTACAACCATTGGTGATTACGGGAACACATCATATGATTGGAAGTATAGAAGCACAATTGATTTCCAGTACAGGTTTTAATTATATTCAGCCTTTGTGGGCCGTTTCAATTATTGCACAAGGTGGTGCCGCTATGGGGATGTTCTTTTTGGCAAAGAAAAAATCAAAACGTAGAGAAGTAGCACTTTCAAGTTTTGTTCCAACCTTAGTTGGAGTATCAGAACCCGCAATTTTTGCAGTTAACTTAAAAGACTCAATTATTCCATTTATTTTAGGAGCAATTGGAGCAGGGTTTGGAGGCGTCTATATGAAATTGTTTGATGTAAAAGCACTTGGGTTTGGTTTAACAGGAATTCCTGGGATAACGATTGTCAATCCACCACAAGTTATTCATTATGTTATTGGTTGCTTATTATCCTTTGTGTTACCGATTGTATTTATTTTGATTTATCACAAGGTGAAAGGTATCGCTGGTGCTGAACTGAAAAACGCAGCGTTATAAGGAATAAAATAGAGATAAGTTGAGAGGGATTGTATGAAATTTTTAGAGATAGACAAGTATCATTACGTAACGGCAAAGGATCAGGGATATTTGCGCGAGTTAGCCAAATTTGTAAGTAAAAGTGAATTTTTACCTAAATTCCATATTTATCCCAAATCTGGATTGATGAACGATCCAAATGGATTGAGTTATTATAATGGAGCCTATCATGTGTTTTATCAGTGGTTTCCATTTGATGCAACTCATGGAATGAAGCATTGGGGCCATATGAAATCTCAAGATTTGTTGCACTGGCAAGATTGCGGACTAGCCTTGATTCCAGATCAGGAATATGAAAAAAATGGCTGCTATTCTGGTGGGGCAATTGAAAAAGATGGCTTGTTGTACCTTTTTTATACTGCAAATTACAAAACCAGTGCAGGAAAAATTCCTAAACAAGCACTGGCCATCATGAATCAAGCGGGTCAAATCGAAAAGTATGCACAAAATCCAATCTTGGACGGGGCGCCAAAAGGATATAGCGGGGAGTTAAGAGATCCTTTCGTCTTTGAAAGAGACGGGGCATACTACATGTTATTAGGTGGAAGTGCGGATGAAACGGGGACAGCAAAGAGTTTTGGTCAAAGGGGGGCACTGCTCTTATACCAAAGTAGTAATTTGATCGACTGGGCATACAAGGGCGAGGTGGAGTTGCCGATTGAAACAGGCTACATGTTAGAATGTCCTAGCCTAATTGAGGTAGACGGAAAAGAAGTACTCTTTTTATCTCCAATGGGCTATCAGCCACAAAAAAACCGTTACCAAAATCGGTTTGCCTCGATTTATTTGCTTGGAAAATTGGATGTTTTAAATCTGAGGTTTGATGTCGAACAATGTGATGAATTAGATGCGGGCTTTGACTATTATGCACCACAAGCTTTTTATGCAAAAGACAATGTTCCTTTGAGCTTTGCTTGGTTTGGTTGCGGGGAACCGTTGTATGAAAGTGACAAGGAAAAGTGGAAGCATGGCTTAACGATGCCACACGAACTATCGCTTCGCTCAGAACGGTTGCATCGTTTTCCTTCAAAAGAAATCCTTGCAGCATTTTCAATGCTAGAGTGCAATCAAAAATTAGTGGCACCAAAAATGAGCTTTTATCATTTTTCAACGGAGGTCAGTCGTGAACAAAAAAACGCAACAATTGTATTTGGAAATCCTGGGAATACATGGCAGTTAGACATTGATACAGAAAGTGGCGAGGTTATACTGGATCGAAGTAATTTGGCGACACCGATTGATGTAGAATATGGAGAAGACCGAAGAACGATACTAACCGCCAAAACAGCAATAATACAAGTGGACGTTTTTGTGGATAATAGTTTCATTGAAATCTTTCTCAATCAGGGAGAAAAAGTGTTTAGCTTTAGAAGTTTTAATCTAGCGAAGGATCACATGATAGTAAGTGAAAGTGTAACTAATTGTAAAATTGGTTACTACAATCGTTAAAAAGCATCGGAAACGGTGCTTTTTTTTTACAAGCAGATTAGTTTTCTAAAGGTAAATGGTCAATCGTTTTACTCATTTTTTGGATAAGTTGAATGTAGTCTTGATAAAATAAGTGAAATAAATAAGCACCTGCTTTGGTAGGATTTGTCATGTTTTCTGAATCGCGGTCAAAAATAGGATACGTGGCATCTTCAACAAACGCAAGTGCCTCTGCCCATGCTTCTAATTGAATAAACTGTTTGCTGATTTCTTCATACTCTGAAACTGGAAACCGATAATATTGTGTATTTTCTATCATTTTTTTCTCCTTACAGTTAATTTTTAGACAACCTAGTGTTAACTGGTTAACATAAGTATAAGACTTTTGGGTACAATTAACAACTAAAAAAAGGTCTTAAAATGAAAGTTAACAAATCGAAGACAAGGACCGAGAAGAAGAGTGAATTTTAGCTTGAACAGCTGGTTGAATCAAAAATTAAAATCGTTAGTGGGGGGATTCTATTTCCGGTAAGAAAGAGAAAAGTAATGAAAGAAAATAAGGGAATTGGCTTTAGTATAAAAAAAGTTGCAGCAATTTTTGCAGCAACTCCGATTTCCTTAATGAGAATTAATCAGTACAGCTAGGAGATATGGAAGTTGTAATAAGAAAGGACACTGTTAGTAACAAAACAGTTATTCAGTATTTCAAGAATGAAAAGCTAATTCAAGAGGCTACAACTGAAAAGGATATGCAGAAAGTCATTGATTATTACAGTGGTTTAAAAGAGTAAAAAAAAGACAGAAAGAGTAATTATCTTTGCTGTCTTTCTCTGTTTTCTTCTGTGATTAACTTGATATTTTGTTTCAGTAGTCTATTGAGTTCAGAAGGCATTGTTCCTTCCTGTTTCCATTCAGCAGACTGCTTTATAAACTTAGTTTTTTCTTCACTAGGAAGCCTAACTTCAAGTATTTCTGAAATATCTGAAACCCTAAGTGCAATCATCATAGCGAATAGGTGACTGAGGTTTATTGTAGGTCTGAACTTATTATTACAGTATTTACTGATATCCCCTTTACGAATCCCTGTTAATTCTGCCAATGTAGATTGTGTGAACTCTCTACCGTCAGTAGTTCTACGTCTTTCAGCAATAAGCTGATTTACCTTAAACCTAAGTTCCATTGAGTCTGCAGAGAGGACTGTGTTTTTTATTGCACTGTTTGTCTTATCACTAAAACTGTCCTCAGTGAATTTGATTGTCATTTCTATTTCCTCCAATTAATGTTTGTTCACTTATTATAGCAATATACTGAAACCTCGAGAAGAAAACGTGCGTTCTTGTTCGATCAAAAGTGTTATTGTAATGACACGCAATAAACCATTATATCTTGTATCATTTCAGTCAAGGTAGCTGAAAATCACCATTGTTCTAAAGGTGTGCCAGAAAAGGGATAGAATAAAAAGAGAATGCTGTGTAGAAAATAGTATCCCTCTGTTAGAGCTAGAGCGTAGATATGATGAAAATGATGTGGCAGAACAATTACGCTTATTTTAACTGGAACTAACAGTCATTCTCAGATAGCTTAACAAGATTTTGCTCAATTTCAAGTGCAGTCAAGTCTCTTGCTATTGAACTGAATGTGCTTTTATAGTGACTGACTGTCCTATCACTCACACCTAACAGCCGTCTACTATCAATAAAATCATGAATTGCTTCATCTTTATCTACAGTCTTCACACCTGATAAAATTGTCAACTCTTCTTTGCTTAGCTGAGAGGCTCTTCTCATTCTTTTTGTCATAGTATACACTCCATTTCATACAAAATTGAAGGGACTTACTACTTAATAAAATAACAAAAAAGCCTTGGATTTGCTGGCATTCCACCAGCTTATTCCATCAGCTTCTTACTATGATTTAATTCATTATGCGGCCGAGAAGACTCGAACTTCCACGGGACTTACTCCCACCAGCCCCTCAAGCTGGCGCGTCTGCCATTCCGCCACGACCGCAATAAGCGTAACAAGATTAGTATAAAAGGTGAAAGGCTAGCTGTCAATAGTTTTGTGCGTATAGTTAGTCATTCATTGTGTGAATAGCTAAACACTATAGAAAGTTTTTCTTAGGTAAAGGAAATTATTTCTGGCTTCCTCATTTTTGGTTAAAACAGTGTGTAGATAAAATGCGCAATGGCTAAAATCAACATTTCGTAGCAAACATCTTTTGAGAGTGTTAGGAGTTTTGTGTGGAGTGTAGAAAACATATGCATTCATCCTTTCTGCTTTTAGCATAAAGAAAGAATAGCGTAAAAAACTGAATTGAAGCTTAAAACAACAGCACAAAGAAAGAATGATGATCGAGTACTGCAAAAATTAAAATTTTGTATAGTTAAACAAAAAAGCAAGTAAAAAAACGAAGATCATTTGTCTCAAAGGGATAGATACTATAAAATTAAAAATGAATATAGTAACAAGCAGCAAGTCAAATGAAATGAATTTGAGGAAGCAAAGACTATTTCTTCACATTTTACATGGTACACTAGCTAAAAATTCAAAGTTAGCTTTTCACCTGTCTAACATTTCGGTGGCATTGAAACAGATACCCAAGTAATAAAAAAGCTAAGTGGGTCTGTTTATCTATTTTGACAGGTTAGGTATTGCTTTTCTTACCATGAATAGAGCTGGTACGGAATCCATTAGTGATTGAGAGCAGCGCAATGGCTAGTAGTAGACTTCATCTGTCTGTTTGATTACAATAAAATTAATGAGGAAAGAAGGAAAGAATCTATGAAGAAAAAAATGGTTTGGTTAGGAGCTTCTGTCCTAGCGGTTGCAGCAGGAATCAAGCATCAGGCTAAAAAGAAAAAGCAAAGTGTAAGTAGTCTAATGATCGAACAAACCTTAAAACAGATCCCGATTTTTCCAGATGTACGAAAACCAAAAGAATATCAAAAACTTTTGGAAAAAAGTGAAGCGGGCTATACATTGCCAGACTATGTGCGTAGTATGTACAATGCGTGTGAATCAAAAGAACTAAAAAATACAATTGTCATTAAGCCAAAAAATAAAGTAAGCCAACGAACTATTTTTTATCTCCACGGGGGTGCGTATTGGTTTCAACCCATGGTTGCACATTTTCGAATGCTGTCTAAATTAGCTGAAAGTTTAGAAGCACAAATTATCATGCCTATTTATCCCAAAGCACCGTCCTATCATGCAGAGGATGTCCACAAAATGGTGGCACAAACCTATGATGAGATGTTAGAAAAAGTAGCTGTTGATCCTGCACATTTGACGTTTATGGGAGATTCTGCCGGTGGGGGACTGGCACTGAGTTTCTTGCAAGTATTAAAAGAGACTAAAAAACCCATGCCCCAAAGAGCCATACTCTTGTCACCATGGTTAGATGTAACCGGAATGAACCCACAAATTCGCTCTTTACAAAAGAAAGATCCTATGCTACCAAATGATCGCCTAAGCTACTGTGGCCAGGTCTACGCAGGAGCATTATCCACTTATTCACCATTAGTCAGTCCTTTGTTTGGTGAGTTAAGTGATCTGCCCCCGATAGATGTGTTTGTGGGAACGCATGACATTTTATATGCAGATGCAAAAGCATTAGAGGAGCAAGCAAAAGAAGAACAGTTGCCGATTCGGATATGGTCTTACCGGCACATGAATCACGTTTTTGTGACTTATCCGATACCAGAAGCAAAAGAGGCGCTAACCATTATTAAAAATCTGATTCTTTCATAGAATTTGTAAGGGAGAGTTGGTCTTTTTTGCTTAATTTTTGATAAACTAGTGAGTAAGATGCTAAAATCATTTTTTCTAGCTCAGCAGTTGATAGTTGCGAAGTTCCAAGCTTAATCGAATTCCAATGCACCTTATTGGTATGGTAACCTGGTGTAACGTCAGTGTATTGTTCGCGAAGAATCTCGTTTTTTTCAGGTAAGCCTTTGAGGGTCAAGAGTGCATGTTCATCAGGAATCACACTCATGATTCCAAACTGCTTACCCAGCAAATCAAAGTAATAAACATTCCAATCTTTTCGCAAGTAGACTTTGGCGCCGGTCAAGCGTTGTCCAAACGCAATCAAGTCAAGACTTCTTTGTCGATAATCTGTCATCAGATCCACTCCTTTTTTGTCGATAAGTGAAAAGCTAAAACGAGTGTACACCACTTCGTTTTAGCTTTTTTGATTACGCATTGTTTTTTTCGTTGTCTTCGTCTAAGTGTTTTTTTATATCTCGGTACAAAGAGTCATAGAGTTCCAAATCAAGCTCAATAGTTTTATTACTTCCCATAATTTGAGAAATCTTTTCTTGATATTGAATTGAGAAGATGCTAACGGCTAAGTCATGCGCACGTTGATCATTCGATAGTGTCATATTCTTCACCCCCGTTACGAAGAGTATAGCATGAAATAAAAAAAACACAAAAAAAAGAGTCAGGTTTTCTGACTCTTTTTGTTATGTATTTTCTGATATGGGCAGACTAATCAGGTAAAATAGACTCTCCATCAGTCGTTCGTTCCGCAATAATTTGGTCAAAGAATAACACTTGTGCGGTTTGAGCATAAGGAAGAACATAAAAACCAGCAATTCCCCAAGTAACTGCTGCTAATAAATTCCAAAAATAAAAAGACATAGAAAAAATGAAGAATTCCATCTTGTACCCATTCATTAACTTACGACTCAAAGTAAGTGCTTGTGTTCCATTTAACTCTGGGTTTTTCTTAAGTAAATAATTTGTCATTGCGTAAGAATGTGCCTTGACAATTCCAGGAACCACTAGTAAAAGTGACCAAAAGATGGTATATAGGGCCATTTTAAGATTGGCAATGAAGACACGACTGAAATTTTCTGAACAAACTTCTGAAAGATTTTGTTTCCAGTTCAATTCTTCACCACTAACTGTTTTGACAGCAGCAAATGTATAATAGGCTTGAATGAATAATGAAACAAAAATAAGGACAAGAAGAATTATGAACATAAGTGGTGCAGAACCACCTGTCACATAACTGCCAAAATACGTATAGTGAATTTGGGGCAAGCTTTTAAAATATAAAACAAATAAAACAAATAAAACAACAAATACAGGAATTAAAATCAAAGACCAAGCTCCGTATTTACGATGAAGCAATTTTTCTGCCTCTTTTTTTAACTCTTTTCTCAACATTTTTCAATCTACTCCTTTTTTCTTTTCCGCTTATCTTTTTTGTGAGACCACTTCACAAGAAAGAAGCTTAGTGGTAAAATCAGTGTTAGAAAAAAAACGACTTTTGAAAAAAGTCTGCTTTTGTAATCAAACACATATATAGTATAACATATTTTTTTTTATACATATGAAAAACTAAAAAAAGGAAAAGGTGCTGTTCATGATTGTACTTGCTGGAATGATTGGTGCAGGGAAGACTACATTTACAAATTTTTTAGAAAAAGAATTGAAAACGGTTGCGTATTATGAAAGTGTCGAGGATAATCGAATTTTAGAGAAATTCTACGAGGATCCTCAACGCTGGGCATTTACGTTGCAAGTCTATTTCTTAAACACACGTTTTAAAAGTATCAAAAAAGCTTTAAAAACAAAGCATGGTTTGTTAGATCGTTCCATCTATGAAGATGCCTTATTTACAAAAATTAATGTTGAAAATGGAAATATGAGTGAAGTTGAGTGGGATACCTACTCCTTACTTTTTGATAATTTGCTGGAAGAGCTTGATTCCATCCCCAAGAAAGCCCCAGATCTACTAATCTACCTATCAGGCTCCTTTGAGTTACATTTGCAAAGGATTCGCCAAAGAGGGCGGGAGTACGAACAGTATGACGGGCGACCAGAACTTCTGGCTTATTATCAATTGCTACATACTCGCTATGAAGAGTGGTTTAAAACGTATGACAAAAGTCCAACACTCGTTATTCCGATTGATCAAGTGGATTTAGCACGCAAGACAGACCGAGAGTGGGTACTAAAAGAGGTCCAACAAAAAATCCAACAGTTATCAGATTAAATAAAAACACGAGCGATAAGCTCGTGTTTTTTCATTGTTTTAGATTAAGGTATAATTTGTTAGCAAATCATAGTAAATTTACATTACAATATATTTAGATAAAAACAATGTTAAAATTAACATTGTTTTCAAGTAATGTCAACGTTTATTTATATTTTGCAAAACAAATTGTTTTTTTTTATAAGTTATGATATTATAAATTTATCCATTACTATGATAAGCTAATATAAATGAGATGGAGCGGTTTTATTTATACAAACTGGAAGAAGCAATTAAGAAAAATATAAAGATAGGAGAGGAAAATTATGGGAAAATGGATCACCAAATGGGTAGTAGGAATAATTTATAAAATTCTAGGGACTCTATTTAAAAGTACCCAAAATGTAAACCAGATTTTGAATTTTGAATACAATTCAATTAATGTAATTATTTTGGAGTTATCTAAATAAGTGAGAAATTATTTCTCACTTATTTCATTCAAAAAAACTTCTATATGTGTTTGATTATGTGTGGGTTTCCTTTGTATATGATTTGTTTTGGGGCCAACATCCTGAATAAAAATTAATCAATTAATAGTAATTTATCATTTTAAATCGTTTTTAACTGGGATGTAAAATAAATAAAATGTTATTGGAATTACTTGTGTTTTTAATGGACAAAACGTTTTAAACATTCTATTCATATATTTAAGAGTCTTAGAGACCGTCTTAACAAGTTGGAGTGGTGATTGTTGATACAATATTCTATTCTAACAAACTCGTTTTGTACAATATAAGTATACGCCATCTGTTTTATTGCTGATAATTATTTGGTTACAGTGTAAATGCTCTATTTAGGTGACTAATTTAATGCTATTATCACGATTAATAATTAGTTGTTTTTCAAAATAATAAATAAAATTAGTGAAATTAAAATGAAATATTAAATATATTGTTTCGCTTTTAAATTAAATATATTATAATTAAATAATAAATACAAGGAGGTTAATATATGAGGTTAAAAATAATTTGTTCCTTGGATCATGAAGAAATACCCCAAGATTTTCGTAGAAAAGTATTAAGTCTTTTTAAAAAAAGCTTGTCTAATACGAATCATGAATTTTTTCAAGCACTATTTGGAACGAATAAACAAAAAAATTATACATGGTCCACTTTTTTTCCACAAGCAGTATTTAAACAAGAATGTATTATCATCCCGGAAAAAAAGTTTATATTGAATTTTTCAACTGGGGATGCGGAGATTGGACTAAATTTTTATAATGCATTTTGTCGATTAAAAGGGAAAAAAGTTGCATTTTCAACGGGCAATACTCTATGCATTCAAACTATTCAGATGGTCCACGCCAGTAGTATTAAGCAAAATTTAGCAACGTTTCGAATTCTATCGCCAATCATTGCAAGAAATCATAATCGTGAAACAAAAAAAGATTGGTTTTATTCAATCAACGATTTAGAGATGTTTCAACATGTTTTAAAAGAAAATCTAGGCTATCGATTAAGTGCTAAATACGGAGAATATGTTCAAAATGACATTGAAAATTTAGTGTTTGAACCTATTCAGATGAAAAGAACTGTAGTGAAACATTATGATAAATTTTTAGAATCTTCAATTGGTTTATTAAAAGTTAATGGAAAACCTTACCTTTTAAATGAAATTAGAGATAACGGTTTGGGTTCTCTTTGTGGTTCTGGGTTTGGCATGTTAGAAATAGTGTAGGAAGGTGGAAAAGTATCTATGATAAATATTGATGAGACAAAACATCGTCTGCTATTGACTGAGTGGCAATTAAATGCAGGAATCGTCGGGATGTTAAATATCTTAGGTAAAAAAGACAATGAGCTTCCAAAAATAAATGAATTTAACTTTCAGTCGGGATACTTGGATGATTTTGCTGAAAAATATTTTTCTTATTTTATAGAAACTTATAAAAAAACGTTATCGTGGTATAAAATTGTTCAGTTTAAAGAAAAAATAGCCCGATTTGAGGAGTCTGATTTTGCTTATCTTGATGAAAAGCAATACGAACAGATTAATCTCTATATTCGTGATGTAGCCAAAAAATATATTAATAGTGCAAGCTATAAAGCCGCTTATCCACTAATAAAAGCCAATCTTGATATTCGGGAAAAAGGGTCGAATTTAAAACAGTTACCTAAACTAACTAAAAAGCTTAGTTTCGATAAAAATCGTGAAGAAATCATAGTTCTTGTGAAAGAAAAGTTTGAAGAGATTAAAGAGATAATCGCCTATTTCGATACACCAGAAGCTAAAAAATATATAGGTGCGAAAAATGTTTTGTACACACTGATTAGAAAAGGGTGGGATGGTGTTTCTGCACTCAATCCTCAAACAAAAGAGAAAGATCCATATCTTGATTTCCATCAATACTTCGTTCAACCTTGTCTTGACTATCTAGAAGCCGATAAAACTAAGTATAAATTTTCTTGTTGTACCTGTGAACAGCCAATAAAAAATTTGGACGAAACTTTTAGTTTTTTAGTTGAAACCGGTTATGATACTAAGCGTAAAGGCTCACATGGTTGGAATTTCGTGAATGACATGGGGCTGTGCCCAATTTGCAAGTTGATTTACGCCTGTATTCCTGCAGGATTTACTTATGTAATCAATCAAGGAATCTTTATCAATGCAAGTCAAAATTTAAGCGAACTTGTGAGGGTCAATCAAAAAGTGAAAATGGATATTTTAAAAAGAAATAGTAGTGAACAAGGTGTTAGAGAAGTCAATACTTATGTGGGAATGATAGAAGCCATACTAGAGCAAGAAAATAAAAGTCATACGTATGAATTATCTGATATTCAAGTTGTAAGGTATGAAGAGGATCGTTATTATTTTACGCTGCTATCTAAGAGAGTATTGAAGATTTTAAATCAATCTAAAGTATTTTTAGAACCTTTAATTAAAGCAAATTTTCCCGAGGGAAACCTTTATCAATCAGCGGTACAGAAAATTATGAACAGTGAAAATTTATTTAGCCTTATTCATAAGTTGCTAATATATAAAGTGACAAATGTTAAAAATCTTTATTATGGAATCTATCATGTTGATTATCTGCTGAACATTAATCAGAAATTTTTAGGGGGGATTCAGAAAATGAATGAACTATCACAAGAAGAGTTAAAAAAAGTTAGAGCAAGTGGTTGGTATTTAGGAAAAGAATATGACAATAAAAATAAAGTGAAAAGTATTGCACAACGACTATTAAATACTTTAAAAAGTAATAATCGTGATGGCTTTATGGATATTATTTTAAATTGTTATGCCTATGTTGGAAAAACAGTACCTAATTGGGGTATTCAAATATTTCAAGATGATGAAACATTCAAAACAATTGGATATAGTTTTGTTTCAGGGTTGATTGGAGACAAAGACAAAGATAAAGAAAATGGAGATGGAAAATAATGAAAAACAAAGGATTAACCATGACAATAATATTTCAGGCAGAAAGTGCAAATTATGGAGAGAGTTTAGGAAATGTTGCTTCTTTAAAGAAAATTTCTAGAAATAATGGTGACCAATATACTTATATATCACGACAAGCCCTTCGTTATAACCTGATTGAACAATTAGGGGAAAAGGAAGCTCCGGTCGTTGCTGAGGGAAGTGGAGATAAAAAAGTAATTCAATTTCAAGCGGATGCTAGTATTCAAGATTTTCTAGAATTAGATTTCTTTGGATATTTAAAAACAGAAAAAGGAACGGGTGGGAAGAAGCGTTCGGCCAAAGTTCGTTTATCAAATGCGATTTCACTTGAAACTTATAAAGGAGATACGGACTTTTTAACAAATAAAGGTCTTGCTGATCGATTAAAAGAAAATATGAACATCGCACAAGCTGAAATTCACCGCTCGTACTATAAATATACCGTTACTATGGATTTAGATCAAATTGGACTAGATGAAGTCGACGGGATTGAATTACCGGCAGCTGAAAAGGCACGCCGAGTTTCAGCGTTACTAGATACAATATCATTTTTATACCGTGACATTCGTGGTCGCAGAGAGGACTTGAAACCTTTATTTGTAATTGGTGGTGTATATGACAGAAAAAATCCAATCTTTGAAAATGTTGTTGATTTAAAAGAACAAGTGATTCCAGTTGCGAAGATTAAAGGGGCTTTGTACGATGAATTTGAGCACAAGACATTATGTGGCGTTGTAGAAGAAGAGTTTAAAAATGATATAGAAATCAAGAACGAATTGCATGCAACCAATGTTCCAGAATTTTTTAAGGAACTGAAGAAAAGTGTGGTTGAGTACTATGAAGGGGATTAAACTAGAACTCTCACAAAATATGGTCAACTATAAGAAAGCGACAAGTTATCAGCTAAAAGAAAGTTATCCATTGCCTCCGTACAGCACAGTTATTGGGATGGTTCATGCGTTATGTGGCTATACAGAATATGAGCCTATGACTGTCAGTGTGCAAGGAAGTTATTTTTCAAAAGTCAATGATTTGTATACTAGATATGAGTTTAATAATGGAATGAAATATGATAAAGGACGTCATCAACTTCAAGTTGGGGAATTTGGTATTGGACGAGGTGTTAAAACAGCGGAGCTTTTAGTAGATGTTGATTTGATGCTTCATATTGTACCCGAAAATCAAACTAAGATTGATGAAATCTATTATGCACTAGAAAATCCTAAAGAATATCCAACACTTGGAAGAAGAGAAGATTTGGCGATTTTTAATTCAGTAAAAGTGGTAGAAATAGCTCAAACTGTCCTTAAAGAGGATTACGAACTGCCAAATGATCGTAGTGCCTATATTCCAGCTAAATGGTTCAATGAAGAGAAATTGACAACAGAAAGTGAGGTTGCCTCGCAATCTGGGACGCGATTTTTATTAACTAAAAATTATACGCTTAAAAATTATGGGACTCAGAAAAAACCAAAAATTTTTAGAGAATGGCATAAAGAAGAAGTGATTTACTCTTCTAAAATCTCAGTTTATGAAGATGAGGTAGTTTGGTTGGATGAAGAGGAGCAAATTGTTTTTATCGATAAATAAAGGAGTATTTGTATATGAAAGTGTTTTTAGCAAAATCAGATGGAGAAACCTTGGTAGATCATACATTAAATCTTCTAGAAAATAGCAAAATTTTATATCAAATCTATCCTAAAATTGAACTTAAGGCTAACTTATTAGAGTTAGCCTGTATTTATCATGATTTAGGTAAAATTAATCACAAATTTCAGACGAAAGTCAGACAAAATCAATCAACAATTTTAGGGGAAATCCCACATGGTTTACTTAGCACCGCATTTATTCCAACAAAAGAGTTAATTTCTAGAAAATATTCCAACACAGAAATTTCTGTGTTAGCGTATAGTGTAGCATATCACCACGAAAGAGAGTTAAGTGGGTTAGAGAATGAAAATTTTGTGAATGAAATTGAGGCGTTAAAGCAAGACGTTATGGAATTTCCGTTTTCTCGTTTAGGTTTAGAAAGTTTAACTGTAAGAAAACTGTCCAGTAAGTACTTTAAGTTTAAATCGATTTTAAGAGCTCGTGATGACGAAGAAAAGTATCATTTATACGTTATGTTAAAAGGCTTACTAAATCGTGTGGATTACGCAGCAAGCGCGCATAGTCAAGTTGAATATCCACCAAATTTTTTAGATGAAAAATTAGAAGAATTGCATTTTCAATGGAATTCCCTACAAGAATATATGCGAGCTCATCAGGATCTAAATATGGTTGCAGTTGCCCAAACAGGTATGGGAAAAACGGAGGCTGGACTACTATGGATTGGGAATAACAAAGGTTTTTTCACGTTGCCACTTCGTACAGCAATTAATGCCATTTATTCCAGAATCTATTCGACTATTGTCAAAGAAAAACAAGAAAATCGTGTGGGGTTGTTACATGCTGATATCTATCAGGAGTATACAAAATTAAAAGATTTAGAAATTCCAGTGGAAGAGTATGAAACAAAAACACGACAATGGTGTTTGCCTTTAACTGTTTGCACAATTGACCAAATATTTGATTTTGTTTATCGATACGCTGGATATGAATCTAAGTTAGCAACGCTGTCTTATTCAAAAATCGTGATTGATGAAATTCAAATGTATTCGGCAGATTTACTAGCCTATTTACTTGTGGGTTTAAGATACATTCATCAGTATGGAGGGAAATTTGCTATATTGACGGCAACACTTCCACCTTTTATTTTAGACTTACTAAAAAGACAAGGAATTCCTTTTGCTGCTCCTGAAAAACCATTCATAGATGCTGCACTTTCAATACGTCATGCTATGGAGGTGGTGGAATCCGCTATTCAGATTGAACCAATTTTAGCGCAATATCAAAAAAATAAAGTTTTAGTTATTTGTAATACTGTTAAACAGGCTAAAATCATTTTTGAGGAGCTTTCGGCAAAATTAAATTTAGGAGAGGTTCACCTTTTGCACAGCCAGTTTATTAAACAAGATCGAGCTAAAAAAGAAGAAATGATTTTTGATTTTGGCCAGAAAGAATGTGACGAGTCTGGTATTTGGGTGACGACACAAGTAGTAGAGGCATCATTAGATATTGATTTTGATATACTATTCACCGAACTATCTGATTTGAATGGATTGTTTCAACGGATGGGCAGATGTTACCGAAAAAGACTCTGGACAGAGGAGGTTGGGACAAATGTCTATGTCTTTAATGGGGGCGATAAGGCTTGTAGTGGTGTTAAATACGTTGTTGATAAGCAACTATTTGAAAATTCTAAAACGTGTCTAAAACAGCAAGATGGACCATTATCTGAAGAGAAAAAGATGCATCTTGTCGAAGAAACGTACACAACAGAAAAGATGAAGAATACCGAGTATTATCAGAAAGTCATTGACAATATGGATTACCTAGATTTGAGTTCTGAAGGAGAAGAAAGCAAAAAAAACGTAAAAAAAATATTTAGAAACATTCACAATCGGACGATTATTCCAAATCCAGTATATCAAGAAAAAATAGATGAAATTGAAAGATTACTTATTGTTTTAAAAGAACGCTCGAAATTGAAGCAAACTGATGATGAAAAAAAAATTTGGCAAAAGAAAAGAAAAGACGCAAGGTACAAAATTTCTCAATTCACAGTAGAGATTCCGGAATATACAATTAAAGACGATTCAATTGTCCAAACAATTGAAATTAATAAATACAAAAAAATCGAAATTCTAAATTGTGACTATTCATTTGATAGCGGTATTACTTACAAAAAAGGACAAAAAGAAATCGAGAGCAATATCTTTTAAGAAGGTGAAAAGATGCGAATTACAGGAACAATGATTAATTACTATTTTATTTGTCAGCGAAAACTCTGGTGTTTTACGCATCATTTGAATTTTGAGGAAGGTCATCAAAACGTAGAGCTAGGAAAACTTATTGACGAGGCAAGTTATAGTCGTGAAAAAAAACAGATTATGATTGATGGCACAATTAATGTTGATTTTATCCAAGATTGGAAAGTTGTGCATGAAGTCAAAAAAAGTCGAGCGATGGAGGAATCTGCTGAGTGGCAAGTAAAATATTATTTGTATTTTATGCGTGAACGTGGCATTGAGGTTGAAAAAGGTATTTTGGATTATCCTAAAATTCGCAAACGAAAAGAAATTTTTTTAACACAAAAGGATGGAAATAAACTGAAAGAAATATTAGATGAAATCAAAAACATTGCTCACTTAGAGAAAGCTCCAACTACAATTAACTCCAAAATTTGTAAGAAGTGTGCCTATTATGAGTATTGTTATTGTTAGGAGGTTGACCTGTGGAAAGCTATTTTTTATTTTCTAGTGGAGAGTTGAGAAGAAAAGATAATGTGGTGCGAATGACCGCGTTAGATGGACGTTTTAAAGTTTTGAAAATTGAAGTAATGCGAGATTTATATTTGTTTGGAAAAGCTTCTATGAACACCGATTGTCTCAATTACTTAGCACAAAGTAAGATTCCAGTTCACTTTTTTAATCACTATGGTTTTTACACAGGTACTTTTTATCCCAAAGAAGCGAATGTCTCCGGTAATTTGTTGATTAGACAGGTCGAGCATTACACAGACTTTGAGAAAAGATTAAATATTGCTCAAGAGTTTATTCAAGGTGCTTGTTACAATATTTTAAAAAATTTGAAATATTATCGGCAACGAGGAAAAGAGTTAGACAAAGCGATTAATGAAATTCAAGCTTTAGAAAAAATGATTTCACGCACCGTGACAATTGAAGAATTGATGGGGATTGAAGGGAATATTCACCGAGTTTATTATGGGACGTGGACAACTATTATCAATCAAGAAGTGGATTTTGAAAAAAGAGTCAAAAGACCTCCAGATAATGTTGTCAATACGCTGATTTCATTTTTAAATTCGCTTGTATACACGACTTGTTTGTCAGAAATTTATGTGTCACAGCTGAATCCAACTATTAGTTATTTGCATAGTGCAGGGGAGAGGCGTTTTTCACTTTCGCTAGATATTGCAGAAATATTTAAGCCTCTACTAACAGATCGAATTATTTTTTCACTGCTTAATCGCAAGGTGATTACTGAAAAAGATTTTTCCAAAGATTCCAATTATTTTTATCTGAAAGATAAGGGAAAGAGAAAGGTTCTCGAAATGTACAATAGTACGTTAGATGAAACAGTAAGACACAAAGACTTGAAGCGGAATGTTTCATACAGAAAGATGATGCGTCTTGAATGTTATAAGCTGATTAAGCATTTGCTTGGTGAGAGAGAATATCAAGCATTGAGAAAATGGTGGTGAGTCGATGTATGTGATTTTAATTTATGATATCTCGATGATTGAACTTAGACAAGGCGCAAAAGTATCGCGAAATGTTTTCAAAATTTGTAAAAAATATTTAACTCATATCCAAAAGTCGGTTTTTGAAGGGGAGCTAACCCCAGCAAAGCTACAAAAATTGCGCAATGAGTTGGCACAATATCTTCGTGAAGATCTAGATTCTGTAGTTATTTTCAAGAGTAAGCAAAAGAAAGGACTGGACAAAGAATTTTGGGCAGCAGACGAATCTGAGAAGACTTCTAATTTCTTTTGAACACATTTGTCGACCTTCAGTAGTGAAAAAAATAGGGGAGATCGACAATTTGTATAAAAGCTTGATTTCATGGCTTTTTAAGGGATTTTTTAGAAAAAACATGATAAAATAAAAAAGAAAGTAACCGTAAAAACAGTGGTCGACAATTTATACCGATTTAAGCTTATCAGATCAACCTCTTTCGTAGCCAGGCCTTTTAATCTAATATAGTGAAATGTAAATGCGTTATGAACTGACCACTCTCGTGCGTGATAATCCCTTTTAATCTAATATAGTGAAATGTAAATAGAAAACGCTGAAAACCGTAACGAGAAAGCTATTGCCCTTTTAATCTAATATAGTGAAATGTAAATGCAGGAGTATTCTCAGCAATCATGACGGCTATAGGTCCTTTTAATCTAATATAGTGAAATGTAAATTGTTGTAATGTATCTGTAGTCAGCTTCAAGCTGTCTCCTTTTAATCTAATATAGTGAAATGTAAATTTGACATTCCACTACCAATCATGCCTAGAGGATTACCCTTTTAATCTAATATAGTGAAATGTAAATATTTGAAAGTTTTGACATTGGAGTCCATTGGAAAAACCTTTTAATCTAATATAGTGAAATGTAAATGAGGTCATCTGTGTGGGATGTATTACTGCTGCTTGCCCTTTTAATCTAATATAGTGAAATGTAAATTGGGTTGCAGAAGAACGAGCTAAATATGGCAACATTCCTTTTAATCTAATATAGTGAAATGTAAATGAAAAAAATTCTTCGAGTGTAACGTCTAAAGCGTCACTTTTAATCTAATATAGTGAAATGTAAATGTACTATTCTTAAATGTGATACCGTTGTTTGTGCTTCCTTTTAATCTAATATAGTGAAATGTAAATAAATATCGGTGTAAAAAGTGAGTTGTTACAGTTTACCTTTTAATCTAATATAGTGAAATGTAAATAATTTGATTGATTGGCTTGTTATTGTATTAAAGCCTCCTTTTAATCTAATATAGTGAAATGTAAATTATCCTGGCAGCTCTGATTATGACCGTAAAAAATACCCTTTTAATCTAATATAGTGAAATGTAAATACCCTCAAATTGAGGGCTTCCCTCGGCGGTAGCCAGCCTTTTAATCTAATATAGTGAAATGTAAATAAGGCCCTTTTTGCTGATTCAGTTAGTTCGAGTGACCTTTTAATCTAATATAGTGAAATGTAAATAGCGATAACCACAAACAAGAATGAAAAGAATGTTAACTTTTAATCTAATATAGTGAAATGTAAATTCGCCTAAAAATGATACGACAACAGGTAATTTTGTACTTTTAATCTAATATAGTGAAATGTAAATAACCTAACTTTGCCTAACCTAATCTGTGTATCCATCCTTTTAATCTAATATAGTGAAATGTAAATGTTTCAAGTCTAGTTCAATATCAAAAAAGAGATACACTTTTAATCTAATATAGTGAAATGTAAATGCAAGCTAGAGAGTGCAAAACACAAAATAAGATAGGCCTTTTAATCTAATATAGTGAAATGTAAATACAATTAATGATCAGCAAGCCAAAGCTAATAGACAACTTTTAATCTAATCTAGTGATTTGTTCTCGGAGTTTTTCGTGGACTAGTCGCTTTTTTCTTTATCAGTTTGGCTTTACTTCAACCATTGCCAAATTTTCAATATAAGGGAATAAAGTAAGTAAACGATGAAACAAATAAAAATAAATTCGAAAAAGAAAACCATAAAGCGCAAGTTAAATGCAAATTTCAACCATAAAAGCCACAGAGCGATTGCAAAGCAAATTTTTCCACAAGTGTTGATTTTCCTAAGTAAAAGCCAAGAAAGAAAGTCATCTGTTGGCTGTTTTGTTTTTTTGTAATCTTCTGATATTTTACTGAAAAATGTTATTTTCTTTTTTTCCATATGCGCAGGCTCCTCTTTTACAGCCATTATATAAGGTTATTTGTGCAAAAACAAGAACATCTTGCGGATAAAACTGCTTCATTTTTTAAGAAGACTCGCACGAGTTGCGAGTCTTTTTTTTGTATCTTTTTGCACATTCGGTTTGCAAAAAGATGTACTAAACTTTTTGCGTAGTTAAATTTATAATGAAGATATGAAAGGGGTTGCAGTTGAATGAATGAGCGCTCAGAACAACTGTTTAAAAAATTAATGCATGCACCAGACCATTACTTTCAAATTTCAGAGTTGAGTCAAGAGTTTCAAGTGAGTGAACGAACAATTCGCAATGATTTAGAGGAGATTCAAACCTTTTTATCAGAAAAAGATTTACCTTTTTTAAGGACGAAACGTGGTCGAGGGGTTCAATTATTGCTAGGAAAAAAGGAGCGAGTGCGTGCTATCGCTTACTTGCATCATATAAGGAAAGGCCACTATTTGTCTCCACAGGAGCGATTTCTTCAGCTAATTATTCGCTTTTCTTGTCGTCAAAGTCCAATTTTTTTGTATCAATTAGAACAAGAACTCATGATATCTAAGAGTACGTTAGATGCAGATATGCGCAAGCTACGTTTGTTTTTGCAAAAATATGGGATTGAGGTAAAAAGCCACCAAAAGAAAGGAATCTACCTAGAGGGAAACGAAAAGAAAATACGTGCAATGATCAGAGCGGTCATCTTGATTCATGTTCCCTCTTTGGAATTCTTAGAGGTAAAAAGGAAAAAAAGTTTATCGGCACAAGAACAGCTGGTGGTAGATTATCTTGGGCAAGAGCGGATTGAGTTTATTAATCGACATTCTTATAGGGAATGGCTAGGAAAGGCTGATGGACAAGGCCCGATTTATGCCAAGCATATTGTCTTAATCTTACTTATTTGGCTGAGACGGTTAGAACCTGTTTCGGGTAAAGAAGTATCAATCTACGCGGACAGGCGAGCAGTCAAAGAGGAACAAACCAACTTTTTAATTCTACTTTGTCAGTTTTTCAAGCGGCGTATTTCAGTAGCAGAAGTGACGTATATTACGCAATTAATAGAGTCCTTACATCCGCAAAAAGTCATTGATACAGCTGATTGGACAAAAGCCCAATTAGTTGCCATCCAGCTGATAGAACAGGTTGAAAAGCGGTTGAAGATTTGCTTTTATGAGCGGCAAACAGAGCTGCATAAGGGGCTAGTTAGGCATATTTCGGGGCTATTCAAACGGGTGAAAAATCAAGTGCAAATTGCCAATCCACTAACGTCGATGATTGAGGCAGAGTATCATGAGATTTTTCAAGCAGTGTATTCATTTAATCCGGTTTTTAATCGGTTTGCGGGTGCTTTTTTGACCAGAGATGAAATAGGATTTTTAACGATTTATTTTTCAACTGCACTTAGTCAGATTAAGCAAGCACAAAAAGTCGGCTACCGAGCGATTGTGATCTGTCACCACGGCACTACAACAGGGAAATTGCTTGCAGAAAATCTCAAGGAGTTATTCCCAGTTGAAATTTTGGCAATCTTAAGTTCAAAAGAACGTTCCTTGATTGAAAAACTGGACATTGATGTGGTTTTTTCAACCATTGATTTAAGGATAAAAGGAGTTCCCTGTCTAAGATTAAGCCCGATTTTAACAGTTGATGACAAGTATATGATTGCACATTTTTTTACGAAAAAACGGCCTAAGAATCGTTTGGTTAGGCGAGAAAGCGAAGACACCATGTTGCTAAAAGAAACAATCAACGCTTTAGAACAAAATGGAAGCGTTATCTCAAGTGAAGGCTACCAAGCGGTATTGGAGGTCTTTGAAAAGCACCATTTAAAACTGGATAAAAAGGAGATTCAGCCAATGTTGGAAGATTTATTGATAGATGACCATATTATATTTCGCGAGTCATGTGACAGCTGGCAAGAGGCCATTCAAGCGGCTGCCGAGCCATTACTAATCGATCAAGTAGTCGAGAGTAGTTATGTGCGGGCGATGGTTGACTCGGTTAAGGAATACGGCGCTTATATTGTAATTGGTCCACATCTAGCTTTAGCGCATGCACGTCCAGAAGACGGGGTGAAACGCTTAGGAATCAGTGTCTTAGTTTTATCCCAAGGAATCGAGTTTGGTCATGAGGAGCATGATCCTGTGAGGTTAGTCTTTTGTCTAGCTGCAGTTGATGCCCATGCTCATTTGAATGTAATGAAAGCACTCATACAACTCATCCATGACCGAGAAAAAATTCAGCGATTGTCTAAAGCGACAAATCAGCAGCAATTTAAAAGGATTTTATATAAAAAGTAGAGGGGACAGACAAGGATGAAACAGTTAACTATTTTATTTGTTTGTGGTGCTGGACTGGGGAGTAGTTTTGCTTGCCAGATGTCAGCAGAAGACGTACTAGAAACATTAGGGGTAAAAGCAAGACTTGATCATAGTGATATTTCGTCCGCGGTTTCAATGCAACCAGATATTATTATGACTGGTCAAAATTTTCAGAGTCAATTTGAAAAATTTGCAATTGACGAAGCCAAAACCTCTCTGATTTATTTGAAAAATATTGTATCAAAAGCTGAAATTGAGGAGAAAATTGTGCCCGTCCTAATTCAAAAAGGGATTCTGAACGACTAAAGAAAGCGAGGGAGCAACATGATTGTAGTCGATTTTATTATCAAAAATATTCTTACGCAAGCGTCCATTACGATTGCTCTGATTGCCATGTTAGGACTAATCTTACAACGGAAATCACTTGGACAAGTGCTTTCGGGTTCCTTAAAAACATTGCTTGGATTTCAAGTACTTTCAGCAGGATCAAGCATCATTGTGGGCAGTCTGATCTATTTTGGGAAAATATTTACCCAAGGTTTCAAGATGCAAGGGATTATTCCCTCGATTGAGTCAATCAATGGGCAAGCGATGAATGAACTAGGATTAGGGCGAGAAATTGCCCTGACATTTTTGGCAATCTTTGTTTTTAATATCTTGATTGCACGCTTTACCAGATGGAAATATATCTTTTTGACAGGCCAAGCTATTTTATGGATGGCGACCATGACGACTATTTTTGGCTATTTTGCTGGACTCAGAGGACTTGTTTTAGTTTTGGTCAGTGGATTTATAGGGGCGGTCTTTGCAGTAGCGATGCCAGCGATTGCCCAACCATTGGTTCGAAAGATTACAGGTTCAGATGATATTGCACTGGGGCATTTTTGTACGATAGGCTATCTTTTTGAAGCGTTGATTGCCAAGTTGTTTGGTGAAAAAGGGGAAAATAAAAAATCAACAGAAGATTTGCATTTACCAACGCAATTTGAATTTTTACAGGACACATATCTTTCCTTAATGGTAGTGATGGTCCCACTCTATCTTATCACCGCTTTTTTTGCTGGGGCGACGTTTAGCACTCGTTTGGCAGGTGAGACCAATTATTTGATGTTTGCCTTTTTACAATCAATCCAATTTGTAGTAGGGGTTTATGTTTTACTTGCCGGAGTCCGACTTCTTTTAGGCGAGATTGTTCCAGCCTTTAGAGGAATTGCGATGCGTCTTGTGCCAGATGCAAAACCCGCTTTAGATTGTCCTGTCTTGTTTCCGTACGCACCAAATGCGGTGATTGTAGGGTTTATTACAACCACTTTAGGTTCGATACTGGCCATGTTTGTTTTACCCAAGTTTGGTCTAGCGATGATTTTGCCTGGTATGCTGACAAATTTTTTTGCAGGAGGAACAGCGGGAATCTTTGGTAATGCAGTAGGAGGGAGAAGAGGTGCCATTATTGGTGGGGTCGCACATGGCTTTTTTATCACACTACTGCCAGCATTATTAGTCACTATTTTCAATCAGATGGGCTTTGTCAATGCAACTGCAACGGATGTGGATACAGTAGTGGCAGCACTTTTGTATGCTTGGATTATTGGGCCTATTTTAAAAGCTGTCTAACGTTGTGAAAAGGAGGAAGACAAAATGTTTGGATTTTTGAAACATAAGAAAAATCTGTCAAAACAAGAGCCAAGAGCTAGGTCATTATCTACAGCAAAAAAAGCTGCACTTCTCCAGCATATTGAACAGTTAAAAAGTCAACTAGAGCAAAGTACAACCACAGGATTAGCCGAAATATACGAGCGTTTAGGTTGTGATTATGAGCAGCTGGGAGAAACTAGCTTAGCTATTGAGTATTTAGAGAAGAGTCAAAGAAGCAAAAAGTCTTTAGGCAAAGGCTACAAGGTATTACTCAATCTTTATAATCAAGAACGAGTAAAAGCTGCTAAAGAAAAAGATGAGGCAACATTACAGTATTATTTAAATAAACTGGATGAGCTACTAACTTTATCCAAAGAGATGACCAGGGGTGCACAAAAATAAGAGCATATAAAAGGAGAAAGCTTATGTATACAACTTTAAAAGAAATCACAGAAATGGCAACCAAAAGAAATATTACGGCAGGTGCATTTAATACACATAATTTAGAGATGTTGCCAGATTTGATTCGAGCAGCCAAAGATTTTGAGGCACCGATTATTATTCAAACAAGTGTAGATACGGCAAAATATATTGGACATGAAAATTTAGTGGCTGTTTGTCAAGCAATGGCTAAAACAGAGCAAGTAGATGTCGCACTTCATTTAGATCATGCACGTGATTTTGCGGATATCAAAGAGGCTATTGATAAGGGGTATTCTTCTGTTATGTATGATGGCTCTCACCTGCCTTTTCTCGAGAACGTTTTAAATACAAAAGAAGTCGTTGCGTATGCACATGAACGCGGGGTTTCGGTAGAAGGAGAAATAGGAACAATTGGCGGTACCGAAGAAGGAATCCAAGTGAGCGAGCAAGACAAAGTTTACACCAATCCCAAAGATGCATTAGCCTTTGTTAAACAGACAGGAGTCGATGCCTTGGCGGTAGCTATTGGGACCAATCATGGGCAATATCGATCCAAAACGGAGGTCAATGTGGCTTTGTTAGAAGAAATTCATCGTAGTGTTGCTATTCCGCTTGTGATTCACGGCGGCACAGGTGTGAAAGAAGAAGATATAGGAAAATTAGTCGACCGAGGTATCCGCAAATTTAACGTTGGAACGGAATTACTTGTAGCTTGGACGAAAACGGCCAAAGAAACATTTAGTGATACGCCAGTCAATCAGTCTCTAAGACATATGATCATTCCTTGTAATCACGCCGTAAAACAAGTTGTATCAAAAAAAATTGCGTGCTTCATGAATCGCTCGTTGAACCAATAGAGAGAAAGAGAGGTGAAGGATGAAAAAATTGCTTGTTTTACTAGCAGGACCACCTGGTACTGGAAAAACTTATTTAGCAAAAAAAATTCAACAAGTATATGAGTCGTTTGTTCTTGTTTCCCCAGATGAGCTGAAAGAAAGCTGCTATGATCAGTATGGGTTTCAAAATATAAAGGAAAAAGAACGAATCAATCAGATTGCTTGGGAAAAATATTATGAGGCATTGGCAGATCAGATGAAAATGAGTCGTTCCATTATTTCAGATTATCCATTTAGTGACAAACAAAAGTCAAGACTAGAAAAAATGAGTTTAAAATATGGGTATAAAGTGGTAACGGGCTGTTTGACAGCGGATCTCACTTTACTCTATCAAAGACAAAGAGCAAGAGATTTAGAGCACACAAGACATCTGGGGCACTTGATGACAAATTACCAACTGGGAAAAGTTTTTCAAAGACGAGAGGAAGCAGAGGATTTACCAAGCTTTGAAGTATTTTCCAAGAGATGTATGCAGCGAAAGTATTTGGAATTTTCTCTTGGAGAAACGATGAAAATTGATGTGACAGACTTTGAGCAGATAGCGTACGGAGAGCTCATGCAAAAAATTGCAACGGATTTGTTTTAGATAATAGATATGTTATTTTTGGGACGAATGTGTTAAAATTCTTCTTAGCAAAAAGGAGAATGATGGATGAGTCAAACAATTGCAGCAAATGTACTGGCAACAAAATTACAGAATGGAACTCTTATTGATGTACGTGAAGCGGTAGACTTCGAGCAAGAGCATATTTCAGGAGCAGTGAACATCCCTATTGCCCAATTGCCACAGCGACTAAACGAGCTAAACCCACAAGAAACTTACTATATTATCTGCTATCTAGGCGGACGCTCTGCGCGTGCTTGTGAATTTTTAGAAGGCAATCAATTTGAAAATGTGGTCAATGTGGAAGGCGGGATGGAAGCGTGGCGACATCGCGTTAACCTTGAAAATGAATGATATTGACTTCGGCTATTTACTATTCCCTCAGAGAATGCTAAAATGAACAAGGAATTTTCATGAAATTTTTAATGAGGTGGGTAACAAAATGGCTCAAAAAGAGTTCTCAGAATCAAAGTTTGAAAAATTAGTCGCACAATGCAACGAATGGTTGGCTACTTTTTCTACTACAGATGAATATACAGGCTTATCAAACGATGCACAAAAAAAAGGCACAGAAATCTGTGAAACTTTTGTGAAGGTGATGTACAAAGAAGAACTAAGAACACCTAGAGAGTGGACAGCTACAGCTTTAGAAGCAGTTGTTCAAAAGCAAATGGATTCAGATACTGTACCGGTTTTAACCGCTTTTATCACATTTTTAAGCGAACAAGGAAAGCTAAGTAATGGTCCAACTTTACTTAGAAAATTAGAAAAACTTTCTAATGAAGCGCCTAAGGGCAACGAGCATAAAAAAGCAAAGACGAAAAAAAGTTCAGCTGCTTCAAAGAGATCGTTTACAAAAGAAGAAATCGAGATGTTTAACCTATTTCCAATGGGGAATTATCGTTATCAAAGTGAAACGGCAGAAGAAGCAAAGCCAGCTGTTGACTTCTCTAATCTAAAAGTAGGTAGAAATGAGCCTTGTCCTTGTGGAAGTGGCAAGAAATTCAAAAAATGTCATGGAAAATAACCATGACATTTTTCTTTATCCACTTGAGTTTTAGAAGAAAAAAGGCTAAAATATAGCTATTGTTATGGAAAGTTGGCAGAGTGGTAATGCACCGGACTCGAAATCCGGCGAGCCGCGTTTCGCGGTGCACGGGTTCAAATCCCGTACTTTCCTTCTTATGTAAGCTACGTATTGTATGAGGCAGATCTTGATAAAGATGGCCTTTTTTTTGAGCAAAAATTTTTTCTTTTTTAAAAAGATAAACATTTGTTTATTCAATTAAATAAAAATAATCGAATAAAATAATCGTTTTATCATCTTTTTCTCATTTTATTTTAATTTAAAAAGCGTACGATTAATTTCATCAAGGGAAGGGGAGAACAAATATGAAAAAAATGTTAAGTATTTTAGTGGCAAGCATCGCAGTGTTTGCTTGTGGAGTTTTTTCAGTATCAAAAGCAGAGGCGGCTACTCAAAGTGAAGCCATGACGTGGGTCAATCAATCGGTTGGAAAAGGGTATGATTTTGATCATGCTTACGGGAACCAATGCGTAGATTATGTCAACGAGTATGTTAATCATTTCTTTAACACATCATTTTCTGGTAATGCAATTGATCTTCAAAACACAGGAGTAAAAAATGGTTTTAAATTTATCAAAGCAACTGCTGGTGCAGTGCCTCAAGCTGGGGATATTTTTGTAATGTCAGTTCCAGGTAGTCCTTATGGTCACACGGGAATTGTAATCTCAGCAAATGGTTCAACAATCAATATGGCTAACCAAAATTACAATGGACATGCATATGTCACAAAAAATTCGATTCCTTATTCTAATTCGTATGGAACTGTAGTTGGTTGGTTACGTCCTCCGTTTTCTGGTAGCAGTAGCAATAATGGCGGCGGAAGCACTAATAATACAGCAATCAAAGTCGGAGATACGGTTAGTTTTACCGGTGTTTACAAAGTAAGCAAAGTAAACCCATCTAAAAATACTGTAGCAAGTAACACGCTTGCTGGTGGAGATTCAACCTACCTAAACTATATTGATGCTACTCCTTTAGTTGAAACAAATGCTAGTGGTACAAAAGCAGGCGATCAAATTTTGAATATTGGAGACTACTTCAAAGTTCCTGGTACATATAAAGTATTAAATATTGACACACCTACAAATGGGATTTACGTTAAAATTGGCAGTGTCAATGTATGGTTAAGTGCTAGCCAAGCACATAAAAATTAATTATTGTATCTCTAAAAAAAGAGGAATAATTTGTAAAACATGTCTTTTCTTCAACGTTCCGTTGAAGAAAAGACATGTTTGCTTATTAAAGACTTATAGTTAGGGGATGTTTCATCTTATAGGGAGGGTGTAAATGAATAATTTTAAAATGGTGATGTTTTCTCTATATAAACACAGGAGGAAGATATGCTTAAATTTTTATTTGAAAGAAACAAACAATTATTTTTAAAAACATTTTTATTTTTAGTTTTATATTCAGCTTACAATCCTGTGTTGTCAAAGTTAATCCAGTTTGATATGAATCAAGCTGGAAAAAATAATATCAAAATAGTCGAGCTGATAGCAATAAATCTTTTTGTCTTACTTATATTATCTTTGATTAATTTGCTAGCTCAATACTTTTCAATTCAATTTAGTACGGCTTCCCAACAAACGCTTAATACAAAAGTAATGAGTAAAATCACAGAAAAAGATGAGTATGAACGTTCTGAAGTTGTGAAACTTTTTAATAATGATATTCCTTTAATTACGGAGAGTTATCTCTCCTCTTTGACTAGTATTGTTTATTTTAGTCTGTCATTTATTATGGGAACAGTTCTGATTTTATTTATAAATAAAATCATTTTGCTTTATATATGCGTAGTAGCGAGTCTATCTTTGTTTGTATCCAAAAAAATGTCTAATAAAATCTCTCCTTCTCAAAAAAAATATAACGATAGCTTAGGGAAAAATTCTGAATTATTATTAGACATATTCGAGCTGTCCATAATTAGAAAAGTGTTTCATCTAGATAAAATTATGAATAAAAAATTTAAAGAAGCAAGTTCCGCTAGTACGAATAATTTATTTACTTTAAAGAAAGAAAAAGCAATTGTCACCTTTTCCAATGATACCTTTTCTTGGGTTCTTCAAATAGGAATTTATATTATTGGTGCAGTCCTGCTATCAAATAAGCAAATAACTTTTCCAGAACTAATCGCTATTACACAAGCTTCAGGAACTGTGACTACCCCAATCTTTTGGTTCTCTAATGTTTTATCAAGTCTAGCCTCTACAAAAGACATTAGAAAGGTAATGATGAACCTAATTAATGAAAAGTCGGAAATCAATACGAAAAAAATCAGTCAGATCGAGACTATTAAATTAGAAAATGTAGTGCTAAATAATAAAAAAACAACTAGAAATGTTCTGAATTTGTCTATATCAAAAAATAATAAATACTTATTATTAGGAGAAAATGGCAGTGGAAAAACGACGCTATACTCACTTTTATCTTTGAGAAACAAGGATTACGAGGGTTCTATTTTAATAAATGAGACAGAATTAAGACAAATTAATCCTGTCTCTTATCGAAAACAGATAGCCATAGTAACGCAACAAACAAAATTATTTTCAGGATCAGTACTTGAAAACATAGTGGGTTTTTCTAATGATATTAATAAATCTAAAATAGAAAAGATTAGGCCATTATTTCAAAATGAAGCGAAAACTATTTTTGATTGTCCAGCACATAAATTAAGCGGGGGACAAAAACAATTGGTGACCATTGCCCGAGCGATATATAAAGACTCTGACTATTTATTTTTAGATGAACCTTTCTCAGCTTTGGATGTAAAAACAAAAAAATTAGCTCTGTTTTATTTGCTGGAACTAACAGATAAGACTATAGTCATGACCATTCATAATCACGATGATCAATTATTAAAGTTGTTTGATAACATAATTTATATATAGTTACTTTATTTTTGGGAATGTGCAACAGGGAGGCTCTTTTTGCGCTACAATCTAGCTTGTCCTTTTTTACTTTACTAGACAAAAGTTTTATTTTTTTTTATGATTTCAGTGCAATAATTGACGAACGACAAAAAGATAGTGTAGTCTATGAGCGTGAAACAGATAAAAGAAGGGAAGTCATAATGAAATCAATCCAATCTATTCATCGTGCAGTTACGATATTAGAGTTTTTAGCGGAAAACCCTCAAGCACAATTAAAAGAGATTACGGAACACTTTCAGCTTTCTAAATCTACAATATATAGCATTTTAATGACGTTAGTTGATGAAAAACTTGTGGTTAAGAATCCAACTACCGCATCATATAGTATTAGTAACAAATGGGGCCTTCTTTATGAAACTGCTAAGAAAAACTTTCCATTAGAAAAGCTGATGGAACCTTACATGCAGCAACTCAAAGAGTTATACGACGAGACGGTTCATTTGTCTGTACTGAAAGAAGACAAAGTATTCTATGTTGCTAAAAAGGAATCAAGCCATCCGTTACGGGAGTCTTCTCCAGTCGGGACGAATGATGCTTTATGGTATGCTGCGTGTGGCAAGTTACTCATGGCCTTTCAAGATTCCAACTATCAAAAGACGTATCTCCAAAAGACGCTAGCGCAAGGTGGAACGCCACTCAATCATGAAAAAAATTTGCAGGAATTTTACAAAGAACTGGATCGGATTAAAAAGAACCATTTTGCTGTTGATATGGGGCGTTTGAATAATGGCGTAAATTGTCTCGCTGTTCCTATCAGTAATCAAAGACAAGAAGTAGTGGCTGCTCTTAGTATCTTTGTTCCTGTAAGGCGTTCTTCAACAGAAAAGCTCCAAAAAATTCTAGAATCGCTAACTGCTATTTCTCAGGAAGTATCTCATTTAAAAGAAGTGTTTTAAGGACTCTTTATTCGACAATATCGCACTTCTCTTGTCTCCATACTTTGAAAGTCTATAATTGAAGTATAGAATAAGGAGGGAAACAAAGATGAAACGTGTAATGATTACTGGTGCAACATCTGGAATGGGCTTAAGTGCAACAAAGCTTTTTCTTGAAAGAGGCTGGAAAGTATTAATGGTTGATTTGAATGCTGAAAAAGGGGAATCTTTGGTAAAAGAGTTGTCTGATAAAAAACAGCAAAATCTATTCTTCTGTAAATGTGATGTTTCAAGTGAAGAAGAGATGAAGGCTCTTTATGAGTATGCGAGAACACATCTTGGAGGAATTGACAGTGTGATTAACAATGCAGGGATTTTTGTCAAAGGTCCTGTGCATGAAGTAAGTGAACAAGATTGGGATAAGGTTTTTGCGATTGATGTGAAGTCTGTTTTCCTAAGTGCAAAATATTTTGTCCCATACATGATGGAAAATGGTGGAGGAACCATTGTGAACACTGTCTCTGTTTCGGGCATGTTTGGTGACTACAATATGGCCGGGTACAATGCAGCAAAAGGAGCTGTGATTAACTTGGCTCGTTCTATGGCATTGGATTACGGGGCATACAATATCCGGGTAAACAATGTTTGTCCTTCCGCTTGTCAAACACCAATGTTTTTGCAAAACCCTCAGTCGGTGATTGATGAGTTTTGTGAAGCGAGTCCGTTGAAACGTATTTGCAAGCCAGAAGAAGTAGCAAAAGCGATGTACTTCTTAGCTTCAGACGAATCAAGCTTTTGTACTGGAATCAACTTACCGGTAAGTGGCGGGATGGAAATTTGGACTAGACAGCCTGTACAAAAATAGCGCTCGTAAAAATTGTAGATGAATCTTTGATAAGAAGAACCAAGTATCATCAATGGAATCAAAGAAGTTGAGGAAGAACAATCTTTTCCATAAAGAAAAATGTGCATCAATGGATTGTTGGACAGCTTTGAGTGTTACAAGGCTGAACTTGTGCGTTCTTTTTGGGACTTCTATACTTTTGGATAGACATTGATTGACTAGGTTCTTTTTCTTTTTGTTTGCGCTTTACTTGAATTGACAAGGCGATATTTTCAGTGCTACTATGAAAGTATTGAAGAACTGTTATGAAAAAGAGAAAGCATAGATGAAGGAGATGTTTCTTATTAGTGCACAGTCCAATCTATCCGATAAAATTGTCCTGGCTTTCTTGGATTTAGTCCAAAAAGAAGGATACAAAGGGGCCACTACCCGTAAAATAGCTCAGGCAGCTGGAGTAAATGAGAGTACTATTTTTCGTCATTTTAAAGATAAAAAAAATCTGCTTTATGCAACGGTTAACAAATTTATTGATACATTAGAAGCGCAAGAAATTGTGAATGCAGATAAATTAACGGGAGATATCGAAGCGGATGTGATTACCATTTCGAAAGGGTATCAAACCTATGCAAATAGCTATCAGGCTATTATTTTACTCGGAATTCGTGAGTCGGTCGATTTTCCAGAAATCAATGAGACCATCTCGCAGGTCCCAATTTATTTTAAAAACTTATTTGCAGACTATTTACAAGAAATGAAGCAAAAAAAGTGTATTTCCCCAGAGGTCAATCCGAGTACGCAAGCTATGAACTTCTTTTGGTTGAATTTCGGCTATTTTTTAACTCAAACGAAATTCAATGATAAAGAATTAAAAATTGAAGAAACTGTTTTCTTAGAAGAAAATATTCGTTTTTTTGCTAAGTCTCTAAAGGCTTAGCAATTTTACCGAATATTTTTTTTACTGCATTTTTCAAACGAAAAATAGGGGAAAAGCAAGTGATAAAGATAAATTGTTAAATTAAAGAAATCTTAAAATTATCTAATTGACTTTAAACTGTAATAAATGTAATATTTGTAAAGGGGAATAAAGTGAACTTTACAAGGAGATACACATGAGTAAAAAAATCAAAGAAAAACGCAAGCATTATTATTCAGGAATTGATGGTTTGCGTGCATTAGCTGTGATGGGGGTTATTTTTTATCACCTTTTTCCAGATATTGGGGTGGGAGGATATCTTGGAGTAGTTATTTTGTTTGCTCTATCGGGCTATTTTGTGACCGACTCACTATTAAAAAATTGGCGCTTGGATGGAAAAGTTTCATTAGTAAGTTTTTATGAGAAAAGAATTAAACGGCTATACCCGGAATTATTAGGATTTTTTGTCTTTACAATCACTTTTTCAAAGTTATTAAATGTTCATCTACTTGAAAATATTCGGTCTATTTTCTTTAGCGCCATATTTCAGTGGAATAATATTTGGCAAATTTTACATGGACAGTCTTATTTCGATAATTTTTCTGGTCGTTCACCGTATTTACACTTGTGGTCTCTTTCTATTGAAGGACAATTTTATCTTTTGATCTCGTTACTTTTTTGTTACTGGATTTACCGACAAAAGAAAATTACACCAAAAGCGCGAGCAAAAGCTTTTCTAACTTTGGTTATTTTGGCCATTTTTTCCTTTGCACTCATGGTCATTCTTTATCAACCAAATGTGGATACCACAAGGATTTACTATGGAACTGACACGAGGTTGTTCTCTTTATTAATTGGGAGTGCCTGTGCAGTACTACTCCCCTCAGATCAGCTAGAATTAAAAGTGAAAATTAAGCGAAAAGCTTTATGGAACATCGTTGGATTGGGGAGCGCTTTTTTTATAGTTATCAGTTATTTTCTGTTTCCAGCAACCCATGCATTTCCTTATTTGGGTGGCATGTTCCTTTATAGTATTTTTAGTTGTATGATCATTCTTTTAATTATTCATCCTCAGACAAAGTTGAATCAATGGTTGACCAATCCAGTATTTACTTGGATTGGAAAAAGAAGTTACGCTATTTATTTGTACCAATTACCAGTTATTGTATTGTATGAGTCTAATGTGCCAAATATTGGCAACCATCCGTATCTCAATTCATTGGTAGAGTTAGTATTAATTGCAATCTGTGCACATTTTTCTTATAGTTTGTTAGGACAAGAGCAGAGCAAAAAAAATGTGCGCAACCACAAAGGGATGCAAGTCGGATTGATTTTAGGGCTGACGATGTGTGTCTTTTCGGTTCTTGTCTTGTTTACGACACCTAAGCATATTGCCAATCAACAACAAGATCAATTGACTAAAAAGATTACGGAAAATAAGAAAAACATGGAACAAAAACCACCACAAGAAAAGAATACATCTGTTCTTGAGCAAAAATACCAACTAACCAGTCAGCAAGTAGCTAACGCACAAAAGCTGCCAATCACAACGATTGGAGATTCAGTGATGCTTGCTACTTCAGATACGCTCAAAGAATTATTTCCATTAATGAACATAGATGCAGAAGTTGGTAGACAAGTTTATCAGTCCATAGAGATTCCCAAAAAACTTGCAAGTAAAAATAAGCTAGAAGAAACAGTGTTAGTTGATTTGGGAACAAACGGTTCTTTTACTGATGAGCAGTTTGATCGTTTTATGCAAGCGATAGGCAGCAAAAGGAAAGTTTATTGGGTGAATGTGCTCGTCCCAGATAAGAAGTGGCAGAATACTGTGAATGACAGTTTACGTAAATTAGAGCAAAAATATGATAATTTAACTGTATTAGACTGGTTTGACTATAGTAAAGGTCATTCTGAGTGGTTTTATGAAGATCAAATCCACCCGAATAAAGAAGGCTCCATACAATTGACCCAATTTGTCGCAAAAGCCATCTTGTCTCAAGCAAAATAAAATACCCTTGTAGCGAAATCTTCTTTGGAAGTTCCGCTACAAGGGTATTTTTTTCAACAAGTTCCTAGTGTTTGACTAGTGACCACGATGCTTGGCATATTTTTTTTGTTGCTTTTGTTCAAAGCGTTGTTGTTTTTGCTGTTGCTTTTGCTCTTTTTGCTGTTTTTTTGTTTGGGCTTTTTTCTCCAAATGTTGCTGTTGCAATAACAGTTGTGACTTAGTTGAAACAACCGGCTGCTTTTTCTGTTGATTGAGCATGCGTTGCATCCGTTTGGGGCTAATTCTCTTCTTAGGAGATAGCGTAGCCTGTGCATCCTGGTCTTTTGTTGTGGCAATCAGTTGTGGCAAAATCGTATAAATAAATGCAAAAATTTCAGCAGTTTTTGGTTCAGGCCCAAAGATATAGTGATAGACACTCGCGGAAGCCTGTCGGGAAGGAATTTCAATCAATCCACACCAAAATTGCCCATTAAAATAAACTGTTAAGTACATCTGTACTCCTCCCTTTTATGCAATACTCTGTACACTGGACGACCCAGGGAGGGAAGGTTACTTCAATTAAAATTGTTCGGACTACCAACCGAAATGTGTTTTTATGTACGATTTTTAGTTTAACATAAGTTTTATTTTTTTTCTATAAAAGGTATACTAGGATAAAAGCAATATGAAATAGAAATGGGGAAACCAGATGCCAGTCGACTTAGCTGTATTATCCTATCCGTTACCAGAAGACATCGAAAAATTAAAGTATTTTGGAGATTTTGAAGGTGCGCTAGAAGCAATACAATTTCTGTTAAGCAAAGAATTGCCTCTAGCACTTAAAAAACGTTTGATGCTGGAGTGTGAAATGATTCAAGTGATGCAAAGAAGTGAGTATCCTTACGACGTTGCAGCAGCTCAAGCGTTATTGAAAGAAACCTTTGAAAATTACGAGGAAAAAGAACTAATTATACTGAAAGAACAGGGCAAGGTAGATTGGATTTATACTCAGGGTCAAGTCTATTTTCAACGTCGTTTTTTGGAAAATCTATTAAAAACACAGCCAGAGTATCAAAAGCGAGTTCATTTTAATACAGAAGAAAAAGCACAGCAAAGGAAAAAACAATTGCTGAGTGAAAACATTCAAAGAATGAAAAAACAAGGAAAGCGAACTGCTCAAATTCATCTAAAAACAAGCATTAAAGTCAAAAAAGAATGTGAAAAAGTTGGAGAAAGAGTCCTTGTTCATTTGCCAATTCCAAAAGAATGTCAACAAATGACAGAAATCCAAATCCTGAAAACTATTCCAGAAGCAATTCTGATTGCACCTGAGCAGTCTGAGCAGCGTACCGTTGCTTTTGAAACAACGTTAGAACCAGATCAGCTTTTTTCTGTAGAGTATTCCTATAAAAACTCTCTTCGTTATGTGGAGCTATCGCCTGATAGTGTTTTGAGTGTCCAACCTGATTTTGAATTGAACGAGCAAGCCCCCCATATTTTATTTACGCCGTATTTAAAAGCAATTTTACAAGAAATAATCGGTCAGGAACAAAATCCTGTGCTAAAGGCTTGGAAGATATATGAATTTGTCACAACGAATGTGCACTACTCTTTTATGCGCGAATACTTTACATTGCCCAATATCTCAGAATATGCTGCCGTCAACTTAAAAGGCGATTGTGGAGTTCAAGCAATTCTTTTTATTACCCTTTGTCGCATGGCAGGTATTCCAGCTAAGTGGCAATCTGGGCTATATGTTACACCAGATTACACTGGCTGTCACGATTGGGCTCAGTTTTATATCGCACCTTATGGATGGGTCTTTGCTGATTTATCCTTTGGTGGTAGTGCTTATAAAGCAGGCGATATAGAACGTTGGCATTATTATTTTGGCAATCTTGATTGTTTTAGAATGATTGCAAATAGCGAGATTCAAAGTGAATTTTATCCACCAAAAAGATGGCGCCGTGCAGATCCGATTGACAATCAAAAAGGCGAATTTGAGTATCTAGACCATGGCTTAGTCTATGCGGAATTAGAGATGAAACAAGAGCTCGTTTCCCTTGAATTTTTAGAAGAAAGTCATTAGGGGGAGGAAAAGATGAGAGTGGAGTATGGCTGGCTAGGACTTGTTTGTGGGATTATTTTATTTGTGGGAATCCTAAGTTATTATGATCGTTATCGGTTAAAACAGACTGTTAGGAAAGCTTGGGGGAAAATCCCCCCAGGAAGTCGTCGCTTTGACAAAGAAGAAAGTCTTAAAACAGCACTGGAGCAACAAAACCAAGCAACGACTTGTTTTGTGGATGATTACACATGGAGTGATTTGGAAATGATGGCAGTATTTGAGCAATTAAATGCTACATTCTCAAGTATCGGATCAGAAGCGCTATATCGAAAGTTACGTCATTTTGAACATAAAGACGACAATATGCAAGAAATAGAAAAAGTAATCCGTTTTTATGAAGCCTATCCAGAAAAGCGAGAAAAAATACAACAACTCTTTGCATCACTTGGAAAAAAGGATTTCAATCTCCTGCATTTGTATCTAAACAATCCCAAAAAACAACGAATTAAAAATAGTGAGTGGTTTGCTTTGCTGGGATTGCTTCCTATTTTGGGATTGATTAGTCTGTTTTTTTCACCTTCTACAGGGCTAGCGTTGTTGATTTTTTCTTTTATTTTTAATTCTATTATTTATTATTTGAAAAAATCGTATGCTGAAAGAGAACTGACGTGCATGAACTATTTTATTCGCACCGTGATGATTGGACAAAGATTGTCTAAAATAGATCATCCTTATCAGAAGAAGCTAAAAGAAGAGATGAAGACGCTTAAAAGAATAAACTGGGTATCCAATTTTTCTAAAGTTAAGACAGGATCAGAGACAGAAGTCATTACTGAGATGGTTAACATGATTTTTATGCTGCCGTTTTGGGTCTATGTCTTGACGATGCGCTCACTAGTGACTTATCAAAAAGAGGCGCAACAACTCATTCATGATCTAGGGGATTTGGAAGTCGCTGCGGCAATTTTGAACTATAGAACGTGTCTTCCTTATTCGTGCCAACCAGTATTTCAGCCAGAGTTTGAAATCACGGCACAAGAATTGTATCATCCACTACTAAAACAGGCTGTCCCAAACAAAGTTCAGTGGCAGGCCAATACACTTGTGACCGGTTCGAATGCCTCAGGAAAGTCAACCTATGTCAAAAGTGTGGCCATTGCAGCCATTCTTGCCCAAACGATTGACACCGTTCCAGCAAAGTCTTTTACGATGCAACGCGGCCATATCCTGACCTCTATGGGAATTCAGGATGATATCTTTGCGGGAGAAAGCTATTTTGTAGCAGAACTTAACTCCTTACAACGGATTTTACAGTTAGCTCGAACGGGAGAACCAGTTTATGCTTTTGTAGATGAAATTTTAAAAGGAACCAATACGATTGAACGAATTAGTGCGTCCGCGTCCTTTATCAAATGGGCTGATGCGTATCCAATATTATGCTTTGTGGCGACACATGATATAGAATTGCCCGATATTTTGATTCATTATTGTGAAAATATCCATTTTCAAGAGTATGTGGATGATTCGGGAGAAATACAATTTGATTATTTACTACAAGAAGGTAAGGCAACTTCTAGAAATGCTTTGAAACTCCTCAAAGCGATGGACTATCCTAACGAATTGGTCCAGATTGCTGAAGCCGAAGCCGATTTCTTTGAAAAGAATCGAACATGGAAAGTTTTCACCAAATAAACAGGTGGTTAAAAGGTGGTATTGGACGTTAGATTGTCATTTTAAAAAATCGCTTTCTAAATTTCGCAAACTAGTAGTTAATTCGTCACAAAAAATTCACATTTTGGCGCTATTATAAACCCATACCAACAAAACAACCCAAACTTTTTTCATTTTTACTCCTAGAGGATAGTGCAAACGTACTATCCTCTTTTTTATATGAACTGAAATTGTTCAGCTGGCGCTCATCTGCTTCACTACGAGAATCAAGCAGGCGTTGCTGCTGTTTCAGCCGCTTATATGGATATATGGATGCTAAAAGCCTGGGACATAGACTTTTAGCTATATCCCAGGCTTTAATGTATTAAATTCGTAAATCTTGATAAAAACAAAGAAGATCATGGTTGTCTGAAGTATCAAGAAACCCGTTGTGCTTGTAAAATTTCTTTGTCTTGTCTGTGCAATCTGTCAGTAGGACAATCTGCCCTAGCTTAGGAAATCGCTGAGTGAGCTGTTGGATTAGCGATGAACCAATCTGCTGCTGTTGGAAGTCTGGATGAACCAGTAAATCCTGGATAAATAGGATGGAAACTTGATCAGTCACACCGCGAATCAGGCCAATCAATTGGGTATCTTGGCGCGCAATGATGTAGTCGCTGTGTGAAATTGCAAAAAGTGTTTGATCCAAGTCTTTGGTATACAGCGTCCAATTAACCGAAGTATAGAGCTCCTTTATTTCTTGCTTTGTAAAAGAACCTTGCTGCTCAAATGTAATAGTCATAGTAGTTTCTCCTTTTTCATTTTCTTTTTAAAAATGAAAAAGAGATAAATATAAAAGTGTTCTCATAGCATGAACCCTCCTTTTTATTGATTATAGTACAAAGTGAAGAGAATTTAAAGAAATCCTAATAACTGACACAAAATCTCCCAATTTATTTCTTAAAGAAGTAATGATTTACCAATAAAACGACCATAGTTTATCAGTATTATATAGACATACCAACAAAACAACCCAAACCTTTTTCATTTTTACTCCTTTGAGAGCAGAGCCTATCCCGCTTTGCTCTCTTTTTTTTTATCATTTGCAAAAGAGTGGCAAGAGTCAAGCAAGGAACTGCCATCCTTTACGTTTACTAAACACATTTTATAACAGAATGGAACAAAAAAACAAAACTGTATTATAATTAATGAATACAGAACGGTAAAATGTGAAAAAATAATTTTAAAAATAGATGTTTATTTACATGATTTGTTAAGCGATACGAAAAGCAGAGTCTTTCTATAGACTGTGTTCAAAATTTCAAAAAGAAAAGAGGAAAGGTGCAAGATATTATATATAAGTCAAGGTACCATACACCTATTTTTTAGGATTTGATTTCGCTTTCATTTTTATCCGAAAATAGTTTTATTTAGTAACCAGGACATGTAAGGTCAGCGAAAATGAAATAAAAGAATTTTGAATACCGTTCTTAAAAGGTATATATTAATAAAAAACAGAATAAAAAAATTATTATTTTTTCGTGCAAAACAGTTGAATAATTGTGCGATTAGCACTAGAATAGTTAACGACAATCAGAGGAGTGAAAAATATGACAGAAGAAAAACGACACGGGGCAGATGCCATCGTAGATAGTTTGATTAATCATGATGTAGATTATATATTCGGTATCCCAGGTGCAAAAATTGATCGAGTATTTGATGTGTTAGAAGATCGCGGACCAGAGCTTATTGTAGCGCGCCACGAACAAAATGCTGCTTTTATGGCAGCAGGAATTGGCCGTTTAACAGGTAAACCAGGGGTAGTCATAGCGACAAGTGGACCTGGTGCAAGTAATTTAGCTACTGGCCTTGTGACGGCTACCGCAGAAGGCGATCCAGTATTGTCAATAGGTGGGCAAGTAAAACGTGGGGATCTATTGAAATTGACGCATCAAAGTATGGACAACGCGGCTTTATTCAAACCTATTACAAAGTATAGTGCAGAGGTTCAAGATCCAGAAAATCTATCCGAGGTAATTGCCAATGCTTGGCGTGCTGCTAGTTCTGCCAAACAAGGTGCAAGCTTTATCAGTGTTCCACAAGACGTGGTTGATGCTAAGGTAAAAAATAAAGCGGTACAGCCTCTTTTAGAGCCAAAACTTGGACCAGCAAGTCCTGTTGAGATTACCTTACTTTCACAAAGAATTAAAGAAGCGAAATTGCCAGTTTTGCTTGTCGGGATGCGTGCTTCTAGTCCTGAGGTTACCCAAGCAATTCGCAATATTATTGCTCATACTAATATTCCAGTCGTAGAAACATTCCAAGCAGCTGGCATTATATCTAAAGAATTGGAAAGCAACTTCTTTGGTCGTGTGGGGTTATTCCGCAATCAACCAGGAGACATGCTGTTAAAACGTAGTGACTTGGTAATTGCTGTAGGATATGACCCGATTGAATACGAAGCAAGAAACTGGAATGCTGAATCAGATGCTAAAATTATCGTCATTGATGATACCCCAGCTGAGATTGATGCTTTCTACCAACCAGAAAAAGAGTTAATTGGCGATATGGCTCAAACGTTAGATTTCTTATTACCTTATATGCATGGTCATCGTTTACCAGAAGATTCAATGCGCTACTTAGCTACGTTGCAAGAAAAACTAAAAGAGCGTGATGTCGTAGAAAGCAACGAGGACAAACCATTGACACATCCTTTAGCGGTTATTAATGCTTTACAAAATATTGTGACAGATGAAATGACCGTAACAGTAGACGTAGGAAGTCATTATATCTGGATGGCACGTCATTTTAGAAGCTATGAACCACGTCATCTACTATTTAGTAACGGAATGCAAACATTGGGTGTGGCACTTCCTTGGGCAATTTCAGCCGCTTTAGTCCGTCCAAATACACAAATTGTTTCCGTATCTGGAGATGGTGGTTTCCTATTTTCAGCTCAAGAGTTAGAAACAGCTGTTCGTAGAAACTTAAACATTGTCCATTTAATTTGGAACGATGGCCGTTACAACATGGTTGAATTTCAGGAAGAAATGAAATATGGTCGTTCTTCAGGCGTTGATTTTGGACCAGTTGATTTTGTCAAATACGCTGAAGCTTTCGGAGCTACTGGATTACGAGTAGAACATTCCGGAGAATTGGAAGAAGTCCTCGCCAAAGCATTTGCTACAGAAGGACCTGTTATTGTAGATATTCCAATTGATTATAAGGACAACAAAAAACTTGGCGAAACCATGCTACCAGATCAATTTTATTAAAAAGAGAAGAGGAATAAAAAAATGGGAAAGACACCTGCAATGTTATATCAACATGGAACATTAGGCGCATTGATGGCTGGTTTGTTTGAAGGGACTTCTTCGATTGGGTCTGTTTTAGAACATGGAGATTTGGGAATTGGGACATTGAATGCATTAGATGGAGAATTAATTATTCTAGACGGTACGGCCTACCAAGCACAGTCTGACAATACGCTTAGAAAAATGGAGGCGCAAGAAAAATTACCTTACGCCGCAGTAACAAAATTTGTTTCAGATCGTACTCTTAAAGTAGAGCATAAGATGGACTCGGATGAGTTGAAGCAATTTATGATTGATAGCATGAAGAGTAAAAATGCGTTTCACGCTTTTTGTGTCAAAGGATATTTTGAAAAAATGCATATTCGGATCATGCCGAAACAAGAAAAGCCATATCCGCGTCTGGTAAAAGTTTCTGACATACAGCCAGAGTATACGAAAGAAAACGTAAGTGGTACGATCATGGGATTTTACACACCAGAATTATTTCAGGGAGTAGCTTGTGCTGGGTTTCATCTGCATTTTATCGATGATGCGCATACTTTTGGTGGACACATCTTGGATTACACAATTAATAGTGGAACCGTTGAGGTCCAAACAATAGAGTCGCTTGTGCAACATTTCCAAGTGGAAGATTCGACATTTTTACAAACTGAGTTTGACGATACCGATTTACATGCAGAAATTGAGTCTGCTGAAGGGTAGTTCAGACAGAGAAACCTGTTTTCAACTTTTATTAGTTGGAAACAGGTTTTTTTAGTTTAAAGAATTAGCGCTTTTTCATAGTTTTGCTTGATAACGGAGCAGGAGTGCGTAAAAGCCTCTTGCTCTTGTTGGGTTAACTTAATTTCTAGTATTTGTTCAACGCCATTTTTTCCGATAATAGAAGGAACAGAGGCAAAGATACCACTTTGCTGGTACTCACCATCTAAATAAACAGATGCGGGCAATATTTTGTGTTCATTATGGAAGATGCAACGGACAATCTCAACTAATGAAGCAGCAATCCCAAATTCAGTGGAGCCTTTTCCTCGCAAGACAAGATAGCCGCCTTCTTTTGTTTCAGATAAAAGCTGGTCCGTATCAAAAGAGGATAGGTTTCTCAATCTTAAAAAATCAGCAAGTGGTAGAGCACCAACAAAAACATTTGACCAAGAGACCATGGCAGAGGATCCATGTTCTCCCATGCAATAAGCAATGAGAGATTTTCGATTCACATCTAAGGTTTGAGACAAGCGCGATTGCAAACGAGCAGAGTCAAGCACACAACCTGTGCTTAGGATTTTATTTTTAGGATAATTCAAAAATTTCTGGATATACGTCGCAACCACGTCAGCTGGATTAGAAATACTTAGGATAATGCCAGAAAAACCTGATGTTTTAATTTGAGGCAATATTTCTTTCAATACTGTGATTGTATCGTTTAATGTATCTAATCGATCTTGAAACATATCAGGAAGTGGGCCAGCACTAATTACAAGAATATCGGCCTCTTTTAAATCAGAGTAAGTACCCGCTTTTGCGAGGAGATGATGAGGATAATAACTAGTTGCATCCATTAAATCGAGTGCTTGTGCGATTGCTTTATTTTGATCCTTATCAATCAAGATAAGTTCGTCTACTTCTCCTTGTGTTGCAAGTGAAAAAGCGACATGAGAACCGACATGGCCCGTTCCGATAATTCCGATTTTTCTTGTTTTAATCATTTGGCTTCCTCCTAAAATGTAATAATCATATTTAAATTTATAGTAGCACAAATCATAGAATAGGCAAGAAACTGGACGAAATCACGTCAATCAGAGCAGATGAATTGGAAAAAGCATATTTTTTTTGGAAAATGATTTTTTATTTTTAAAGCAGAAACAAAAAGATGAAAGAGGGTTTCGTTTTCTTAACTTTATAATGAAAGTGTTCCACTTGGGTGAATGATTAAACTAAATGAGGTGAAAATATTGGAAGAAATGATCACTCAAACGTTGAATGTTTTTGTTTCTTATTATCCAGTTATTATGTCCATCTTTTGGATAGTCGGAAGTCTGTTTTTTTATTTAAAAAGAGAAAATACCTCCCCAAAAAAACAGGATAAAATCACTATTTTAGTACCTGCTTATAATGAGGAAGAAACGATTGAAATGTCCGTAGAATCACTGATAAATCTAACTTATTCTGATTATGAAATCATGTTGATTAACGACTGCAGTACAGATAAAACGTTAGAAAAAATGAAATGTTTACAAAAAAAATATTGCGAGGAAAGGCAACTGACGTTAGTTAATTTAGAAAAAAATTGTGGAAAAGCCAAGGCGCTGAATTTTGCTTTGAAAAAAGTTGAAACAAAGTATTTATTAGTGGTAGACTCAGACGCCCATTTAGCTCCCAATGCGCTAGAAAAACTCATGGAAAGCATGGGACAAGACGAAAAAATTGGGGCGGTAACCGGCAGACCGATTATTAGAAATCGAACGACATTGCTAGGTCGTCTGCAAACATTAGAGTATTTGGGAATTATTGAACGAATCAAAGAAGCACAAAGCTTTTTCTTTGACCAAATTATGACCGTTTCTGGTGTCCTTGTTTTGTATCGGGTAAAAGCGTTAACCAAAATCGGTGGATGGACAGAAGAGACGATGACAGAAGATATTGATGCTACTTGGAAATTGTACCAAAAAAATTGGCGTGTAGTCTATCAACCAAAAGCAATAACTTGGATTTTGGCACCTGAGAAAATACGGAACCTAATAAAGCAACGATCCCGGTGGGCAATTGGAGGATTTGAAATGCTTTTAAGCAATAAAACACTCCTTTTCAAAGGAAGTTGGAGTGAAAAATGCTTGTTAGTCGAAATGCTTCTGAGTCACATTTGGTCCTGGTTATTTTTGATTTCTGTTGGACAATATATTTATTACATAAGTTTGACACATGCACTGAAAATTAATGGGACGCTCATGCTTCTATATGTTGCAGTTGCCTGTATTCAATTTTTTATGGGTATTCGAAGATCCCTAAAAGAAGCACAGCTAAAAGCTTCAGATTATTTGGTTTTACCAGGTTATTTACTTTATTATTGGCTAATTAATTTAATGACAGCACTTTATGCCGAATGGGCTGTGCTAATGAAAAAAACGAGTCATGGGAAATGGGAAAGTCCAGATAGGGGGATTTAAGTTGAAACTAGTTATTCGAAAAAAACGTTCTTGGTTGAGAATCGGAATAGAAGATCTGTTAATGGGATTATTTTGGCTATTCTTTGGGGGCGTTCTTTTTTTAGGAATCAACTTTTTGATCAAAATGTATTCCGATACTTTAGTTACGTATTATTTGGTTTTTAATTTTAGTCCCACTCAATTGGGAGAGATTATGGATGGAATCCTGTGGCTGTTTCTTTTGCTAGGAACCGCTGCGATATTTAAGCTTGTGAAAGGAATGGAAGGATGAGAGCAAAGATTTTTAACTGTTTATTAGTATTCAGTAGTGTCATTTGTTTGGTTGTACTACTTTTTTCAGTGCTGCACTATACTAAAAAAGAAGTCAGTAGTTCAAAGGGTGCCGAAAAATTATACGATACGCCCATGAATTTTTCTAAAGAAGATACAGGCATCCTAATCTTATGCTACCACAGAGTTTTGAATGAAAATCAGTTAGTGAAACTCGGAAAAACAATTAGTTCCAATTCACAATTACATAGTTTTAATGTAGAAGCAAAGAAATTTAAAGAGGAAATGAATTTCCTAAAGAAAAATCAAATCCCGGTAATCTCAATTAATGAGATGCTAGAAAGAATAAAAAAAAATCAAATCGACAAAAAATATGTAGTGATTACGTTTGATGACATTGATATTTCTATTGTTCAAAATGCTTTTCCTGTATTGAATGAGCTGAACTTTCCGTACACGACATTTGTGATTACAGGACAAACGAGTCAATATTTAGATGGTTCACAAATGGCTAACTGGTCAGATATTGAAAAACTGGCTTTCAATCCGCTCGTGACCATTGGGCTTCATACGGATGATATGCATTACCAAGAAAAAAACAAACCGATCCTATCAAAGAAAAGTTCTTACAAAGAATTTGTAAAAGATTACAAGGCGAGTATCAAGCATTATAGCGAACATATTGCTACGCAAGCTCCTAGTCTATTTGCCTCTCCATATGGTGTGCTTCAAGATAATATGGCAGATTATTTGTACCAACAAGGGATTCAGGCGATCTTCTCTTTAGAAAATGGGGTGGTAAATTCAGACAGTGATTTAAAAAGATTGCCTCGGGTGATTGTGACGGATCAAAGCTGGAAATACTTATCGACGTGGCTTTTAAGAAAGTGAGGACAAAGCAGTGGACAAGCGAGATGCAAATTTAGACTTAATTAGGTGTGTTGCGACATTGATGGTCGTGTCCGTTCATTTTTTTCTTAATACCACCTTCTATGATTTACCTATTGATAATTGGCAAATGATTGTGATGGTATTTTTACGCGTGCTATTTATCCCATGTGTGCCTCTCTTTTTGATACTTAGTGGCTATTTAATGAAAAATAAAAAGCTTTCTTATCGTTACTACACGCAACTTGCGAAAGTTTTAATAATATATGTTCAGGCTTCGGTTGTGATTTATTTATTTCGCGTGTTTATTTTTGATGAAAAACTGAGTATTTGGGAGGGAGTCATGGGGATCTTTGATTATTCTACCGCACCGTACGCTTGGTATATTGAGATGTATCTGGCTCTTTACTTGCTGATTCCTTTTTTAAATAAAATGTGGAACAGTTGTCGCTCAGTAGAGGAGCATCGTTTGCTGTTATTTGTTTTAATCTCCATCACGATACTTCCAACGTTTTTTAACACATTTGAAAAAATAATTCCTGATTTTTTTCAGCAAATGTATCCCATTACCTACTACTTTTCTGGCGCATATATTGCGACGTACAAGAAAGAAATTAAACAAAAGCCTGTTTTGCTTAGCGGGTCAGTGGCTCTATTTGTAAGTGGTGTTCATAATGTGTTGGTGAGTTATGGAGGTGTTTTTAAGTGGCAGGGATTTAATGATTATTATAGCTACCAAGCCTATTTTTTGGCAGTTTTTATTTTTATTGGATTGTTGAAAGTGAAAATTTCAACTCGTTGGAAGCAACCGCTCGCGCTTATATCGAACTACACGCTATACATGTATTTGCTTTCTTATGTCTTAGATACACTGGTATATCCAAGATTCAAAGCAGTAGTACCTTCAATGAAAGTAGCGTTGTATTGGATAGTCCTCCCCGTATTTTTGGTTTATACCGGTTCTTTTGTGTTAGCAGTTGGAACAAAAATGAGCTTTTCAATCTTGAGAAGAAGGCATAAGGCTAGGAAATGAGTAATTGTTTGTCTCATAGTTAAAAAAAAAGTATACTTAAGCTTAAAAAATGAAATCGTTGGAAAGGAATGGTGAATGTGCGAGAACTACTGAGTAAAGCGCTCAAAAGGCAATTAGAATTGTTGGAGTACTTCCATGCACAAAAAGAGTGCACCTTCACTCAAATTAGAGATACGTTTAAAGAGTTCAGCGCCCAAACGATTCGAACTGATATTTTATTTTGTAAAAAATTTATTCCCTCGCTAGTGATTGAACAAGAAAAGGCTCAAATTAAACGTGTTTGTTTCCCAGAAGCAATTACGGAAAATGAGTTATATGTCTTGATGTATAAAGAAAGTTTAGAACTTCAAATTCTTGAAGAACTTTTTTTTGTCGAAGAACACAGTTATCAAAGTTTGGCGGATAAATTTTTTGTGAGTGAAACAACTATTTTTAGAGCGGTTCACCGGATAAGAACTGAGCTTAAGCACTTAGAAATCCAAATCGAGACGCAACCAATCAAAGTACGAGGAAACGAAGACTATGTTCGTCAGTTTTATCTTCTTTTTTTTCAGGAAAAATATCTTTATCAAGAAATTCCTATTGGAACCACAAAATTTTTTGATGATTGCACACTTATTTTAAAGAAGATGCTGGATGAGCACAGCGTTCATTTCTACAAAATGGAAGAGTTTAAATTATGGCTTGCCATTAGCTGTTACCGAGAAGGAAAAGATAATCATATTGCCTACTTGCACAACCGGACTTTTGAGCGCAAGCTAATCAAAATTATTGAGACAAACTTTGCGGAGGACGAACTATCGGTTCACTTGATTGAAAAAGTAAAAAGTATTTTTTATTATTTATTTAATGTCGGCGTATTTCTTGATTTTTCTGATTTTAAAGAATCGCTAGAAAGAGAATTTAGTCAAAAGATGATGGATACAAATAAGGCAACAAAAAAATTAGTCCATAAAATATCGCCTCAATTATCAGAGAAAGAGACAATGATTTTATCTTATCAAATTTATCAGATGATTACCGTGAATAAGCAAATGGTCATACACGAGCTTATGAGAAAAAAAGAACGAGAAATTACGCTCTCTGATCCAATTAATTCGACACTATTGGAGTTAGTCCGAACAGAGATTGGTGGTTGCTGCGAATCGCTGGATAACCAATTGCTATATTTGATTTATTCACAAATTATTTTATCGCAGTCAAGGATTTATGAACATTTTTTGTATGCAATTCCTAAAATGAAAACAGGTCTTTTTTATTGGGGAGGTTTGGAGTTTTATGAGTATATCAAGATTAATTTACTTTTTCATTTTCCTTCAAAATTGGAAGTTATCTTTTATTTTGATCAAGAGACAATTCAAAAGGATTTCCAAAAAGGAGAGATTGACTGTATTGTTTCCCAAAGAAAAATTAGTCAGCAACGCAATGTGGTCATTCAGGAAAAAATATTTCGAATCGAGGATTATTTTGAAGTGCATCAAATGATTGATGTCTTTTATTCAAAATACCTAAAGGAAAACTATTTAAATGACCCTTCCAGTGAAAAATAATTCATTGAATGTATTTACTTTAGTTTTTGATTCTTATATACTGGAGGCAACTTGAAAGAAAGAAGTGAAAAAAATGCCTATCGTTACTGTTAATTTAGTTGAAGGTCGTACTCAAGAACAAAAAAATGGTCTTGTAAAGGATGTCACTGAGGCTATTGTAAAAAATACTGGTGCCCCAGCTGGAAATGTTCATGTCATTATCAATGATATGAAAAAAGGCGATTATGCTGTTGGCGGAGAAATGAAAAAATAAAAAATGTTTGCATTTTTTATAGATTCGTGCTTAAATAATCGTATAGATTGATCTTTGAGAAAGACAACTTTTTTTGAGCGCAGGTTTATTAGAGAGGAAAACAAAGCTGAGAGTTTTCTAGACATGCACAAAAATTGACCGCTTTCGAGAATTTAGTTGAAACTAAATCGGTCGTACCGTTATCACGTAATGAAGAGAGTTTACTCTAAACTTTAGGTGGAACCACGAATAATTTCGTCCTAATATCTTACTTTTGTGAGATATTAGGACTTTTTTTGTTGGAATCGGGTACCGATAAATTATAAAGGAGGAAGTTATATGTCAATGATTCACGTAACATTTCCAGATGGAGCTAAAAAAGAATTTGAAAAAGGCACAAGCACTGTTGAGATTGCAGCAAGTATTAGTAAAAGTTTGTCCAAAAAAGCCTTAGCAGGAAAATATAACGGAGAGCTAGTGGATCTAACTTTACCGCTCGAAGTAGATGGCTCGCTTGAAATCGTAACGCCAGATCACGAGGATGCTTTAGGAATACTTCGTCATTCTGCGGCTCATTTGATGGCCAATGCACTTCGTAGATTATATCCATCTATTCATTTTGGAGTAGGTCCGGCAATTGATTCAGGGTTTTACTACGATACAGATAATGGAGAAGAAGTCGTAACAGAAGAAGACTTACCAAAAATTGAAGCTGAAATGATGAAAATTGTAAAAGAAAATCATCCAATTGTTCGTAAAGTCGTAACAAAAGAAGAAGCTTTAGACTTGTTCAAAGAAGATCCATACAAAGTAGAGTTGATTCAAGAACTACCGAGTGATGAAACAATTACGGTTTATGATCAAGGAGATTTTGTGGACTTGTGCCGTGGCGTGCATGTGCCATCAACGGGCAGAATTCAGGTTTTCAAACTTTTATCTGTTGCAGGTGCATATTGGAGAGGAAACTCAGACAATCACATGATGCAAAGAATTTATGGAACAGCCTTTTTTGATAAGAAAGCGCTGAAAGCATATTTGACTATGCGCGAAGAAGCTAAAGAACGTGACCATCGTAAGCTAGGAAAAGAATTAGACTTGTTTATGACAAATGCGAGCGTTGGAGTAGGGCTACCATTTTGGCTACCAAAAGGTGCAACCATTCGCCGTGTAATTGAACGTTACATTGTGGATAAAGAAATTAGCTTAGGGTACTTGCATGTCTATACGCCGATTATGGCGAATGTTGATTTTTATAAAACCTCTGGTCACTGGGATCACTACCATGAAGACATGTTTCCACCAATGGACATGGGTGATGGTGAAATGCTTGTTCTGCGCCCAATGAACTGTCCGCATCATATGATGGTGTATAAAAATGATGTTCGTAGTTACCGCGAATTGCCGATTCGTATTGCTGAATTAGGCATGATGCATCGCTATGAAAAGAGTGGTGCTTTGAGTGGCTTGCAACGAGTTCGTGAGATGACACTAAATGATGGTCATACATTTGTTCGCCCAGATCAAATTAAAGATGAATTTAAACGTACCTTACAATTGATGGTCGCTGTTTATGCGGATTTCAACATTACTGATTATAAATTCCGCTTAAGTTACCGTGACCCTAAGAATACTGAAAAATATTTTGATGACGATGAGATGTGGGAAAAAGCACAAAAAATGTTGAAAGAAGCGGTAGATGAGTTAGGTCTTGACTATGTGGAAGCAGAAGGAGAAGCTGCTTTTTACGGACCCAAATTGGACGTCCAAGTAACTACTGCAATGGGTATGGAAGAAACACTTTCTACGATTCAGTTAGACTTCTTGCTTCCTGAACGCTTTAATTTAACTTATGTAGGTGAAGATGGTGAAAATACACACCGTCCAGTGGTGATTCATAGAGGGATTGTTTCGACTATGGAACGCTTTGTTGCCTACCTGACAGAAGTTTACAAAGGAGCTTTCCCAACTTGGTTGTCTCCAGTCCAAGCAACCATTATCCCAGTAAGCAATGAGCATCATGCCGATTATGCTTATGAGGTAAAAGAACGTTTGGTTGCACAAGGAATTCGAGTTGAAGTCGATGATCGTAATGAAAAATTAGGCTATAAAATCCGTAGTTCTCAAATGCAAAAAGTTCCTTATCAATTAGTTGTTGGAGATAAAGAACGCGATGAAGCAACTGTAAATGTTCGTCATTACGGTAGCAAAGAGACTGCAACAGAAGATCTCAACATCTTTGTGGATAGTATCGTTGCTGAGGTCGGACAATACAGTCGTGTGGGAAATGAATAAGTACTTCCATTAATATCCTCAAAAATTGTCCCAAAAAACTTATTGAGATAGGAAAAAAGAGCCTGGGTCACAACTTTTAAGTTGTGGCTCAGGCTTTTACTATCCGAGCAAAATGTAGTGGCAGAAGCGCTTCCTACTTTATTTTTAAGAGCTAAAGACATCTATCTCAACCTCATTTTTATGCTGTTGAAAAAAAGAATTAAGCATGAGATACTGGTAACGGAAGGAAGCAAACTATAAAAGTTTTTAAAAAATGGTTTCTTTCCTGTTTTTTTGAAAAATAATTGGTACAATTAAAAAGAACGAAAGAAAATGATTGCTCGGAAGGACAAGAATAAATGAAAGAAAAAATCACGGCATGGCTAGCATCAATGAAAAAAAATCATGGGACTCCACCTAAAAAATCAGTTATTCGGAAATCGCATGTTCCTATGCGTTTAAATTTTTTATTTTTTATTGTATTTATTTTGTTTGTAGCACTTATTATTCAACTATCCTATTTACAGATTGTAAATGGTAATACCTTTAAAGAAAATATTGCTTCCTCGACGAAAAAGGCAGTTCAAACTAATGCGCCAAGAGGGATGATTTATGACTCTTCAGGAAAAGCATTGGTTAGTAATCAAGCTAATCAAGCAATCGTATTTACAAGAAGTCCTGGTATGGATGCAGAAGATCTTTTAAAATTAGCCAACAAACTCAATAAATTGATTGATGTTCCGGCTGAGGATTTGACGATAAGGGATAAAAAAGATTATTGGTTAGCGAATACGAGTAATTACAAGCAAGCAGAAAAACGCCTCTCCGAGTCTGAAAAGGTCGATAAGCACGGGGATGAATTGGCTTCAGGTAAGCTATATAGTAAGATTGTAGACAAAGTAACCGACCAAGAAATCAGCTTTGATGCACAGACGCTAAAAGCAGCAACCATCTTTAAAAAGATGAATGGAGCTTATTCTCTAACGCCGACTTTTATCAAAAATACAGGTGTAACAAATGAAGAAATCGCAATTATTGGCGAAAATACTGCAGATTTATCCGGGATTTCTACAGGAATGGATTGGACTCGCTCCTATCCTTATGGCGACACAATGAGCACGATTTTAGGAACTGTATCAACAGAGAAAGCTGGATTACCAGCGGACGATATCAATTATTATTTAACAAAAGGCTATTCTAGAAATGACCGTGTTGGCTTGAGTTACTTAGAAAAGCAATACGAATCAGTATTAAGAGGAACCAAAGCGCAAACAGAAGTAACTTTAAATAAAAAACAGGAGATTGTCGACCAAACTACCACATACGCGGGTGAAAAAGGCGACAACTTGATGCTGACAATGAATCTGGATTTTCAGCAGAAAACTGCAGACATTTTGAAGAAATATTATCAAAGCCTAATCACGAGTGGTGCAGCTAAGAACTCTCCTGGTGCGTACGTGGTTGTCACCAATCCCCAAAATGGGGAAGTTTTAGCGATGACTGGTTTAACGCATGATACCACAACGGGGGCTTTGGAAGATGATACACTTGGAACAATCAATAAGTCGTTTGAGCCTGGTTCTGTTGTCAAAGGGGCAACGATTAGTGCAGGTTATGAACAAAAAGTGATTAGTGGCAACCAAGTGTTGGTTGATGAACCAATCAAACTTCAAAGTAGTGCCTCGAAAAGCTCGTGGTTTAACCGGAGTGGACAAATTGCATTGTCGGCTGAGCAAGCACTAGAGCTTTCTTCAAATGCTTATATGATGAAAATTGTGTATCTGATGTTAGGTCAAACCTATACGCCAAATTCTAGTATTAAACTGGATACGAGTGTCTTTAAAAAGCTACGTTCAATGTATGCCCAATATGGACTTGGAACAAATACAGGAATTGATTTACCAGGTGAATCAAGTGGACTAGTGAATAGTGATCTATCAGCAGATGATATCATGGGGAAAGCGCTCGATTTGTCTTATGGAAACTATGATACGTATACCGCGTTGCAGCTTGCTCAATATGTTTCTACGATTGCAAACGGTGGAAAGCGTATTGCACCTCACATTGTGAAAGGAATTTATTCTAATGACAGCAATGGCAACTTAGGGGATTTAAAACAAATGGTCACACCTAAAATTTTAAATCAGGTGGATATCAGCCAAGATGAATTAGCGATTATTAAACAAGGGTTCTACAATGTAGTGCACGGCAGCAATGCAAATCGTACAGGATCTTTGTTACAAGATGCTAAGATGGATGTAGCTGGAAAAACTGGGACAGCTGAAACATTTGCTCCAAACGCAAATGATCCACAAAATCCATACAGTGTGGTGACGAGTACGTTTATCGGATATGCTCCTGCAAGTAATCCTAAAGTGGCGGTTTCAGTTGTATTGCCACGCTTAGAAAATGAAAGTGCACATGCCAACTTATTAATTGCCAAAGAAATCTTTAATCTTTATGCCGATATGTATGGGGCGAATTAGTTTTTACTTGTAAAGTAGAATTACTTAACAAATTTTATAAAAAGGGTAGAAACTTGCCAAAAAACATGCTATTATATTGAAGTGTGAGAAACAACTCATATCTAAAGAAATGTTTGGAGGGAATACCATGCGCGTAAATATTACATTAGAATGTACAGAGTGCAAAGAACGTAATTATCTTTCTAGCAAAAATAAACGTAACAATGCAGAACGTTTAGAAGTAAAAAAATATTGTCCACGTGAGCGTAAAGTTACTTTACACCGTGAAACAAAATAGTTTAATGCTCAGTAAGCTAGATTCCTTGTGAGGCAAGGTTTCTGGCTTTTTTATTTTGTGTGAAACAGGTGTTGGATTTTCCCCATTAGCTGAAAAATAGAGCAATTGTGAAGCGTGCTTCGTCGTTTATTTGACCTTTCTAATGCTATCTTCCGCGTTGAGTATCAGAAGATTGGGGGAGGATCCTATTTTCTATCCTATTTAATGGTTTGCGTGAATTCCTATCCGTAAATAGATTTTAATTATTTTTTTCTACGAAAAATTATCTAAGCATTGATACGTATATCCAAATTTCAGTTCATATTGGATAGTTAGCTCTTAGACCGCAATTAGCGCATTGTCGACCCTTAGTAGCGCAAAAAGTAGTGGGGGTCGACAAATTTTAGCAAAGCTTGATTTTACGGCTTTTTAAGTGGTTTTTTAGAAAAAACATGATAGAATAAAAAAGAAAATAACCGTAAAAACAGTGGTCGACAATTTATACCGATTTAAACCTATCAGATCAACCTCTTTGGTAGCCAGCCTTTTAATCTAATATAGTGAAATGTAAATTGCTGTGTCACTTGTTTTCTTGTACTTAGTTACAACCTTTTAATCTAATATAGTGAAATGTAAATTAAACGTGTACTCTCAAAAGTATCTAGGAATCCCATCTTTTAATCTAATATAGTGAAATGTAAATTTTACTAACTCTCTTTCGTCAAGCTTGAATGATGCACTTTTAATCTAATATAGTGAAATGTAAATGTCTATTATATAAATTGTTACTTTGTTTCTTGCAACTTTTAATCTAATATAGTGAAATGTAAATAAAATGCTTTATCTGCTTATGACGATGCAGAACAACTTTTAATCTAATATAGTGAAATGTAAATGAAGTCACAATAAGAAATAGGGAGGTATTTGTATAACTTTTAATCTAATATAGTGAAATGTAAATAGAATTTACTATGGATATTTTATAATTTTATAACTTCTTTTAATCTAATATAGTGAAATGTAAATAAAGTTAAGGTAGTAAATAAACAGATACTAGCACCACTTTTAATCTAATATAGTGAAATGTAAATAACGTTGCTGTATAAGTTTGATTAGCTCTTGATCTTCTTTTAATCTAATATAGTGAAATGTAAATAGATATTTACCAATTTTTTTGATTTTCATATTTTTCCTTTTAATCTAATATAGTGAAATGTAAATATGTCTAACGTTATTAGGCCACGAAGAACAGAAAAACTTTTAATCTAATATAGTGAAATGTAAATTTTACACCACCTCGCTTTACTTTGTGTTTGTTTTGTCTTTTAATCTAATATAGTGAAATGTAAATTAACGAGTATAATAAGCAATATAGTTTTTTCGCCCTTCTTTTAATCTAATATAGTGAAGGATGCAGTATGTTTTATTTTTATACTTTTTTTTTTGAGGTGCTTTTTGGTCAATCGTCAATCTAAAAACAGAGTATTGCTATTGTAACGAAATCATAATTTGACTATGTCAAAGCTGGTAAAAACAATCGGATAAAATAGTGAATACAATAAGTGTGGAATATAACGTAAAAGTTATATTCCAACTTTATTTTTATCCACTAAAAAAGCTGAAAAAATGAACTCTTAGTTGTATTATTTATTGACAATTTTAGAACTATCAGGTTAAACTAAAATCAGTTCAAAAAACCTATTAATATTATATAGTATTTGTTTGTTAAAAAAGCAGAGGCTAGAATATTTTTTTAATAATGCATGAAAATAAATTGGTTGAAAAAATTCTGTTTTGGTCTCGTAGGAGGATTTATGAAGAAAAATGTTTATCAATATTTTTTAATGGGTGTGCTTATCATGAGTGGGTTTGTCGTACAATCAAGTTTAGCTTTTGGAGCATAAAAATCGCTAACCTTAAGTTCGAATAATATATGTATTAAAAACGGAAATACCATGACATCGACTTTTTCAACGGCGACATCTAATTTTGCTCATACGACAACGAACAGTTTAGCGAATAAAGAACCTGAGTCTTTAACGCAACCAGAACAAAAGTCAATTCCCAATGCCTTAAATCAAACAACTAAAACGCAAGAAAATCTTTCAAATTGGATGCCGGATGTCTACCTACAAAATGCAGTCGCACGCGCACTGGAAATTAGTGTGTCCGAGATTACAAAAGAAAAAATGTTAAAACTAAAGAGGATTGAAATTGGTCATTTAGAAGAGAATTTAGCAAGTTTACAGGGGCTAGAATATGCCACCAATCTCAAAAAATTTGAGCATTATTGGGACAGCAAAGTCAGCGATTATTCTTGTTTAGAAGGCTTAGTTCAGCTAGAAGAGGTTAGTCTTAATGGAGTAAATGTCACAGATGAAAATTTTCCAATGATGGGTCCAAATATTGAGCTATTAAATCTTACTGCTGCGAGTGTGACCGATGCGGTTTATGATAAAATTACGCCACTCAAGTCTTTAAAACATATTGTGTTTCAGCTGAATCCACATATTACAACTATTGCTCCTTTGGGAACGCTAACTGAGCTCGAGCAAATATACATTCCCAAATGTGGGGTAAGCGATATGACGGTGATTAAACAACTTCCGAAACTAAGTACTTTGCCGGCGGGGGACCAAAATATTGGAACGCTTGCCCCAGCGATAACGATCACAGAAAAAGAGTTAAATTACGATGCTCTCAAACATGAAATCTTTTTACCCTTTTCCATGATGCCTCAGCGTTTAACGAATTTTGATGGCTACATTCCGCCTTTTGTTATGAGCAATGATCCAGATCAGCTCTCCATTGAAATCAACAGTCAGCAACTACCATCTACCCGTTTGCTGGTTAGTCACGAAGGTGTGACAATTTCTGGAGTGTCAAAAGAAGAATTAGCGTCAATCGAAAAGATAAACTTTAGAGCAAAGCTAGACAATCCTAGAAGTTCGTATGCAAAACCTGATAACTATTTTATTTACTCGATATCAAGAGGAACTTATTCTCGTAGTTTTCAAGTAGAGCACCAGCAAAAAAATGGGACAGTTCAGGTTCAATACCTTGACCGAAATGGACACCCATTACGTGCATCAAAGTATCTAGAAGGGGAAGTTGGGAAAAGGTATGATGCGAGCACTTCAGAGTATAAATTAGCGCTTGCAGGGTATCGTTTGGATGAAACGCAACTTCCTCAAAATGCAAATGGACTATTCTTAGTAGATAAGCAAATAGTTAGGTATATTTACAAAGAAACACCCGTAAATGCGCAAAATGTGACCGTTTACTATTTGGATGAGAACCGGCATGAAATTGCGGAGAAAAAGACGATTGAAGGCTTGGTAGGAGAACCGTATGATACGTCTACAGATAAATATTGCCTCTCGATTGAGGGCTATGAGTTAGATACAAACAGCTTGCCTGATAATAGAAAAGGGATGTTAGGGACCCAAGCACAAGTGGTCGAGTATTGCTACAAAAAAATGAAAGCACCGACTAATAGCGTTTCTTCTGAAAGTAAGGACGATTCCTTTTCAGAAATGATGGACAAACAAGTGGATCATGCTACTACAAATAGCTCTGGTAAAAAAACTACTAACTCTAGTAGGGGGAAAGGTCAAGTACTTCCAAAAACGGGAGAAAAAAAGAAGCCATCTTTCCAATTTTTTGGTGTATTTTTGATAGGTGCACTAGGTTTAGATTTCATACAAAAGAAGCGGATTCAAAATGATTGGGAATAAAGGATTGAATTACACAAAATACCCTCATCTTCTTGAGGGTTGTTTTTTTTGAAAAAGTTGATTATAGTTAGGGAAAAGTATTTGATGAAGAAGGGATTTTTGTGGACAAACGATTTCTGCGCAAAAAAGTAATGCAACATCTTAAAGAAAAAGAGGATGCAGAAAAAAAAGAACAAGAGTGTCAAATTAGCGAGCAGTTGGTTGCAAGTGAGTTTTGGAAAGAAGCGCAGACAATTGGTTTTACCTATCCGCTAGATTTTGAATTCAATACGTTACCGCTCATCAAACAAGCATGGAGTGAGCAAAAACATGTGGTATTGCCCAAAGTTTGCCCGAACCATCAAATGTTTTTTTATTTGTATGAAAAAGCGACACCTTTAATTGAGTCCTCTTTTGGTGTACTCGAACCAGATTCTAACAAGCAAATAGCTAAGGAACAGATTGATTTGTTAATTGTCCCAGGGTTGGTCTTTGATTCAGTAACAAAAAAAAGGATTGGCTTTGGCGGAGGGTTTTATGACCGTTATTTGGCAGATTATACTGGAAAGTCTTGTAGCTTAGTTTTTGATGAACAACTCATAGAGGGCTGGGAAAGTGAAGTGCATGATCAGGCTATTGATCGACTATTTACCTTGGAAAGGAAGAATTTATGAATTTTACAGTAAAAAAATGGCAAAATAGGGAATATGTAACCCTGTTTTTCTTAATGATTCAAGTTGCAGTGTTTATTATCATGGAATGGTATGGAATGTTAAATGGCTATGGACTTCAAGGGACGGAGTCGGTTGCAGTTTTAAATAAATTTGGGGCTTTGACTCAAACGGGAATTTTAATGGACCATGAATGGTGGCGACTGATTACGCCAATTTTTATTCATATTGGCATTTCCCATTTATTTTTTAATTCCCTTACCTTGTATTTTATTGGCCGTCAGCTAGAGTCTATAATCGGACATGCAAGATTTTTCATTGTTTACATGTTGGCTGGGATTGCAGGAAATGTGATTAGTTTAAGTTTTGGTCAGCTAACAGCCATCTCTGCTGGTGCTAGTACTTCTTTGTTTGGCCTATTTGCTTGTTATTTAGTTTTAGCAGAGGTGTTCCGCTTTAATCCAGCTGTCAGGGCGATCGGGAAAAACATGGGGTTGTTTATTTTAATGAATCTCCTCTTTAATTTTTTTGGCTCAGGAGTTGATATCTTAGGCCATATTGGTGGTGCAATTGGGGGCTATTTGGTTATGAATGTAGTTTCTATCCCGAAAATGACAGATGGTCGTATAATCACGGATGGTGTCAATATTCATAAAAGAATCATTAGTGGAGCAATATATGTTTTCATGTTGGTTATCAGTATGGTATTTGTCATGAAAAAATACGGAATACTGTAAATAAAAGTACTAAAGGGGGCAGCGATTATGTAGTGAGAGCTGTCCCTTTTTTTGTTGTTTGATTTTGGGCCAAAAAGAATGAAAAATATTTCAAAATAATTGATTTTTTAGATGAAAAAAAGTGTAGTTATCTGTATAATGAGTGAGGGAGCGTGTTAGGATGAATAGTTTATATGATGTACAGCAAGTATTAAAAAGATTTGGCATCTACGTTTATGTAGGGTCTCGTCTTGGTGATATTGAGTTGATGGCGATTGAATTAAAGAATCTTTATGAGGCACGCATGATAGATGAAAAAACGTATCAAACAAGTTGGTTAATTTTAAAAAGAGAGCATCGCATAGAAGAAGCTCGCGACAAATCAGGGGAAATGTAGGAGGCAAGTCATGGACAAAAAATTGATCGGTATTGACTTAGGTGGAACAACTGTAAAATTTGCGATTCTAAATATGTTGGGAGAAATCCAACAAAAATGGAGCATTGAAACGAATATTCTCGATGAGGGAATACATATTGTACCAGATATTATTGCCTCAATTAAGCACCGTCTGTCACTCTATCAAATGACTAAAGAAGACTTTTTGGGCATTGGCATGGGCTCACCTGGAACGGTCGACCGTAAAAATGGAACCGTTATAGGTGCGTACAATCTGAATTGGAAAGAATTGCAATTTGTAAAATCTCAAATTGAAGAACAATTATCAATTCCTTTTGCAATTGATAACGATGCCAATGTGGCGGCTCTTGGAGAACGTTGGAAGGGCGCAGGTGAAAATAGTGATGATGTTAGCTTTATTACCCTTGGTACGGGTGTTGGTGGTGGAATTGTTGCAGACGGTCAATTGATTCACGGTGTGGCAGGAGCTGCAGGAGAGATTGGACATATGACAGTCGATCCAGATGGCTTTGAATGTACATGTGGGAAGAAGGGGTGCTTAGAAACGGTTGCAAGTGCGACAGGTGTTGTTCGTGTTGCCAGATTCTTATCCGAAGAATTTTCTGGGGATTCAGGCTTAAAAGAGTTAATCGATGCAGGGGAAACGGTCACGAGTAAAATTATTTTTGATCGAGCGCAAGAAGAGGATGTCTTCGCTAAGATGGTTGTGGATAAAGTCTGCTTTTATTTGGGCTTAGCTTGTGGGAATATTGCAAATTTATTAAATCCAACAGATATAGTCATTGGTGGCGGCGTATCCGCCGCTGGTGAATTCTTAAGAAGTAAAGTTGAAGCAAACTTTGATCAGTTTACTTTTCCTCAAGTTCGTGAAAGTACTAAGATTAAACTAGCTCAGTTAGGGAATGAGGCTGGTGTGATAGGTGCTGCTTCATTAGCATTACAATTTCAAAAATAAAAGGAGTCGTTTTTGTGAATTTTCTGATTGTATTAGGTATTAGTATAGTAGTGGTCGCACTGTTTTATGGAGGCAATGAGGCAATCTTACAAATTATGAGAAAGCGTTCTGCCAAATGGATTGAACAAAAAGAGTTTGCTGAGACTATGCGTACTGCTCAAGTAGTCGATGTCCGCGAAAAAAATGTCTTTGACGCAGGACACATTATGGGAGCACGTAATTTCCCGTATTCTATGATTAAAACTTCGCTGGCATCACTTAGGAAAGATAAACCCGTTTATTTGTATGATCAAAAGAAGCTCTTGAGTATTCGAGTGGCCAACCGTTTAAGAAAAGAAGGATACCACGATATCTATATTTTAAAAGGTGGCTATGAGGATTGGAACGGTAAAATTAAGAAAAAATAAGCTTATAGCAGATGAAAGTAAAAGGAAATCCTTTTACTTTTTTTTATTACAAAAGTTATGATTGACAAAAGATTAAAACTATGGAAAAATAATTTAAGTTCATTAAATGAACTAATAATTTCAAAAGGAGAAAGAAATGGAAAAAAGAGTTTGGTTAGGAGTTACACTTGGTTTATTTTTATTTTTAAATTCCCAAAATGCTTATGCACAGGATGATAGAGTATCTTATAGTAAGCTAGGGGAAGAGGGGTATATAATTAATGCTCCATCCCAGGAAAACATTTCTCGAAAAAATGTTCGAAAAAGGTTATTAAAAAATCAAGAAGAGTTTAAAGCGAAAACAGCTGCTGAACGTAAGGGATTAAGTAAAGACGAGCAAAAATTAGTCAGTGAAATGGAAAAATACTTAAAAGTAGCAGAACTTAAAAAAAGTCCGCGATTATTAGGCCCATTGGACGATGCTGTTGTAGGTCTTACTTTTGATTTTGCCTTTAATTCTCAGAATGACCTATTTCGTTTAGCGTCTAAGATTTTTGGAGGTGGACAAACAGGAGAAAGTGCATCTCTGAAATGGTACAATCAATTATCAAACGTAACTGAAAAGAACATACAGGTGATTGATCAGACTATTAATCAACCGATTAATCTATATGCTCACTATATTGACAACCAATCAGACTACACGGTGATTGTTCATCATGGTTATCGTTCTAAGTATGAAGATGGACTGGATGCAGCTAAAATGTACAGTGATATGGGCTATAATGTTTTGATGACTGAAACGCGTTCACATGGAAAGAGTGAAGGGAAATACATTACGTTTGGTTATTATGAACGTGAAGATTTAAATAAATGGATTGAATTGGAAATTTCAGAGAAAGCAACTCAAAAAATTATATTGTATGGAGTTTCCATGGGGGCTGCTACTGTTATGCTGGCGCAAGAAAATACAGCAAGTCAAGTGAAAGCAGTGATTGAGGATTGTGGCTATACTTCAGCGGAGCAGCAGTTTCGGGATACACTTAGGCTGGTGACTCAATATTTGCAATATATCCCGATTTATAATAATTATGATTGGTATGCAGATGAAACGCAATTGTTGAACAAATTGAATAATCAATATTTGAAACCAAAATTAAAAATGGATTTATATAGTTTTTCACCTCTAGAAAGTGTCAAAAAAACAGGAATTCCCAAGTTGTTTATTCATGGTGAAGCAGATGGTTTTATCCCGAAAGAATCACTTGATATATTGTATGCTGCTGCATTGGGATATAAAGAAAAATACACCGTTGCAAACGCAGATCATGCACAGAGTCTGTCAGTCGATCCGCTGGGTTATCAAAGAAAAGTGGAGGCCTTTTTAAACAAGACTAAGCAACTAACTAGTAAACCAGAGTTTGTTGCACCCGATATAAATTTATTGGAAAATCCTAATTTTGAAACTTCTATGACAGGGTTTACTGGTTGGAAAACAACAATAAATCAGGAAGCGTTGGCGGATACTATACTAAGTAAAAATGCTTATGGTGAGTTTGTCATGAAAAGAGAAAAAAACTTAGATACGGTAACAGCAGTTCCTTTTGATACAGGAATTCGTTTTTATAATCGCTACCTTAATCAAGTTGGTTATGTTGGACAAGAAGTAGACATGGTTCAAGGTGAGAACTATCAATTGAGCTTTAAAACAAAAAATGCCACAGCTTGGACTTGGTATGATTGGTCCTCTGCTCCAAGTGTGTTATATGGAATAGGAACAAGTGTTAATGAAGTAGCACTGCCGAGTAACAACAACGAAGAAATTGAAAAAAAACTTGAGTTTAGAGCAATGAGGACGGCTAAAGAGGAAGTGAAGTTAGGAGCGAAAATGCGTATTCACAATTTCTTGGGAAGAGATAATGTGCATACTGCAATTAAAGAAGTTCGCTTGATAAATTCAGACAATACCCCGCCAAAAAGAATTGCGATTGAGGATATGACATTTACGCAGGATAAAGTACGAATTATTGGGACAGCAGAGCCGAATCTTCTGGTTGTCTTGATGACAGACAATGAGCAGAATATCATTGAAACAAGGGCAGATGAGAACGGGAGCTTTATAATGGAAATTGAAGCAAAAGGAGGCATGCAACTACATTTAGTCAATTACGATGTCAAGGGAAATCGTAGTGTTTCAATTGTGTTGAAATTTTTATAAAAATAAAAACTGTCACATCGATCAACGATGGACAGTTTTTTTGTGAAACTTAACGTGCACGGCTTTTACGCTTTGCTTTTTTACGATTTTCTTCGATTTGTTGTTCTTTTTTTTCAATGGGTTCAATCATTGTTTTTTTGACGCCATAAGCAACTCCTGCTAAAGTTCCTACAGTTAGTGTTGCACCAGTCAATACACCTTTTACAAATTTTTTCATTTTTTCACCCTCAGTAAAATTTATTTGGTTCCTATTTTTATATTATCATATATTATCACAAAAAAATCTAGTAATCCACCTGCACGAAAGAAATCTATCGTAAATGACAATAAAATGGTAGAATATAAGCGATGCACAAAATGGTGAAATGATTGAAACAAGGGGATATGTCATGAAAAAGAAGAAAGTTCTGGTCATCGTTGGGCCGACTGCTGTTGGAAAAACGGCTCTGGGGATTCACCTAGCAAAAATGTTTAATGGTGAGATTATTAGTGGCGATTCGATGCAGATATATAAAGAATTAGATATTGGAACAGCCAAAGCATCCAGTCAAGAACAGAGTGAAATCAAGCATCATTTGATCAATCAGATCGATTGGAAAAACTCCTACTCAGCGGCGGATTTTCAAAAGGAAGCTCGTTCTCAGATTGATTTATTAACAGCCAATCAAAAGTTACCCATTATTGTCGGTGGAACGGGGCTATATATCCAATCATTGCTATATGATTTTCAGCTTGGGGGTTCAGAAGACGAGGCAAAAAAATTAGAAATTAGAGCGGAATTAGAATTAGACTATAAAAAAAATGGTCATCTAGCGATGTGGCAGAAACTAGCCCAACTAAATCCGTCTTTGTCAGACAAGATTCACCCCAATAATGTCCGAAAAGTAATTCGGGCATTAGAAAGTCACTTTTTAACAGGAAACAGCGAGCAAAAAGAGCAGCCTCCTGAGCTTTTATATGATCCTTTTCTCATAGGGTTGACGACAGATCGTGAAGTGTTGTATCAAAGAATTAATCAACGTGTAGAGATGATGATGGCACAAGGTTTGATAGAAGAAGCAAGATTACTGTATGAGTCGCCTCATGTTCAAGCAGCTCAAGGGATTGGTTATAAAGAATTTTTTCCTTATTTTAAGGGAGAACAGACATTGGAAGAAAGCGTGGCTCAAGTAAAACAAAATTCAAGACGCTACGCGAAAAGACAATTGACATGGTTTCGAAACAGAATGGCTGTCAGCTGGTGGGATTTAGTCCAAGACCCAGCCAATGAACAGCTTTTAGAAGAGGAAGTAAAAAAATGGCTAGAGAAAAAATAAGTGAGTTAAAACAACAACGAGAAAAAGTGTATTTGGTGGGAGTGGAAACGCAAAACAATCAAGAAATTTTTTCGGATACAATGAAAGAGCTAAAAAGTCTAGCTGAAACAGCACAAGCAGAAGTGATGGGAACACTGATTCAAAAAAGAACAGAGTTTGACAGGAAGACGATGATTGGAAAAGGCAAAGTGGAGGAATTAAATCGATTGGTTGATGCAGATGAAATTGATTTAGTAATTTTTAATCACGAGTTAACTCCAAGACAAAATCAATTTTTAGGGGAACAACTAGGAGTAAGAGTGATTGACCGTGTACAGTTGATTTTGGATATTTTTGCGATGCGTGCAACCTCCAAAGAAGGAAAGCTACAAGTAGAGCAGGCACAGCTTGCATATTTATTGCCTAGGCTGACAGGACAAGGTAGTGCTCTATCTCGTTTAGGTGGAGGGATTGGAACGAGAGGCCCTGGAGAAACCAAACTTGAAACAGATCGAAGACACATTCGTTATAAGATGAACGGTATAAAAAAAGAGCTACAAGAAGTAGCAGCACATAGAAGACGTAGTAGGCAATCTAGGCAAGAAGCCGCAATTTTTCGAATCGGCTTAATCGGTTATACAAATGCCGGGAAGTCCACCCTGTTAAATGTGCTGACAAATACAAAAGCCTATTCTGCGAATCAGCTATTTGCCACGTTAGATCCTCTGACAAAAAAATGGACGATGGCAAGCGGTATGGAAGCAACAATCACAGATACAGTCGGTTTTATTCAAGAACTACCAACGCAATTAATCGCAGCTTTTCAATCCACACTTGAAGAAAGTCGAGAAGTGGATTTGTTGATTCACGTGGTAGATGCCAGTGCGCCAAATCGAGACCAACAAGAAAAGACGGTGCTACGTTTACTTGATGAGTTAGAAATGGACAATATACCAGTGGTAACGGTTTATAATAAAAAAGATCAAGTACAGCCAACAACATTTACTCCAACCTTATTTCCCAATTGTTTTATTTCTGCAAAAGAAGAAACAGCGACAAAAGCTGTTAATGATCTAGTTAATCAAAAAATTAAAGAAACATTACAAGCGTATGAAGGAGAGCTACCTGTTACAAAAAGTTATTTATTGACAGTATTTGCCCAACAAACTTTTTTAGAAGAACAAACTTTTTGTGAAGAAAAAAATAGCTATTATTTGCGTGGCTACAGTAAACCTAACATCAAAGTAGTAAGGGATTTAAATTAAATGTTAATCATGTTACAAAATGTAACATTAGTTGTTGACATTTTTTTATTCTATTGGTATCCTATAAACATCAATGAGAGGGGTCAGAGTACATGAGAGAAAAAGAACTGAGAAGATCCATGTCCGTCTTTCCAATTGGAACGGTAATGAAGCTGACTGATTTATCAGCACGTCAAATTCGTTACTATGAAGAACAAGATTTAATTCATCCAGAAAGAAATGAAGGCAATAGACGTATGTACTCGCTAAATGATATTGATATATTGCTTGAAATTAAAGATTATTTGAATGATGGATTAAATATGGCAGGAATTAAGCGGATTTATGAAATGAAGGAATATGAAAAGCAAAATCCACCCTATGCGCAAAAAAATCTAACCGATCACGATGTCCGTCGGATCTTATATGACGAAATTGTGTCTGCTAGCGGTATGAGTGGGAAACCAAATCCATTTCAGTCTAATGGACCTAAGATGTAACCAGGAAATTAGATTTTGAAAAATATATGAGGAACAAGGAAGGGATAAGTAAATGGTCAAAAAAAATTACACAGCAGATGATATCAGAAAGTTTGCAAAGGAATCAAATGTAGAATTTTTACGTTTAATGTTTACAGATATTATGGGCACAATTAAAAATGTTGAAGTACCAGTTAGTCAATTAGAAAAAACTTTAGAAAATAAAATGATGTTTGATGGTTCTTCTATTGAAGGTTTTGTTCGTATTGAAGAAAGTGACATGCTTTTATATCCAGATTTAAATACCTGGATGGTTTTCCCTTGGGAAGGCGATAAAGGAGTTGTGGCTCGCTTAATTTGTGACATTTACAATCCTGATGGCACACCATTTGCTGGCGATCCTCGTGGCAATCTAAAACGTGCGCTTACGCATATGGAAAAAGTCGGTTTCACTTCTTTTAACTTAGGACCTGAACCAGAATTTTTCTTATTCAAATTAGATGAACAAGGAAATCCTACCACAGAACTTAAAGATAAAGGTGGTTATTTTGACTTATCCCCTACAGATCTTGGGGAACAATGCCGTCGTGATATTGTTCTAGAACTTGAAAAACTTGGTTTTGAAATCGAAGCTTCTCACCATGAAGTAGCAGAAAGTCAACACGAGATTGACTTCAAATATGCAAACGTACTAGAAGCGTGTGATGATATTCAAACCTTTAAATTAGTAGTGAAGACGATTGCTCGTCGTCATGGATTACACGCAACATTTATGCCAAAACCACTTTATGGTATTAATGGTTCTGGAATGCACTGTAATATGTCTTTATTTACAGAAGAAGGAAATGCATTCCTAGATGAAAGTGACAGTATGCAACTTAGTCAAACTGCGTATCAATTTTTAGCTGGAATTTTGAAACATGCCAAAGGTTTTACCGCAGTGACCAATCCAATCGTGAATTCTTACAAACGTTTGGTTCCTGGTTTTGAAGCACCTACTTATATTGCATGGAGTGGACGTAATCGCTCACCGCTAGTTCGTGTTCCAGCTTCTCGTGGCTTATCTACTCGTATTGAATTGCGCCAAGTAGACCCAGCTGCTAACCCTTATCTTGCGCTTGCTGTTCTTTTAGAAGCAGGACTTGATGGAATTGAGAACAATTTGGAAGCACCTGCTCCAGTTGATCGCAACATTTTCATCATGAACGAAGAAGAGCTAAAAGCAGCAGGCATTGACGAGCTTCCAAGCAACCTAAATGAAGCTTTAAAAGGTTTAGCAGAAGATGAAATCATCAAAAATGCCTTAGGAAAACATATTTATCCAAGCTTTGTTGAGGCGAAGAAAATCGAGTGGAGTGCTTATTCTCAATATGTTTCTAAATGGGAGCAAGATCAATATTTAGAACTTTATTAAGCAAAATATTGATCGCTAGAAAAAGACTCATCTAGAATTTCGGTGTGAATCAAAAGTAAGAAATACTTTTGGTTCACACTTTTTTATTTTGCTTGCTAAGCCTAGCTAGAGATTTAGAAATGGCGCTTGAAATAAACGAAGACTGGTTTATAATGATAAGCATATGATGATAAGCTTTTTAACTTTAGATAAAGGACGATGAAATGCTCATGAGAAGAAAACAGACCATGGATGGGAATACGGCGGCAGCGTATATATCCTATGCTTTTACAGAGCTTGCAGCGATTTATCCAATCACTCCCAGTTCAACAATGGCAGAATTAGTTGACGAATGGTCAGCAGCAGGAAAACAAAATATTTTTAAACAACCCGTTAAAGTGGTGGAAATGCAATCAGAGGCTGGTGCAGCGGGAGTTGTACATGGTTCTTTAAAAGCAGGAACAATGACGACAACCTATACTGCCTCCCAAGGATTACTGCTAATGATTCCAAATATGTACAAAATGGCGGGAGAATTACTTCCAGCTGTTTTCCATGTGGCTAGTCGTGCACTTGCTACTGGAGCACTAAGTATTTTTGGAGATCACGGAGATGTGATGTCTGTCCGACAAACAGGTTTTGTCATGCTTGCTGAAAGTACCGTTCAAGAAGTAATGGATCTTTCAGCCGTGGCGCACTTGGCGTCGATTGAAGCAAGTTTGCCCTTTCTTAATTTTTTTGATGGGTTTCGGACTAGTCATGAAATTCAAAAGATTGAAGTACTAGAATACGATGAATTAGCTCCGCTACTTAATCAAGAAAAACTACAAGAGTTTCGGGACAAGAGTATGAATCCTAACCATCCGCACATTAGTGGTACCAATCAAAATCCAGATATTCATTTCCAGCAAAGAGAAGCAGTTAATCAACATTATGAAAAGGTTCCGGAAATTGTTCAATACTATATGGAAGAAATGAATAAGCTCAGAGGAACTAATTATGATTTAGTCAATTATTACGGGGACGAAGAAGCGACAGAGGTCATCGTTTCGATGGGATCAGTTGCTCCAGTTGTTCACCAAACAATTGATTACTTAAGGGCGCAAGGGCGAAAAGTTGGACATCTTAATATTCATTTGTATCGCCCGTTTCCAGTCAAAAAATTTCTTGACGCAATGCCTCAAACTGTACAAAAAATTGCGGTTTTGGATCGTACGAAAGAACCGGGTGCTGGTGGAGAGCCTTTGTTGCTCGACGTGCAAAGTGCGATGTATGATTTTGAAACACATCCAGTTATTATTGGTGGGAGATATGGGATTGGTTCTAAAGATGTGACTCCAAGTCATATTCATGCCGTTTATCAGCATTTGCAGCTGCCAAAAGAATCGCTCAAAAAAAGGTTTACGCTAGGAATTATAGATGATGTGACGTATCTATCGCTTCCAACCGAAATGGAGTTGGACTTGACCGCTAAATCCATTTTCCAAGCAAAATTTTGGGGGTTTGGTTCTGATGGGACGGTAGGCGCCAATAAATCTGCTATGAAAATTATTGGTGACCATATGGAACAATATGTCCAAGGTTATTTCTCTTACGATTCAAAAAAATCAGGTGGACTTACGGTTTCTCATATGCGTTTTGGGGATTCACCGATTGATTCGACTTATCTGGTCGAACATGCAGATTTTATCGCTTGTCATACAGCTGCTTATTTGCATAACTATGATCTGCTTAAGGGGCTTAAAGACGGAGGCACATTCCTACTTAATACCATTTGGTCGGACGAACAATTAGAAAACCATTTGCCACAAAAAATGAAAAAATATTTAGTAGAGCATGATATTCAGTTTTATACCATTAATGCGGCAGAACTTGCGCAAAAAGTAGGGTTAGGTCGACGCATTAATACTATTATGGAAACAGCTTTTTTCCAATTAGCGAACATAAAGCCGATGGAAGTGATTATTCCATTACTAAAAGAAGAGGTAATGAAAAATTACGGAAAAAAATCGATGAAAATTGTCGAAAAAAATAACGAAGCAATTGATCAAACGTTGGCATTACTTCATCAAGTAAAGGTACCTAAGAGTTGGGGACTGGAAGAAGAAACCGAGAAGCCAAAAGAAAAAGTACCAGCTTTTGTTTACAATATTGTGGAGCCGATGAATCGACAAGAGGGTGATTTATTGACAATTGGGGACTTAAAAGCAAACGGAATGACAGACGGTAGGATGCCGCTTGGAACTGCTGCCTTTGAAAAAAGAGGTGTTGCCTTAGAAATTCCAGAATGGAACCCAGATCGATGTACCATGTGTAACGAGTGCGCCTTTGTTTGCCCTCACGCAGCAATTCGGCCGTTTTTGGCAGAGGACGAAGAATTAGAAGCAGCACCAGAAGGATATGTTGTCCGTGAAATGCGGGGAGCAGATGGGCTAAAATACCGAATCCAAGTTTCGCTTGAAGATTGCACGGGATGCGGGTTGTGTGTGCAAGCCTGTCCTGCAAAAGGAAAAGCGCTTGAGATGAAAAGCTACGAAGAGCAAAGAGAACAAGCCGTAAATTGGGCTTTTTCGATGACGCTTAAGGCGAAGAAAAATCCGTTCAAGACAAGCACTGTTCGCGGCTCGCAGTTTGAAAAGCCTTTGATGGAATTTTCAGGTGCTTGCTCTGGTTGTGGTGAAACTCCTTACGTTAAACTTTTAACCCAGCTTTACGGAGATCGCATGATGATTGCAAATGCAACAGGTTGTTCCTCTATCTGGGGCGGTGCAGCACCAGTTACCCCGTATACTACCAACGACAAGGGGCAAGGTCCTGCTTGGTCAAATTCTTTATTTGAGGATAATGCAGAATATGGTTATGGCATGTATCTAGCCAATAAGACGCGTCGTGAAAGTTTAGCAGATCAAATTAAAGTGATGCTACAAGAAGAGACTTTATCTGATGAGTTGAACGAACAATTTTCATCCTGGATTGAGCATATGGATGAAAGTGAAGGAACGCAACAACGAGCACAAAAGTTAAAAGCATTGCTAAAAGAAGAAATGGAAACAAACCAAAACTTGCAAACAATCTATGCCCAACATGACTTATTTGTCAAACCGAGTCAATGGATATTCGGTGGAGATGGCTGGGCTTATGATATTGGTTTTGGCGGAATTGATCACGTCTTAGCTAGCGGAGAAGATGTAAATATTCTTGTCATGGACAACGAGGTTTATTCCAATACTGGAGGGCAAACCTCAAAAGCAACACCACTTGCTGCCATTGCAAAATTCTCTGCAAATGGAAAATATGTTGCCAAAAAAGATTTGGGACGGATGGCAATGTGTTATGAAAATGTTTATGTAGCTCAAATTGCATCAGGTGCCAATCAAATGCAAACGATAAAAGCCTTGGAGGAAGCTGAAAAATTCCCTGGACCGTCTTTGATTATTGCCTATACTCCTTGTATTGCGCACGGATTATCTGGTGGAATGACTCAAACATTAGCGGAAGCAAAAGAAGCAGTTGAAAGTGGGTATTGGTCTTTGTATCGCTACAATCCATTGCTTCGGGAGAAAGGTAAAAATCCGCTGACACTCGACTTTAAAAAACCAAAATTTTCTGAGATGCGTGAGTTTATCAAAAAACAAACACGTTTTGCTGCGCTCATGAAAGTTCAATCTGAAAAAGCAGAAGATTTATATACTAAGACGATTCAAGATGCTAAAAATCGATTTTATACGTATGCTCGACTTTCAGGACAAGAAGAAAAAATCCGTGAAAAGTTAGAAAAAAGTGAAAATACGCAATAAGCGATTAAAATTGGCAACTAATAGGTTCTATCGAGTCTGAAAACTTTTGTATTAGTTTTCAGACTTTTTGGAATGTGCTATACTAAAACGAAAGCGTATTGTTTATGAGGAGAGGCGAATGCATGTCATTTCAATTGGAAAATCTATTTAAAAACGATAACTGGAGCCAATTATTGTCCAATTATTTTTTTTCGACCAATTTTTTAATTAATATTTTGGATATAGTGGTTGTTTGGTTTCTTTTGTATCGACTAATTATGGTCGTGAAAGGAACAAAAGCGGTTCAGTTGTTTAAAGGAATTGCGATTATACTAGTGATTCGAGTACTAAGTGGCTGGATTGGTCTTAATACGGTTTCTTGGATTATGAATCAAGTGATTACTTATGGGGTTATAGCAGCGATTGTCATTTTCCAGCCAGAGGTTCGTAGAGGCTTGGAGCATTTGGGCAGAGGTTCTTTATTTAAAAAGTCTAAAAAAATCATCCAAGAAGAATCCTCGATGATTGATGCATTTGATAAGGCAATCCAATATATGTCAAAAAGAAAGATTGGCGCATTGATTACCATTGAGCGCAATACTGGCTTGGATGATTATATTGAAACGGGTATTCCAATCAATGCTTCAATCACTGGGGAACTTTTGATCAATATTTTTATTCCCAATACCCCCCTTCATGATGGGGCAGTCATCATAAAAAATCAAAAGATAGCCGTCGCTTGTGCATATCTTCCGCTTTCTGAGAGCAGCCTGATTCCCAAAGTGTTTGGGACAAGGCACCGAGCTGCTGTTGGGATTAGTGAGGTGAGTGATGCGATTACCATTATTGTATCGGAAGAAACCGGTGATGTCAGCTTGACATTAAATAATGAGCTTTTACCTCATCTGACACAAGAAGAATATTTAAAAATATTATCGCAAGAGCTTGTCAAAGAAAAAGAAGATGTAACTACTAATTTGTTGCAGCAATTTCTTGATGGTGTATCAAAGGGGGCTAAAAAATAGTGAATCGATTATCTGATAATCGTTGGTTTGTTCGACTTCTTGCACTATTTTTTGCGATATTACTGTTCGTGAATGCGAATGCAGAAAATATGAAAAACTCAACGATAACAACCAGTGGCAAGTTTGAAAAAGCAGTAACCAACGTTCCCATTGATTATCGCTATGATCAGTCTAAGTATTATATATCTGGCTATGAAACAAGTACTGGGATTCAGCTGAAAAGTTCGAATCGGGTACTACTAGATATGGAAGCAAACGAACAAACAAAAAATTATTCTGTTGTAGCAGATTTGACCAAACTTGGTGTTGGAACGCATGAGTTGAGTCCAAAGATTGAGGGAATGAATTCTGCGGTGACAGGAACATTGACTTTGAAAACGGTCCATGTCACAATTGAAAAGAAAAAAACTTCTACTTTTAAAGTAGAGCCAAACATTGATCACAAAATCTTTAGTTCTGGCTATACACTGGATGAGGCAACTGTTAATCCAGAAAAAGTAACAGTAACAGCTGGAGCAGAGACCATTAAAGCGATTAAAAAAGTCGAAGCGGTAATAAATGATAAGAAAAATGTAAAAGAGGATTTTTCTGAAAAAGTGTCATTGAAAGCTTTAGACAAGAATGGCGAAGTCCTAAGTGTGACTATAGATCCAGTAACAGTAAATGTTAAAGTCACTACCAAAGAGCCTTCGAAAACTGTTTCGCTCAAGGTAACACAAAGTGGAAGCTACCCAAAAGGAGTGAATGGATATTCGATTAATCTTGAGAGTAATCAAGCAGAAATTAGTGGTGAATCGAGTTTGCTTGAGAATATCCATTCTTTATCGGTACCTGTTATGATTGAAAATATCACGGACACAGTAAGCGATTATTATACTATTACTGCTCCTTCAGGGGTTAAAGTTACTCCAGAAAAGGTGTTGGTTACAATTGTTCCAACACATACTGCAACAAGAGAAAGCTCTAGTAGCAGTACAAGAGAAACTACTAATCAAACAACGGAAACAAAAATGACAAATGAAACAAGTGAAAAAACAAGCTCGAGTACGACAAAGTCTTCCACGTCTGAAACGTCGGCCTCGACTAGTCAAACCAGTACATCAGAATCAAATAACGATGAATAATAAGGAGATCAAACCATGGGGAAATATTTTGGAACAGATGGAGTTAGAGGAATTGCTAATCAAGAACTAACTCCTGAGTTAGCATTTAAGTTAGGCAGATGTGGGGGGTATGTTTTGTGCCAGCACACAGAAGAAAAACAACCAAGAGTATTGGTGGGGCGTGATACACGGATTTCAGGGCAAATGCTTGAGCAAGCTTTGATTGCAGGCCTATTATCTGTAGGAATTGAAGTTTTCCAATTAGGTGTGATCTCGACTCCAGGAGTGGCTTATTTGACTAAAATTCAAAAGGCGGCTGCAGGGGTGATGATTTCTGCTTCGCATAATCCAGCTCGAGATAATGGTATTAAATTTTTTGGGTCTGATGGTTTTAAATTACTAGACGAACAAGAGCTTGAAATTGAAGCTTTGTTAGATGCAAAAGAGGATATGCTACCAAGACCGGCAGCGACAGGCCTTGGTACAGTGGATGAATACCCAGAAGGACTGCTAAAATATGCGCAATTTTTAACTCAAACCGTTTCGAAAGACTTGGAAGGATTGACAGTATGTTTAGATGCAGCAAATGGGGCAACGTATACTGCGGTAAATCGTGTGTTTGCGGATTTAGAAACCGATTTTTACACGATGGGCGTTCGGCCAAATGGTCTAAATATTAACGATGGAGTAGGATCTACCCATCCAGAAGAGTTAGCCAAATTTGTCTTAGAACATGAAGCAGATGCGGGTCTTGCCTTTGATGGTGATGGAGATCGTGTGATTGCGGTGGATGAAAAAGGCAATATTGTAGATGGTGATAAGATTATGTATATTTGTGGAAAGTATCTTTCTGAGAAGAAACGTCTAAAACAAAATACAATCGTTTCAACTGTAATGAGCAATTTAGGGTTTCATAAAGCAGTTCAACAAGCGGGGATGACGGCGCTGCAAACGAAAGTCGGCGATCGGTATGTTGTGGAAGAAATGAGAAAAAATGGCTATAATTTTGGCGGTGAACAATCAGGGCATATGATTTTCTTGGATTACAATACAACGGGTGATGGTATGTTGTCAGGCATTCAGCTGCTGAATGTTATGAAAGATACGGGGAAAAAATTATCTGAACTTGCTAATGAGATTGAAGAGTATCCACAAAAATTAGTGAATATTAGAGTGAGCAACAAAAATGGAGCAATGGAAGTTCCTGCAATCAAAGCGGTTATTGAACAAGTTGAAGAAGAAATGGCTGGAAATGGCCGCATATTAGTTCGCCCTTCTGGAACAGAACCACTTCTTAGAGTAATGGCTGAAGCTCCTACAATCGAAAAAGTAAACGACTATGTAGAGAAAATAGCCGAAGTTGTTCGAAAAGAAATTGGGCTTGAAGAGTAAGGAAAGAAGCACAACAAAGCATATTTTGTTTTGTTGTGCTATTTTTATAGACCAATTTAATTGATTTGACTTTTTTTATTTAAAAATGTATGATTATCTATGTTTCTATAAGTATAAAATAAGGAGATGAGTATATACCAATTTTGGTAAAAGGATAGCGCCTGGCCTCTAGTAGGTGACGAGGATAGAGTTAATCGAAAGTTTCGGCGGATGGCTCTAAGGGACTGCACTCTTCAGGTGAAGAAAAAAAACAATTGCAAAATTGTAACAAAAACTTCATCAAGCAGATAGAAACAATACAAAGCAATAAGTAAAATTGAAAGTAGGAAATTAAATATGTGCGGTATTGTCGGAGTAGTAGGAAAACAACAGACAAAAGAAATTTTAATTCAAGGCTTAGAGAAGCTGGAATATAGAGGCTATGATTCTGCTGGAATCTTTGTGACATCACCAGAAGGAGAAAACTATTTGGTGAAATCTGTCGGTAGAATTGATAATTTGAAAAAAAAATTGACCAAAGAAGTTTCGGGGACAATTGGGATTGGGCATACAAGATGGGCGACACACGGAAAACCAACGGAGGAAAATGCTCATCCACACACTTCGCGTGACGGTCGTTTTATGCTAGTTCACAATGGAGTGATTGAAAACTTTGAAGAACTTAAAGCTATGTATCTGGAAGATGTGCCACTTAAGGGAGAAACGGATACAGAAGTTTTGGTTCAAATCATTAGTGTTTTTGTCGCAAAGCATGGCTTAGATACTTTAGAAGCATTTCGTAAAATCGTAAGAGAAACAAAAGGCTCATATGCACTGGCTTTAATTGATACAAATGAACGTGAAACCATTTACGTTGCGAAAAATAAAAGCCCATTATTAGTTGGTGTGGGAGATGATTTTAACGTTATCTGTAGTGATGCAATGGCAATGATTAGTCAAACCAACCAATTTGTTGAGCTGATGGATGGAGAAATTGTTTTAGTTTCGAAAGATAAAATTATTATTGAAGATCAAGCGCAACAACGCATTGAAAGAGATTCCTTTACAGTAGAAATGAGTGAAAATGATTTAGGTAAGGGGACGTATCCTTACTATATGTTAAAAGAGATTGATGAGCAGCCTGCAGTTATGAGAAATTTAATTCAACAGTATTCTGATGCACAGAGTCGTTTAACTGTTGAGGAAGATATTTTAAAAGCAGTGACAGAGTGTGATCGCATATACATTGTGGCTTGTGGGACGAGCTGGCATGCTGGTTGGATAGGGAAAAAACTACTTGAGAAATACGTGAATATTCCAACGGAAGTCCATTTATCAAGTGAATTTGGCTATAACATGCCTTTGTTAGCTAAAAAGCCATTCTTTATTTTCCTTAGTCAGAGCGGGGAAACAGCAGATAGCCGTCAAGTACTTGTTAAATTAAATGAGATGAAATTGCCATCACTGGTGATTACAAATGCGAAAGGCTCAACGCTATCTAGAGAGGCCACTTATACCATGCTGCTTCATGCTGGACCTGAAATTGCGGTGGCGTCTACCAAGGCCTATACCGCACAAATTGCTGTATTAGCCATTCTGGCAAAAGTTTGTGGTGAAACGCAAGCTGCTACAAAAGTACAAGCGCAAACATTTGATTTGGTTCACGAGCTTGGACTAGTTGCAACGGCGATGGAAAGCTTGATAGATGAAAAAGATCAAGTTGAAAAATTGGCAGAAGACTATTTAAAAGAGACAAGAAATGCCTTTTATATCGGACGTGGTCAAGATTATTACGTGTCTATGGAAGCAGCTTTGAAATTAAAAGAAATTTCATATATACAAGCAGAAGGATTTGCTGCTGGAGAATTAAAACATGGGACAATTGCGTTAATTGAAGAAGGAACGCCAGTTATTTCGATGATTACAGACACTGCAACGCACGCACATACGAGGGGAAATATCAAAGAAGTAGAATCAAGAGGCGCACACACTTGTGTGATGGCGATGGAAGGATTTGAACGTCCCCAAGACCAGTTGATCTTGCCTAAAGTGCATGAAGATTTGACCCCACTTATTAGTGTCATTCCAGCACAACTATTGGCTTATTTTGCAACGTTGCAAAGAGGCTATGATGTTGATAAGCCAAGAAATTTGGCAAAGAGTGTGACAGTAGAGTAAAAGAAAAAAAGAACGCCTAGGAGAATGGTTTTCACCGACTCCTAGGCGTTTTTTTTAGGATTGCATTCTGAGTTAGTTTGGTATATAATTGGACTATACCAAAAAACAAGGAGGACTCCTTATGAAAATTATTCGAGTACAAGATCAAATTGCAGGCGGTCAAACAGCCTTTTCAATAATAAAAGATGCAATGGAAAAAAATAAATTAAATGTATTAGGACTTGCAACTGGAAGCACGCCGCTCAGTCTATATGATCAAATGATTCATAGTAGCTTGGATTTTTCCGATGTTGTTTCCATTAATTTAGATGAATATGTTGGGTTGCCTGCTGAGAATAAGCAGAGCTACCATTATTTCATGCAAGAACAATTGTTTAAATATAAACCGTTTAAGAAAAACTATTTACCGGATGGTTTGGCAAAAGATGCAGATAGGGAGTGTAAGCGTTATGATGAGGTGCTTGCGACTCATCCAATCGATATTCAGATTTTAGGAATTGGTCAGAACGGGCATATAGGCTTTAATGAGCCGGGGACACCTTTTGATTCCCTTACAAGAAAAGTTGAACTAACGGCCTCAACAATCGAAGCCAATCAGCGTTTTTTTGAAAAAAAAGAAGATGTTCCGACTCACGCTTTTTCCATGGGAATAAACTCTATTATGCAAAGTAAACAGATTATTTTATTAGCTTATGGAAAAGCTAAAGCACAAGCAATCAAAGCAATGATTGAAGAGTCTGCAAATGAAAATTGTCCGGCAAGTGCGCTTCAACATCATCCAGAAGTATCTGTCATAGTCGATCATGAAGCAGCGATGCTACTTGAAACCAAGTAGGCTTAATAACAAAGAAGTTTAGCCAGCACTTTAGGCCAAAACTTCTTTTTTTCTGTTGCGAAGAAATCTACAAGGAAGCCGCAATTTATGCTACAATATAGCAGAATGAATGAAAAGGAAAGTGAATACTTGTGAATAGTCTAGCTATAAATACATCAAATCAAGCTTTAACAGTAACGATTGGCAATTCTGAAAGAATTTTAGGAAGTACAATCATTAATATTAAACAAAATCACAGCGTTTCGTTGATGCCAACGATAGATGCTATGATGAAGTCTGTCTTACTAGAACCAAATGATATTCAAAGAGTGATTGTTGCAAAAGGTCCAGGTTCTTATACGGGGTTACGTATTGGAGTTACAACTGCTAAGACGCTTGCTTGGACACTCAAAGCGGAGTTAGTTGCAGTTTCTAGTTTGGCCGTTTTAGCAGCCAATTGTCCGTTTTATGAGGGATATATTGTGCCACTCTTTAACGCTAGAAGGCAAAACGTATATACAGGTATCTATCAGTGGAAAGAAGGGACTTTGGTTACTATTCATCCTGATTTTCATACATCACTAGAGGACTGGTGTCACTACCTAAAGGAATTAGATAGGCCGGTGCTGATAGTTGGAGAGGATATCGGTTTATTTGACGCTTGCTTACGGGAAAACTTGCCCGAGCATTTTTCGTCCAAACTGTTGAGTGTTAATACGGTCAGCGGGGTAGCTTTGCTTAATTTAGGGCTTCAGGAAAAACCTGTAACAGATATCGAGGGATTTATTCCTACCTATCATAAGATGGTTGAAGCCGAGGAGAAGTGGCTTGAAAATCATACAGCTGATAAGGAGCAGAGCTATGTGGAAAAAATCTAGTCCGTTTTTGCTTAAAAGCAACCATTCCATAAAAAAAAAATTAAATTATTGTCAAAGAGAATGTGTCTTGAACCATCAAACTTTCACATTGCGTCTAATGAGATACCGGGATATTAAAGAACTTTTACAGATTGAGCGTGAACTATATGAGGGAAAGACTCCATGGGGAAGAAGTGCTTTTTTATTTGAGCTAAAGGGTCCCTACCCAAGTTTGTATCTTGTAGTCGAGTACCAAGGAAAAGTTGTTGCTTTTGGAGGATGTCGTTTTAACCAAACGAATGGTCATATCACCAACCTAGCGGTTCAAACGGATCATCAAGGCATAGGTATTGGTTCATTACTACTCACTGAAATCCGTAACTTTGCTTTTATCTGCCAGTGTCAGTCGTTATCATTAGAAACACCAAAGAGTAATATGGATGCACAGCGCCTGTACCGAAAATTTGGTTTTGTGGCTCGGAATATCAAACAAAATTACTATGATCATGATGATGCTGTACTCATGGTTTGTTTGCTTAGAGGATAGGGATATGTGGAAAGCAAAAGAAGAATTTCAGGCAGAGCAACTGGCAGAACTTTTATACGAGACTTGTGCGAAAAGTTATCAGTATGGGAGTCCATGGAGTGCTCACCAGTTTATAGAAGATATTCAACAAAAGCATAGTATGTATATAGTGTTGTTGGCTGACAGTCAGCTAATCGGGTTTATTTCGGTGCAAACTATTTTAGATGAGATGGAGGTGACACATTGTGTCGTTTCCAAAGAACACCAAGGTCAAGGGTATGCAAAAAAACTGTTAGAGAAGCTGTTCCAATATGCAGAGGAGAAAGCTATCTCTCGCATTTTTTTAGAAGTTAGACAAATGCATCAAAAAGCTCAAACACTTTATCAATCAATGGGGTTTGAGCCGTACTACACAAGAAAACAATATTATCATCATCCGATAGAAGATGCGGTTTTAATGAAAAGAGAATTTAGTAAAGAGGAGTGCTACAAATGATAGATAGGAAAGTAATTTTAGCAATCGAAAGTAGCTGTGATGAGACAAGTGTTTCTGTTGTCGAGAACGAAACAATCATTTTATCCAATATCGTTGCTTCTCAAGTTAAAAGTCATAAACGTTTCGGTGGCGTTGTTCCTGAGGTAGCGAGTCGACATCATGTGGAGCAGATTTTATCTTGTTTAGAAGAAGCTCTTGAGGAAGCAAATGTCTCTGCCAAAGAGTTGACAGCTGTTGCGGTTACCTATGGTCCGGGTCTAGTCGGAGCACTTTTAATAGGAATTAGTGCAGCTAAAGCTTTTGCATGGGCAAATCAGGTGCCATTGATTCCCATCAATCACATGGCCGGTCATATCAGTGCAGCTAAATTTGTTGATCCTGATATCCGTTATCCTGCAATGGCGCTACTGGTAAGTGGTGGACATACGGAGCTTGTCTATATGAAAGAAGAAGGTTCTTATGCAATCGTAGGGGAAACCCGAGACGATGCTGCGGGTGAAGCCTATGACAAAGTTGGCAGAGTGATGGGGCTAAGTTATCCAAGTGGTAAAGAGATTGATGAGATGGCTCATTTAGGTCAAGATACCTACCAATTTCCCCGGGCAATGTTGCATGAAAATAATTATGATTTTAGTTTCAGCGGATTAAAAAGCGCATTCATCAACACTGTTCACAACGCAGAACAGCGAAATGAATCCTTAGATAAAAATAATTTAGCGACAAGTTTTCAAGCAAGTGTTGTTGAAGTTCTGACAGATAAGACCTTACGCGCCTGTGAGGAATATAAGGTACAATCGCTTATTGTTGCAGGTGGTGTTGCAGCAAATAAAGGGCTAAGGGAAAGTTTGTTAGAAACGGTAGACACTAGCAAACTTCAACTGATTATCCCGCCAATTAGTTTGTGCGGGGACAATGCAGCAATGATTGCTGCTGCCGCTTTTATTGAAATGAAAAAAAAGGTAACAGCAACATGGGATTTAAATGCAAAACCAGGTTTGAGCTTTGAACGAATAACAGAAAGTTGAAACATAAAAAGTGAATACATAAGTCGGTGTTAAGACGTTTCATTCGTCTTGACGCCGATTTTTAATTTTTTTTTGGGGATTAAAAAAAAATCTTAAAAAAAAGAGTAACTTTAAAATATATACTATTTTTGTTGAGTCAAACACTCAACTTTACTTTGAATGTAAAAACAAAGACCAAAAAGGAAGTGGGTGAAAAATGAAAATGAGGAAAAGTTTTTTGGGGAAAATTGGAGTGGTAATATTATTGGCTACCACTTTTGTGGGGAATTATACAAATGTTAAAGCTGAATCAATTGAATCGAGTGAAACAGCAACAGACAAAAATACTGTTTCTAATAGTCTGGAAAAAATTACTGCAGCAAATGATTTAGTAGGAAAAACAACCGAGTCAAGCACAAGAGATAGTGCTTCTTTCACTCAAAGTACTTCAGCAAATGAAGGAGAGAAGTCCAGTCAAACACAAGAAGACAAGACTCAATCAACCACTATTCTTGGCAGAGCTTTAGGGGAGCAAGTAAGTGAAGTTAGTACTTGGGCTGAGCTGGTAGCGGCCTATAATAATAGCGCAACTGAGAAAATTGTCTTCACGAAAGATATTGATGGATCAAGTGCAGCAGCGGGAGCACTTTACAATCGCTCGACTAGCATTGATATTGATGGACAAGGACATGCTTTAAGTATGGGAAATGCCCGATTTTTAATTCGATATTCTGCTAGTAATGTAACCTTTAACTTAAAAAATATCTCTAACCTTTCTTCTAAAGCGAATCGTGTGCAAGGGATCGTTGATGAAGGCGTGGATGCTGCAATTGTCAATAGCGGATGGACGATTAATATGAGTAATATTACAAGCGCAACAGATATGCAAACAAGGATTGCTTCTGCACCAGGTGCCCAGCTCAATTTATCAGGCAATATCTACTGGTATACCGCAACGGAGATGGCAGTTATAACAGGAGTGAAAATTGAAGAAAATGCGCGAGTTACCTCTTTAAAACAGAGCAGCCACGATGATCGCTCTTTCTTTTGGTTTCCCAACGCTGGTTTTCAAGGTGTTGGGTCGGGCGACTTTGTCGTTGGGAAAAATGCAGTGGCCAACTTTAAAATGCTAGGTAGCGGGACAGCTTTTCCAGTAGTATTTGCTTATTATAAAACTCTTCATCTTGAAGAAGGAGCAACTTTTAATGGGACAATGCCAGGAAATGCATTTCGTTCGGATTATTATGCTAGTAATTTTATCGCAGACGGCTCAAATAAAATTAACTTAACTTCTTTGTCATCAGGTTACTCGCCAGTCGACTTTTACTCAGGAGCGCAGTCAAACCAACCAGCTTATTTTAATGTGGGACCTCAGAGCGAGCTATATGTCATTGGAGCGACCAATCAGCCATTGTTTAATGGAAGATCAGCAACTGATGCAAGGAGGAGAAGCATCACGATTGATAGTCCTTCAAACTACGATTTGAGAAACTACAGTAATACCACTGGAAACGGTGCTGCTGTTGCAACCTCCAATTTGAAGCAATTTCAAATCTTGAATTCAGATGTAAGTGTTTGGAAAAACACATCTAGCGTCACTAGTGGAGCAGACTTTTCAGCAACAATGGTCCAAAATTTGACACAAGACTCAAGCGGAAGTGTCACTTCGGATAACACCGCACTTGCGAGCATGTTTAAAACGCAAACTGTCAGACGCGTTTCTGGTTTAAATCAAAAACCTCAAATTGAGTTTCCTGCAATCACAGATGCGGATTTGACTATCAAAGCACGAGTGATTGTAGGATACGTACCAGATGATAACGGAATAGATGAAAATGGAAATTTCCAATATATCCCACAATATGCTGGTGAAAAGCAAGTAACCGTTAAAATGACCGACACTTACGGAACCATTCATGACGGGCTTTTAACCAATAAGGACGGGTATGTTTCCTATACAGATTCAAAGTTTAATCAAGCTCAAAAAAATATTTTGGCAACAGCAAATCGTGGTGGTTGGGTTTCAGAAAAAGAAGCGAGTGCGACAGTTCTTGATGTGACACCGCCAGAGCCAGCAGTAGTTGACAATGAAAATCAGATTTCTTCTGTTACGACCATGCTAACAGGTACGGCAGAGCCAAATAGTACGTTAACAGTGACCCTCAATGGAAAATTGCTCGCAAATGTCGAAACGACCGTTGGAAGTGATGGTCGGTGGAGGTTAGCTGTTCCGACTAATACATTAAAAAAAGGCGATGTTCTGCAACTTTTTTTGCAAGACCATTCAGGAGCATTGACTGCTCTAACAGATAGACCCACAACCAACAATGACATAGGGAATATAGAGCCTAGTACAGATTATCGCTACCGCGATACGGTGTTTAAAGCAGCGAAAACAGTGACTGTCAATGGTGTGCTAGCTTTGAGTGAAGTTCCGAGTGTCCTAGATTTTGGTGTGCAAAAAGTGAGAACAACTGCTCAATCTTATTGGGCAACTCTTCAAGGAAACCTTGCAGTCAGCGATACAAGGGGAACTGAAAAGAAAACATGGAGAGTGATCTTAAGACAAGCTACTCCTTTACAAAATGGAGCTACAAACTTAGAGGAGAATCTTTATTTTGTAGATGGAAGCAATAAAAGTCAGGTGACAACTCAAGGGATAGAGGTTGAAAGACAAAAACTTGCTGAGGATGGAACTTACATAGTAAACAGCACTTGGAAACAAGGGACGAAAGGTCTTGAATTGATTGTTCCAGTCGAAAAGCAAAAAGTTGGGAGTTACCACGGAACGTTAGAGTGGAGCTTGCAAGATGTTCCAGGAAATGAGTAGGTGAGATGGATGAAAAAGAAACTTATTTTTTTAATGGTGCTTATTGCTTGCACAGGTTCGTTATTTGGTAGCCAGGTAAAAGCAGCAGAAACTAAAAACTATGATAGCAAAGGTGTTACAGATTTTTTTGGAACATACGAATACCCAAAAGAAACGCCAGCATCATCTGATACCGATGAAACAAGAGATAAAAACGGATGGGGTCAATCAGGCAATGAGACCAATCAAAGGAAACAGCTGATGATTATTCCAAGGACTGGAGATCAGCCTATTATTATGAATATTTTGTTAAGTAGTTTGTTATTCGTGCTTAGCGCAGTTCTTGTCTTATGTAAGAAAAAAAGAAACGTGTATAAATGAATCGGAGGAAAAAAATGAAAAAGACAGTTTTGATTATAGCGACTGCACTTTTTAGTAGTGCAATTTTAGGTGGGACCAAAGCTTTTGCAGATGAGGGGGGGAAGTATAGTTCGAATGGACAAATTACCTTTGAAATAGATACAGATCCAACTAATCCCGTGGATCCAACAGATCCAGAGAAACCAGTAACACCCGTTGATCCAACAGACCCAGAAAAGCCTGTTAATCCAGGAACAGATGGACCGCTGTCCATTGACTATGCTTCCAGTTTTTTATTTGGGACACAAAAAATTTCTTCCAATGACAAGACTTATTTTGCTCAACCACAAGCTTTTAAGGATGGAAGTACAGGTCCAAATTACGTACAGGTGACAGACAAGCGTGGCACTTTAGAAGGCTGGGCACTTAGTGTAAAACAAGAAGCACAATTTACAACAGAAGAAAACCAAACATTAGAGGGGGCGACGATTTCTTTTACCAATGCTAGTCTCACCTCTTCGATGGCAGATGAGTTTAAGCCAACTGCTCAAACAAAAGCAACTTTACAGCCAGGGCAAGAAACACCCTTAGTTAGCGCAGCAAAAAATCAGGGGATTGGTACCTGGATTTATCGACTTGGTGAAAATGCTGATCAAGCTAAAGAATCTGTTCAACTATTTGTTCCAGGAAAAGCAGTTAAACTTGCGAAAGAATATAAAACAACCCTAACCTGGACGTTAAAATCAGCACCAACAAATGATTAGGAATAAAGGAGAAAGACAATGAAAATAACAAAGTGGGTAATTTTATCAAGTTTTGTTGTATTAGGTAGTACAGCTGTTGCAACAAGTGTTCAAGCAGCGGAGTCAAAAGCATATCATTCAAATGGATCGGTGGAATTTATCCCTAATACAGATCCAATTAATCCGGTAGATCCGGAAAATCCTGATCCAGAAAAACCGGTTACGCCAATCGACCCAACGGATCCAGAAAAACCCGTTAATCCAGGAACAGATGGACCGCTTTCGATTGATTATGCCTCAAGTCTAGACTTTGGTGTTAATAAAATCTCTAACAAAAATGAAACCTACTATGCACGTGCACAAAAGTTTACGAATCGAGAGGATTCGGCAAACTATGTTCAAATTTCAGATAATCGAGGAAACAATGCAGGATGGACACTGACAGTAAAACAAAATGGGGATTTTAAAGCGACTAGTGGCACATTAAATGACACACTCACAGGAGCAAAAATAAGCCTCAGCTCTCCAACAGTAAAGAGCAATGCACAAAATGTACAAGCTCCAACAGCAACTAGTTTAATTGAATTAGATCCAAATGGTTCTGAGCAAGTTGTGATGGCGGCAAAAGCAAATGCAGGAGCAGGAACTTGGATTGATTCTTTTGGTAAGGTAGAAAAGGTTTCAGAAACAGACAAAGATGGAAAGCAAGTAGAGTCTAATGTGACCAAAGCGGTAGCACTTGAGGTTCCAGGGTCTACACCAAAAGATGCTGTGAAATATCAAACCACATTGACTTGGACACTAACTGATACTCCAGCCAATGCAGACTAATCAAAAGGAAAAGGAAGAACAAAATGAAAAAAACAACTTATTTAGTTTTAGGTAGCATATGTTTAAGTACACTTTTATGGGCACCATCTGCGGTTCAAGCAGCAGATGGTGGCGTATATGACTCAAATGGGCAAATTATTTTTGAGCCAAGTACGGAGCCAGTCAATCCCGTGGACCCAACAGATCCAGAAAAACCAGTAACACCAGTTGATCCGACAGATCCAGAAAAGCCAGTCAATCCCGGCACCAACGGACCACTTTCGATTGACTATGCCTCAAGTTTAGATTTCGGTACACAAAAGATTACGTCAAAAAATGAAACCTATACAGCCAAAACACAAAAATACAAAGATCAAAGTGGAAACACAAAAGAAGGTCCGAACTTTGTGCAGGTTTCAGATGCAAGAGGAACAGAAAAAGGCTGGAAATTAACAGTAAAACAAAACGGTCAATTTAAATCTGAGAGCGCAAAAGAATTGACTGGGGCGCAAGTTAGCTTCAAAAATGGCACAATTGTGACAGCTTCTAATTCAGCTAAACCGACTGCCACGGCATCTTTTGAACTGCAACCAACAGGAGCAGAAGCGACAGTTACCTCCGCACAAGAAGGACAAGGAGCGGGCACCTACTTAACCGCTTGGGGGACAGACGCTACAACGGGAGCAGAAAGTATTTCTCTTTTTGTCCCGGGATCAACGACAAAATATGCAGAAAAATACAGTACGACTTTTACATGGACTTTATCAGACGTCCCAGGAAATTAAATTTAATTTATGATATAATTTAAAGAATACTATATTTAATATAGTATTCTTTAATGATTTTAACTAATAAGGAGAAAAAAATGAAAAAGATAGTTTTTTTAATTTCTGCCATTGCTTTATTTATAGGAATTGGGTATCAAGCTTCTGCATCTGAATTCAACTTTGCAGTTACCCCTAATATCCCTGATAATCAAGTAGATAAAACAAAAACATATTTTGATCTAAAGCTAAATCAAAATACGGAACAAGATTTGACGATGGAACTCAGAAATGACACAGAAAACGAAGTAACAATTGAACTGAGTGTAAATAGTGCTACTACCAATATGAACGGTGTTGTCGAATATGGTTCAAACAAAATAAAACAAGACAAAAGCTTAAAATATAATCTGAAAGACCTTGTGACAATTCAAAGTGAGGTTAAAATACCAGCTAAAAGCAAACAGAGTGTACCCTTACGTGTAAAGATGCCGAATGAAAAGATAAGTGGAGTGCTTGCAGGTGGAATTACGTTAAAAGAGAAGAAAGAAGAAGAAAATAAGAAATCAGCTGCCTCTTCGGGAATGGCTATAAAAAACGAATATTCTTATGTGGTGGCGCTGTTGATGCGTCAAAGCACAGCAGCTATCAAGCCCAATTTATTACTACAAAATGTTGCAGCAGGACAGAATAATGCCCGAAATGTCATTCAAGCTAATCTACAAAATCCAGAACCAACGTATTTGAATCAATTAAAAGTACAAGCTGAAATTACTAAAAAAGGAAGTTCTAAAGTCTTGTTCCATTCTGAAAAGAGCGGCATGCAAATGGCACCAAACTCCAATTTTGATTATCCGATTGCTTTAAATGGGGCAAAACTTGCTGGAGGGAATTACCATATTAAAATCGTGGCTTATGGTGGAAAAAATGAAAATGGGAGCTTTACTTCTGGGAAAGATGAGAACGGGTTAGGCATCAAATATACTTACAAGTGGACCTTAGAAAAAGACTTTACCATTAAAGATGATGTGGCTAAAAAACTGAACCAAAAAGATGTATCTATCAAGCAAGATAATACCTGGCTATACTTGCTAATTGCTCTATTAATCGTACTAGTAGTTATCTTTTTAGTGATTTGGAAACGTAAAAAACAGAAACATGATGAAAAAGAATAAGAGAAATAACCCAAAAGAAATTGGCTTTAAATTAGGAATCATTAGTTTGGTCTATATTGCGATGCTCCTAGTTATTGCTCCTTTTTTTAAAAATCAGTTTATTGCCTATAAAATCCAGAGTACCAACTATGTACTGAATACTGGCAGCACCTCAAGTAAGAACAACGATTTGGTCGAAGAAATTCAACCGCCTACCTTACATGATGCTTGGTTATTGGCGCAAAGGAAGCAGCCTATTGAAGCAAATGGAAAAATTAGTATTCCAGAATTAAATATTGATTTGCCTATTTTTTCAGAATTGAGCAATAGTAATTTATATTTGGGAGCAGTCGCAATGTATCCAGACAGAAACTATCAGGCTGAAAATATCGTGCTACTAGGCCACCATCTGAGGAGTTCACAATTGCTTTTTGGACCTTTGTTACATAGTAAACAGGGGCAAAGAATCTACTTGAGCTTGCACAATCATTTTTTAGCCTATGAAATCGTCCAGACAACCATCGTGGATCAAACCAATACTTCTGTCTTAGAAAATAAAGGAAGGAGCGATTTAACGTTGATCACCTGTGACGTGCCGACCTATACTGAAAAAAGGTTTGTTGTGCAAGCAAAATTACTGAAGAATTTACAGGAAAAAGAGCTAGAAAAGGTTATAGAACTAAGAAAAGTCAAGCCTAAGCCTAAAAAAATAATGTGGGTGCTATATGCGCCAATTCTGCTTTTGTTATGCCTATTTGTCTTGACGGGATTTAGTTTATGGAAATTATTGTAAAAAAGGAAGTGACGACAATGAAGGCACACAATAATTCTTTGTTTTGCGGAACATTAATGTTTCTTGTAACGGGAACTCTTTTATTTTCAGGACAGTGGAGTCAAGTAGAGGCGGTTCAAAAAATCTATGATCCATTAAATCCGACAGAAGAAATTGAGCCACTAGTGAATGAAAGTCAACCTGAAAAGAAAGCTCCTACTAATTTGCCAAAAGAAAGCCAAAAGAATCAAGAGGTTCATCCCGTAAAAGAAAAAAAGAATTCCTCTTCCAAAATAGAAGGAAAAAGCTTAGATAGTAAACTTAAAAAAATTTACATAGACAATAATTTTTTTACAGAAGAAGTGACGCATGTTGTCCAGGCAAGTGGTGAATTATTTCCTGATAGTAGTGGTGGAAATAAAAAATCAGCTCAAGACTTAGTCGCTGTTTGTTACGCATTATCAGGAATCAGCATTTACGGGAGAATGCAGACTCAAAAACTAATGGATCTAGAATAGGGGAAAATAGGAATGGCTATACATGAATGGTTACTTGACAAAGAAAGCAAACGAAAATTAGCGCTTTTTCGTTCGATTGAGGAAAATGACGGTCTTGCTGAAGAAAGTGAAATTTTAATGGAAAATCTCGATTTATCAGAGTTTTTATTGAAAAAAACTGTTAATGAACTAAACGCTGATTTCGAAAAGTTTAAGTTAAAAGGATACTTTCAAGTTCGATTAGAAGGAAGCAAAGTTTCTTTAAAAGAAAAAGGTCTAGCTACCTCAGAATTTTTGGAAAGTGCCTATATCAGAGAATCCATCGCATTTAACTTGTTACACACCATCTTTTTTCAAAAATTTATTTCGGTTAATGATTATGCGATGGAGCACTATGTGAGTTATCCTATTGTTTACAAGGAATTAAAAAAGCTAAGAGATAGATTAAGTCAGTTAGATATTGTGATCACAAAAAAGTTTCAATTTGAAGGTTCTGAGTGGGCTGTTCGACAATTTTTTTATGTCTTATATTTTAAAGTATACAAAGATTCTTTTGATTTTTATCCTAAAAATAGCGTGAGTTATTCGGAGCAGTTGATTGAAACGATGCAAGAAATGTATGCTATTAGACTATCAGACCAAAGTTTAGTAAAGTTCAAACATTACTTGTGCATTACGCAGTACCGAGGGGGACGCCTTAATGTTGAGAGCCAAAAAAAAGATGCTAGTCTATTAGACCATAACATTTTTGCTGTAGATGAAATTCAACAAATCCAAGATACTCCTTTTATATCAAGCATTAGTAAGGAAGCGTTACTCGCTCAAAATGAAACATTGTTCATTTTATCCTTTTTGCTAATTGAGGGATACATTTCAGAAAAAAGCAATGAAAAGTTGCAAGAAATCCCCAAAATAAAGCAATTGAGTAAGCACTTTATTGAAGCGCTAGTGGAACAATTTAGCTTAAATAAAAAAAAGATAATGGAGACAAATATCTTTGAACCATTAAACAAAATTCATTATAAGGCCTATTTACTTGATTATTTTAAGTATTATACTTCTAAACAATTTAACATGTATTATTTTCAGCAAAACTATGGTCTGTTCTTTGACTTTTGCAAAACCTTTATCTTTTCTTGCAAAGAAAATAGCCGCTATCAAAAAATTTGGGAAAATCGTGTTTCTTTATTTTATGAATATTTGTTTGTGTTGATTGATTACATTCCACTGGCTTTAATTGCCCCACCAGTACATATATACATAGATTTTTCTCTAGGTAAGTTTTACAATGAGTATATCAAAAAAAATATTTTTTCTTTTGATACGTTAAACGTAGTAGTGGACTCGTATATCGGGGAAAAAACCAGCTTAATATTGACAGATTATTTAATGGAGAAATTCCAAAAAGAAATTGACTGTATTGTTTGGCTGTCTCCTCCAAGAGCAGTTGATTGGGCTAATTTTGCAACAAAAGTTATTGAAATTAGACAGGAAAAATAGTATGAAGTAGGCTATTTTCCCTGTCTAATCAGTATGATTACGTTATTTTTATATTATCCAATGCTATGTCTTCTGTGTTTGTTTTGAGACTGTTCTTTATTGGAGTTGTTCACTTGAATTTCTTTTATCTGCTCGATTGTTTTACCCTTTGTTTGTTCACGGTCTACCCTTGCAAGCTGGGGAGAGTCTTTTTGCAATCGTTTACTTAAATCATATAAAAGGTTTTGTTGTTTTATTTTGTCATTACGAGCATTCAAGTTTGAACTAAGTTTCCAAGCACCTAGTCCCACGCTGCCTGCAATGATACACCCAGCAAGAGTGGGAATTGCCAAACTCGCAATAGCAGGTAAGGCGAACAAGATAGAAACACCAAGGACAATTCCACCAATTATTTTGCCTGCACGAATGAGTGTCGGATTAAAGATTTTCTTTTCTTTTTTAGGAAGAGGGTTTTGCGGAACTTTCACTTTGAACTGTCGAATGCTAGTACCGACTTTGCTAAGAACTTTTTTGGCACTGTTCCCTAATTTTTTAAACAACAAGCTACTTTTCTTTTTTTCCATGAGAATATATTCGCTCCTTTTATTTTTCTATCACCAGTATAAATCTTAGAAACTCAGTCAAAGCATCATTTTTTTTGAACTTCAATATTTTTTGAAAAACAGCTATATAGGGCGTGGTTTACAAGGGGGAATAGAAAAAAGAAAAGTAGCGGACTGTATTGAAAACAACGAGTGAGAGTCATCCCTAACAACAAGTAGTACATAAAATTAAAAATAAAAAGAATAAAGTTGTTTTTTGCGCATTCTTTATGTATAATAGAACAAGTGTGGAAATTTAATTTTCATAACAAACCACATCTTATGGGATGGACGAAAAGGTGCTTGCGTGCAAGTCTTTCGTACAAAAGAACATGAGAGAGGAAATCAAAACCAAATCGGAGGAAAAAAACATGGCAGTAATCTCAATGAAACAATTATTAGAAGCCGGCGTACACTTTGGACATCAAACACGTCGCTGGAATCCAAAAATGAAGAAATATATCTTCACAGAAAGAAACGGCATCTACATTATCGACTTACAAAAAACAGTACGTCTAGTAGATGACGCTTACAACTACATGAAACAAGTTGCTGAAGATGGTGGCGTAGCTTTATTTGTAGGAACTAAAAAACAAGCGCAAGAAGCGATTAAAGATGAAGCAATTCGTTCAGGTCAATTCTACGTGAATCACCGTTGGTTAGGTGGAACTCTTACGAACTGGGATACTATTCAAAAACGTATTTCACGTCTAAAAAACATCAACAAAATGGAAGAAGATGGTACATTCGAAGTTCTTCCTAAAAAAGAAGTAGCGGGTCTTAATAAAGAACGTGAACGTTTAGAAAAATTCTTAGGTGGTATCGCAGATATGCCAAGAATTCCAGATGTAATGTTCATCGTTGATCCTCGTAAAGAACGCATTGCGGTTCAAGAAGCACATAAATTAAACATTCCAATCGTAGCAATGGTTGATACAAACTGTGATCCAGATGAAATCGACGTAGTAATTCCTTCAAATGACGATGCAATCCGTGCAGTTAAATTAATTACTGCTAAAATGGCAGATGCTTTTGTTGAAGGTCGTCAAGGCGAAGATGAAGTGGTAGAAGAAACTTTTGTACAAGAAAGTGAAAATGCTGCATCAATCGAAGAAATCGTTGAAGTTGTTGAAGGCGACAACACATCTGAAGAAGCAAAATAATTTCGATTTATAAAAAAGAGTAATGAGACTGTCTCAAAGGCGACGTAAGGCGAAAAAAAGTAGCCCAGACATCTTCTTTGAGGCATTTTTTAAAAAGTAAAAGCATATAATTTTAGGAGGAAACAATAACATGGGCAAAATTACAGCTGCTTTAGTAAAAGAATTACGTGATACTACAGGTGTTGGGATGATGGATGCTAAAAAAGCATTAGTTGAAGTAGAAGGGGATATGCAAAAAGCTATCGACTTCTTAAGAGAAAAAGGCATGGCAAAAGCAGCTAAGAAAAATGATCGCGTTGCTGCTGAAGGTTTAGCTAGTGTTTATACTGAGGGAAATACTGCAGTTGTAGTAGAAGTAAACTCTGAAACAGACTTTGTTTCTAAAAACGAAAAATTCCAAGAATTAGTCAAACATATTGCACAAGAAGTATTAAAAAATAAACCTGCAACAATCGAAGAAGCTTTAACGATTAAAACAGACAAGGGAACCATTTCTGATGAATTGATCGAAGCAACAACGGTTATCGGAGAAAAAATTAGTTTCCGTCGTTTTGAAATTGTTGAAAAAGCGGATAACGCTGCCTTTGGTGCTTATCTACACATGGGTGGAAGAATTGCTGTATTGACTGTATTAGATGGGACAACTGATGAAGCGACTGCTAAAGATGTTGCGATGCATATTGCTGCAATCAACCCTCGTTACATCACAAAAGATGAAGTACCAGCCGAAGAGTTAGAACACGAAAAAAGTGTCCTAACTGAACAAGCTCTAAACGAAGGAAAACCAGCGAATATCGTTGAAAAAATGGTTGTTGGACGTATGCATAAATTCTTAGCAGAAATTTGTTTAGTGGACCAACCATTCGTAAAAGATCCTGATATGACTGTTGAAAAATATGTTACTTCAAAAAATGCAACAGTGAAATCTTTTGTCCGTTTTGAAGTTGGAGAAGGTATTGAAAAACGTGAAGATAACTTTGTTGAAGAAGTTATGAGTCAAGTGAAAAAATAAAGCTACTTTAATCAAAGTAGTGGGGGACGCATGAACTAGAATGCGCTCCCTTTTTTTAGGTAAAAGTTGGAGAAATGCTGTTGAAAAAGAGCTTTTGTGATAGAATAAAAGTATCGAACAAATGGAGGGCAAGTATATGTTAAAACCTAAGTATCAGAGAGTGATATTAAAAGTAAGTGGCGAAGCATTAGCAGGAGATAAAGGTTTTGGAATCAACCCACCTGTTATCGAACAAATTGGAAAAGAAATTAAAGACATTTACGAACTAGGTGTAGAAATCTCAATCGTAGTTGGTGGGGGCAATATTTGGCGTGGCAATATTGGCGCTGAAATGGGGATGGAACGTGCCCAAGCTGACTATATGGGAATGCTTGCGACTGTGATGAATGCCTTAGCACTTCAAGATACTTTGGAAAATTTAGATGTGCCAACAAGAGTACAGACTTCAATTGAAATGCGTCAAATTGCAGAACCTTATATTCGAAGAAAAGCAGTCCGCCATTTAGAAAAAGGTCGTGTAGTGATCTTTGCCGGCGGAACCGGGAACCCTTACTTTTCAACAGACACGACTGCCGCTTTACGTGCAGCAGAAATTGGGGCAGATGTTATTTTAATGGCAAAAAATAATGTAGATGGTGTTTACTCAGCAGATCCAAAACAGGATAAAGCAGCTGTGAAGTATAGTGAATTGACTCATTTGGATGTCATTTCTAAAGGTCTGGCAGTAATGGATACGACAGCAAGTTCACTTAGTATGGACAACGATATTCCACTTGTAGTCTTCAATTTAAACGAACCAGGAAATATTAAACGAGTATGTCTTGGAGAAAATATCGGGACAACTGTTAGGGGGAAATAAGATGTTAGAAAACGTGATAAAAGAAGCGAAAGACAGAATGAAAAAAGCTGAACAAAGTTTGCAACGAGAATTAGGTCAAATTCGTGCAGGACGCGCGAATGCAAGCTTGCTAGATCGTATAAATGTTGAATATTACGGTGCGCCAACTCCGCTGAATCAATTGGCTCAAATCAATATTCCAGAAGCACGTATCTTAATGGTCACACCATTTGATAAAAATTCAATTGGCGATATCGAAAAAGCGATTATGATGAGTGATATTGGGATCAGCCCAACGAACGATGGGAATGTGATTCGTTTGGTCATCCCGCAACTTACGGAAGAGCGTCGCAAAGAATTAGCGAAAGATGTAAAAAAAGTGGCAGAAAACTCCAAGATTGCGGTTCGTAATATCCGTCGTGATGCGATTGACAGTTTAAAGAAAGCTGAAAAAAACAAAGAAATTACCGAAGATGATTTACGTGAGCTAGAAAAAGAAGTCCAAAATGTAACGGATGCCAGCATTAAGTCAATTGATGATATTACAGCTGAAAAAGAAAAAGAATTATTAGAAGTTTAAAAATAGAGACGAGGATAAAACTAGTTTTGGTTTTGTCTTCGCTTTTTTTAATAATCTGTCAAGATTAGTGGCTTTATTAAGAGAAATATTTTAAATACAGCCATAATCTGCTACAATAGGTAAGATGACAAATTCATGCGTGTAGGAGGCAAACTATGTTTCGATTTTTTCCTCAAAAAGTAAAATACAGACAACAAAAGGAAGATGAACTACATTTTGATCCGAATTCTGCTATTCCAAAACATGTCGCAGTGATTATGGATGGAAATGGACGTTGGGCACAAAATAGACGATTACCTCGTGTCGCTGGACATAAAGAAGGCATGGATAACGTAAAACGTATTACAAAAGTTGCGAGTAAGCATGGAGTAAAGGTTTTAACGCTTTACGCTTTTTCGACTGAAAATTGGAAAAGACCCGATGATGAGGTCAATTATTTGATGCAGCTTCCAGTAGATTTTTTTGATACCTTTATCCCTGAGCTGATTGAAGAAAATGTCAAAGTTCATGTGATGGGGTATACGGATTATTTGCCTGAACATACTCAAAAGAGTGTCAGCGAAGCGATTAGGCAGACTGAAAATAATACTGGGATGATTTTGAACTTTGCACTTAATTATGGTAGTCGAGCAGAAATGCTCACTGCAATGAATCGTATTAAAGCAGATATTCAAGCTCAAAAGCTAACAGAAGACATTACGGAGACAGTCTTTTCTTCCTATCTTATGACGAGTAGCTTGGGGGAGGAATTACAAGATCCTGACTTGGTTATTCGTACGAGCGGGGAAGAGCGGATTAGTAATTTTTTATTGTGGCAAATTGCATACAGCGAGCTTTACTTTAGTGAAATCTACTGGCCTGACTTTCATGAGCAAGAGTTTTTACAGGCATTGGCTTCTTACCAAAAAAGAAATCGTCGTTACGGCGGATTAAATGAAAAGAAAAAATCTGAAAGCGAGGAAAAATAGTATGAAACAACGAGTAATAACAGCGGTTGTAGCACTATGCTTATTTATCCCAATTATTGTGTATGGAGGTTGGGCGATTCAGCTCACAGGAGCTCTTTTGGCTGCTGTAGGTGTGTATGAACTATTTAGAATGAAAGGGCTGGATATCGTAAGTCTTGAAGGCGTACTTGCTATTGTTGGAGCAGTTTTACTGGTACTACCAAAATCTCCTTGGTTTGCCCTTTTTCCTAGTAGCGTAACGAATGAGACCCTTTTTTATCTTATTGTGATGTTGTTTTTGGGGATTTCAGTATTTTCAAAAAATACGTATACGTTGGATGAAGCCGCTTTTCCCGTTTTGGTGACCCTGTACGTAGGGACTGGTTTTCAAAACTTTGTTGCAGCACGTCAGAATGGTGCTCATGGATTAGTTACTTTGCTCTACGCATTATTTGTAGTTTGGTCAACGGATATCGGGGCCTATCAAATTGGTAGGATGTACGGCAAAAACAAACTTGCTCCGAGTATATCTCCTAATAAGACCATTGAAGGATCAATTGGTGGAATAGTTTGCGCAGTTATTGTAAGTATTATTTATTTCCTTTTGTACCCTACAAATGAGTTCTTCCAACATGGATTCTTGACAATGATCGTCTTAACCATTTTATTTTCAATTGTTGGACAGCTGGGAGATTTGGTTGAATCGGCCTACAAACGTCATTATGGGGTGAAAGATTCTGGCAATATATTACCTGGACATGGTGGGATTTTGGATCGATTTGACAGCTTATTGTTCGTATTTCCGATTATGCATTTGTTTGGTATTTTCTAAAACTCATGAAAGGAATCTATGCAAGAGAATACATAGAGGGTGATTGCGATGAAAAGAATTGCGTTATTAGGTGCTACAGGCTCGATTGGAGCAAGTACAATTGAAGTAGTTTGTTCGTATCCTGAAGAATTTAAAATCGTCAGTTTTTCTTTTTATCGAAATCTGGAAAAAGGCAAGCAGCTCATCAAACGCTTGCTGCCTCAATTTGTAGCAGTTGCAACGGAGAAAGAAGCACTTGCTTTGTCTAAAGAATTCCCAAATGTGCAATTTGGTTTTGGACTATCGGGCTTAGTGACTGCTGCAACGATGTCAGAGGTGACGATGGTGTTGACTGCTGTCAGTGGCAGCATTGGACTTGTCCCGACGTTAGAGGCCATAAAAGCCCACAAAGAAATTGCCCTTGCTAACAAGGAGACCCTAGTTATGGGTGGGGATCTGGTGATGCAAGCCGCAAAAGAACATAAGGTCAGAATTTTACCTGTGGATAGCGAGCATTCAGCGATTTTTCAATGCTTGCAAGGAAACCCTCGTGAGAATGTTTCAGAACTGCTGATTACGGCATCAGGAGGTAGCTTTCGAGACTATTCAAGAGCAGAGCTTAAAAATGTTGGGGTGAAAGAAGCGCTGTGTCATCCCAATTGGTCAATGGGTAAAAAGATCACAATTGATTCTGCTACGATGATGAACAAAGGATTAGAGGTCATTGAGGCGCATTGGCTGTTTCAAATGGAATATGATAAAATCAAAGTAATACTGCATAAAGAAAGCCTGATTCATTCTATGATTGTATTCAAAGATGGGGCTTATTTAGCGCAATTAGGTGCCAGTGATATGCGTGAACCGATTCAATATGCCTTAACCTATCCCAAACGAGTGGAGATTAAACAAGCAACTCCGTTTGATTTAACGACAATTGAGGCACTTCATTTTGAAAAAATGAGCTTTGAGCGATTTCCTTTGTTAAAAGTCGCTTTTGAAGCAGGTCGTGCAGGAGGGACGTTGCCATCTGTGATGAATGCGGCAAATGAAGTAGCAGTTGAAGCCTTTTTAAATCAAAAAATTCGCTACTTATCAATCGAAAAATACGTACAAGAAGCAATGATGAAGCATCAAAATCATCCTATTCCCTCACTAGAGACATTGCTTGAAGTAGATAGACAAACAAGAGTTATGGTCAATGAATGGATCAAGAAAGGACTGTTTGAATGAAAACAATTATTACATTTATTATTGTATTTGGTGTCATTGTTGTTGTGCATGAGTTTGGTCACTTTTTCTTTGCAAAACGTTCGGGGATTCTTGTACGAGAATTTGCAATTGGGATGGGGCCGAAGATTTTTTCACATCGAAGAAATGGGACAACGTATACAATTCGTATTTTACCTTTAGGAGGGTACGTGCGGATGGCTGGTGCTGGTGAAGAGGAAGAAAGCATTACTCCTGGTATGCCAGTAGCAATAGAGCTAAATGAGCAAAATATTGTCAAAAAGATTAATACGAGTAAAAAAGTGACATTACCTAATAGCATTCCAATGGAAGTGTCATATGCTGATTTGGAAGAAAAGCTGGTGATCACTGGTCTTGTAAATGGTCAAGAAGAAATGACCACGTATCAAGTCGATCACGATGCAACAATCATTGAAGAGGATGGAACAGAAGTTCAAATTGCCCCCAAAGATGTTCAATTTCAATCAGCAAAACTCTATCAAAGAATGCTAACTAACTTTGCTGGACCGATGAATAACTTTATTTTAGGCATTGTTTTGTTTGCTCTTTTAGCCTTTTTACAAGGGGGAATTCCAGATAGTACGCAAGCTGTGATTGGTTCGGTGATTAAAGATCAACCCGCTGCACAAGCAGGACTTAAAGTAGGCGATAAAGTCAAAAAAGTTGATGGAAAAAAAATTGCTTCTTATGAGGAATTTACGACGATTATTCAGAAAAATCCAAGTAAAACAGTTGTACTAGAGGTTGAGCGAAACCATGAGCAAAAAAGCATTCAACTAACGCCAAAAGCAACGAAAGAAAATAACCAAACGGTTGGAAAAATTGGGGTAACAAATGCAATTGTAGTTGAAAAAGCCTCGGTCTTTGCTAAAATAAAATATGGCTTTACGGCAGCTTTTTCTAGTTCATTGGCAATTTTTAAAGCACTTGGTAACTTGTTTAATCATTTTAGTCTAAATAAATTGGGTGGACCAGTAATGATTTTTAAACTATCTTCTAATGTGGCAAGTCAAGGAGCCATTGCCATTATCAGCTTTATGGCGATGCTTAGCATGAACTTAGGTATTATGAATTTATTACCAATTCCTGCTTTAGATGGTGGAAAACTTGTATTAAATATATTTGAAGGGCTACGTGGAAAGCCTCTGAGTCAAGAAAAAGAGGGAATGCTGACACTTGTTGGTGCGGGAATTTTAGTGGTGTTAATGGTCCTTGTAACTTGGAATGATATCACTCGGTTTTTCTTTTAATAAATATGAATCCGTAAAAATAGAAAAAGGGAGCAAAAAGAATGAAACAGTCAAAAATATTAATTCCTACTCTGCGAGAGGTTCCAAACGATGCAGAAGTAAGAAGTCATCAAATGTTACTAAGAGCAGGATATATTCGTCAAGTATCCAGTGGGATATACGCGTATTTGCCATTAGCCAATCGCGTACTGGAAAAATTAAAAACGATTTTGCGTGAAGAACTTGAAAAAATTGATGCAGTAGAAATGTTGATGCCTGAGCTATTTCCTGTAGAATTATGGCAAGAATCTGGAAGATATGAAACCTATGGTCCGCTTTTGATGAAAATGAAAGATCGGAACTTGCGTGAGTTTATCTTGGGACCGACCCATGAAGAAACCTTTACCGATCTTATTCGAAATGAAGTAACTTCTTATAAACGTCTTCCTTTATCTTTGTATCAAATTCAAGCCAAATATCGTGATGAAAAACGCCCTCGTTCTGGTTTATTAAGAGGGAGAGAATTCATTATGAAAGATGGATATTCTTTTCACGCTAATGAAGCGAGTTTGGATGAGAGTTATCGTGACTTTGAGAAAGCATACATGGCTATTTTTGATCGTTGTGGTCTAAACTATCGGGCCATTATCGGAGATGGCGGAGCGATGGGAGGCAAGGACTCTAAAGAATTTATGGCAATTTCTGAAATTGGGGAAGACACAATCTGCTATTCAACAGAAGGCGATTACGCAGCCAATTTAGAGATGGCGACTTCTTTATATGTCTCTAAAAAGTCACACGAGTCACTCAAAGAATTAGAAAAAATTGAAACCGAAAAAGTGGAAACTATCGCTGAGGTTTCAGACTTCTTGGAAGTAGATCCACAAAAAATTATTAAATCTGTTTTGTTTATGGCAGACGGTGAACCGGTCATGGTTTTAGTACGTGGAGACCATGAAGTTAATGATGTTAAACTTAAAAATTTCTTGGGTGTTAATTTCTTAGAACCCGCTACACCAGAAGAAGCGGCTCAATATACTGGAGCAAACTTCGGTTCGATTGGACCAGTACAACTCGATGCACAAATCAAGCTGTATGCAGATTTGCATGTTCAAGATTTGGCTAACGCCGTTGCAGGAGCAAATAAAACTGGGTATCATTATTTAAATGTTAACCCAGAAAGAGACTTTACACCGCTTTCTTATGAAGATTTACGCTTTGTTCAAGAAGGCGATATCTCACCAGATGGCGAAGGGGTAATCAAGTTTACCAAAGGAATTGAGATTGGACACATCTTTAAGTTAGGGACAAGATATAGTGAGGCGATGAATGCGAACGTTTTAGATGAAAATGGTCGTAGTATTCCTGTCATTATGGGCTGTTACGGAATTGGAGTGAGTCGCTTGCTTGCTGCTATAGTAGAGCAATATGCAGATGAGCAAGGAATTAACTGGCCAAAAGAAATCTCTCCATTTGATTTGCACCTTGTTCCTGTGAATAGTAAAGACAATGAACAGATGCTCCTTACCCAAGAGATTGAAACAGAGATGGCTGCATTAGGCTACCAAGTATTAGTGGATGACCGCAAAGAGCGTGCGGGCGTTAAGTTTGCGGATGCGGACTTGATTGGACTTCCGATTCGCATTACAATTGGGAAAAAAGCGAAAGATGGAATTGTCGAGGTTAAAATAAGAAAAACTGGCGAAACATTAGAAGTGAGAAAAGAAGAAATCAAAGATACCCTTAGTATCCTTTTGAACCAAGAAAATCGTTAGTTATCTACTGAAAGCTTTGTCAAAAAAGTGTATAATAAAATAGAGCCAATAAAGAGGCAACTCAAAGATTATCTATTGAGTGCCTCTTTATATGTGTGAAGACGAAAGCAAAGGAGGGTGCTATTGTTGTCTTTAAATCCTAAAGAACTATATGAAAAACTATTAGAGCAAATACAGCTAAGAGACAAATTCTTACAGACACCCATTGTCCAAGACGGAATGATTGAAAAAGTACTAGTGCATAAAAAAAGTCGTGTGTGGGAGTTCCATTTGGCCTTTCCAGAGATTCTACCTGCTACGCTTTATTCTGAACTGATACAGCATTTACGCGCTTCTTTCCAATCAATTGCAAGTATAGAGCTGAAAATCATCACGGTTTCTAAGCAATTTACAGAAGATCAATTAAGAGAGTATTGGCCCATCACGTTACTTTCAGAAAAATGCGCTTCACCGATTGTCAACGAGACCCTTTCAAAGCAAGTGCCGATGATCCAAGATCATAAGATTATTTTACCGGTGGATAATGCCGGTGTGATTGATTATTTGAAGCAGCAGTATTTGCCAGTGATTGAGAGCAACTATCAAGCTCTTGGTTTTCCAAAATTCCAAATTATACCAATGATGGATGAGGAACAAGCTGCGAAGATTCAAGCAGCTTTTGCTGAAAAGCAAAAAGAACAAGCCAAAATCATGCAAGAAAAAGCAGCCGAAGCAATCAGCAAAAATGAAGTAAAAAAACAAAAAGCAGAAGTTGCAGCTTATAGTGGTCCAATTCAACTTGGGCGAAATATTCCAAGTGATGAGCCAATCATGCCAATGGGCAATATTTTAGAAGAAGAAAGACGGATTACAATTGAAGGATATGTCTTCGATAAAGAAATCCGTGATTTGCGTTCTGGAAGAAAAATTTTAATCTTAAAAATAACGGATTACACCTCCTCATTTGCTGTAAAAAAATTCTCCAACGGTGAAAAAGATGAAGCCGTTTTTGAAGCCATCCAAAAAGGAAGTTGGATGAGGGTTCGCGGGAGCATTCAAGAAGATACATTTATGAAAGATTTGGTTATGAATGCGCAAGATTTAATGGAAGTCAAACATGAAACTCGTAAAGACTATGCTCCAGAAGGACAAAAAAGAGCAGAGTTACACTTGCATACAAACATGAGTACGATGGATGCGACAAATAGTGCGACTGACTTGATCGCTCAAGCAGGAAAATGGGGGTTGCCCGCTGTCGCCATCACCGATCATGCAGGTGCCCAATCTTTCCCTGAAGCTTACCATGCTGGGAAAAAACACGGAGTGAAAATATTATATGGTGTGGAAGCCAATATCGTGGACGATGGTGTTCCGATTGCTTACAACGCACAACATCTCTCCCTTACAGACTCAATCTATGTGGTATTTGATGTGGAAACGACAGGGTTATCTGCGGTGTATGACACGATTATCGAGTTGGCAGCTGTAAAAATGCATAAAGGAAATGTCATTGATACATTTGAGCAATTTATTGATCCAGGGCATCCACTTTCTCAAACCACCATCAACTTAACTGGAATTACTGATGATATGGTTCGAGGGTCTAAGTCTGAAAAAGAAGTTTTGGAGATGTTTAAAGCTTTCTCAGAAGACACAATATTAGTTGCACATAATGCCAGCTTTGATATGGGCTTTTTAAATACAAGTTATGGAAAGTATGATATTCCAGAGGCTGATAATCCTGTTATTGATACGTTGGAGTTATCACGGTTTCTACATCCACACATGAAAAGTCATCGACTAAATGTCTTAGCTAAAAAGTATGGAGTCGGCTTGGAGCAGCATCACCGAGCTGTCTATGATTCCGAAACAACGGGACATTTGTGCTGGTTGTTTTTAAAAGAAGCTAAAGAAGATCACAATATGGAATTTCATGATGAGCTTAATCTGCACATTGGAGAAGGGGATACGTACAAACGTGCTCGACCTTTTCATGCAACAATTATTGCAAAGACACAAGATGGTCTAAAGAATTTGTTCAAATTAATTTCTCAATCAAATATAAACTATTTTTACCGTGTTCCTCGGATACCACGTTCTCAGCTGATTAAATTACAAGATGGTTTGATTGTAGGGTCTGCCTGCAGCAATGGGGAGATTTTTGAAGCGATGATGCAAAAAGGGGTAGAAGAAGCAAAAAATCGGGCCAAATTTTATGACTACATTGAAATCATGCCTAAGCCTGTTTATGCCCCTCTGATTGAGCAAGAACTTGTAAAAAGTGAAGCAGACTTAGAAGATATTATTAAAAATCTAGTGAAGATTGGTCGAGAACTTGACAAACCTGTTGTAGCAACGGGCGATGTTCATTACTTGAATCCAGAGGATAGTACGTATCGGAAAATTTTGATTCACTCTATGGGTGGTGCCAACCCTTTAAATCGTCATACCTTGCCTAAAGTACACTTTCGAACAACCTCTGAGATGTTAGATGAGTTTGCCTTTTTAGGAGAAGAGATAGCCAAAGAGGTGGTTGTCAAAAATAGTCAACTTGTTGCTGAGTGGTGCGATGAGATCACACCTGTCAAAAATGACCTGTATACGCCAAAAATCGAAGGTTCAGAAGATGAAATTACAAACTTGGCATACACAGAAGCCAAACGTTTATACGGAGAACCACTCCCTGATTTGGTTGAAAAGCGTTTGAAAAAAGAGTTAGATAGTATTATCGGGAATGGATTTTCGGTTATCTATCTGATTGCACAAAAATTAGTGCATAAAAGTCTAAAAGATGGTTACTTGGTTGGGTCACGTGGTTCGGTTGGGTCTAGCTTTGTTGCAACTATGACAGGAATCACCGAGGTCAATCCTTTGCCACCACATTATCGTTGTCCAAAGTGTCAACATAGTCAATTCTTTGAGGATGGTTCTTATGGTTCTGGTTTTGATTTGCCGGAGCAGACATGTGAAAAATGTGGGGTTAGATTGCATAAGGATGGGCATGATATCCCATTTGAAACATTCCTTGGATTTCATGGGGATAAAGTTCCAGATATAGATTTAAATTTCTCAGGGGATTATCAACCAGAAGCACACAATTATACAAAGGTTTTATTTGGTGAAGATTATGTGTACCGTGCTGGAACAATTGGTACCGTGGCCGATAAAACGGCTTATGGATTTGTAAAAGGTTTTGAACGTGATCATAACTTACAATACCGCAACGCTGAAATTGATCGCTTGGCCAAAGGGTCAACGGGTGTCAAAAGAACGACTGGACAGCATCCAGGAGGGATTATTGTTATTCCAGATTACATGGATGTCTATGATTTTTCTCCTATTCAATATCCCGCAGATGATCAAAATTCAGAGTGGAAGACCACGCATTTTGATTTCCATTCTATTCATGACAATGTCTTAAAACTGGATATTTTAGGGCATGATGATCCAACCGTGATTCGAATGTTGCAAGATTTATCTGGCATCGATCCAAAAACCATTCCGACAGATGATCCTGAAGTTATGAAAATTTTTGCCGGACCGGAAGTCTTGGGCACGACACAAGATGCCATTTTTTCTAAGACAGGAACGCTGGGAATTCCAGAATTTGGGACCAAATTTGTTCGAGGCATGCTAGAGCAAACGCATCCCACTACTTTTGCAGAGTTACTGCAAATTTCAGGACTCTCACATGGGACGGATGTTTGGCTTGGAAATGCAGAAGAATTAATTCGCAAAGGAACTACCACACTTGCAGAAGTAATCGGGTGTCGGGATGATATTATGGTGTATTTGATTCATAACGGATTAGATGATGGACTTGCCTTTAAAATTATGGAGAGTGTTCGTAAAGGAAAAGGAATACCAGATGAATGGCAGGCTGAGATGCGCAAGGTTGGGATTTCTGAGTGGTACATTGACTCTTGTTTAAAAATCAAGTACATGTTCCCCAAGGCCCATGCAGCCGCCTATGTGCTGATGGCGCTTCGTGTCGCTTATTTCAAAGTATACTATCCTATTCTTTACTATGCGGCTTACTTTTCGGTTCGGGCAGATGATTTCGATCTTGTCGCGATGTCTAAAGGCAAAGAAGCGATTAAAGATAGAATGAATGAGATTGTTAGCAAGGGAATGGATGCATCAACGAAAGAAAAAAACTTGCTCACTGTACTTGAACTTGCCAACGAAATGCTGGAGAGAGGATATACATTTGGTATGATTGATTTGTACAAATCTGATGCTGAGAATTTTGTTATTGATGGCACGACTTTGATTGCTCCATTTAGAGCAGTACCAAGTTTGGGAGACAATGTAGCCAAACAAATTGTTGCAGCACGTAAGGAACAAGAATTCCTATCCAAAGAAGATTTGGCAAATCGAGGCAAGGTCTCCAAAACGATTATTGAGTATATGACAGAGCAAGGTGTTTTAAAAGGATTACCTGATGAAAACCAATTATCATTATTTGATATGCTATAAGCTCAAAGCTCAAAGCGGTTGAGATACAAATAGTTCATTTTGAGAAATTGGCAGCTTGCATTTACTGCCAACGTTGATTCGGATACGAATAACCTGGAGCATAACTTTCGCGTTATGCTTCAGGTTATTTTTTTAATTAACGTAAAAATCACAATGAATATTAAAATAAATTTATCGTTTTAAAAAACAAAATTGTTCTTAGAACATATCATATTCATCGCTTTTTCTTATTTTTTTCTTTTTTTTACTTAAACTTTAAAAAAAAGAAAAAAATAATTGAAAAAAATAATTTATTTTATACTGATTATATGGTTAAATATTAATGTAGAGTAAAAAAACACACTTTAAAGGGGAATGAGTTATGTCAAGAATTAAGTTAACACCAGATGAGCTTAGAACATCCGCTCAAAAATATACAAATGGATCACAAAGTATTCATGAAGTGCTACAAAGTTTAACACAAGAACAAAATACTATCCGCGATAACTGGGAAGGGAATGCTTTTACAAGCTTTGACAATCAATTCCAAGAATTAACACCAAAAATTCAAGAATTTGCGGAATTATTGGAACAAATTAATCAACAACTTAACAAAGTTGCGGATATTGTGGAACAAACAGACCAAGATATTGCTTCTCAAATCGGAGGCTAAGGACTTTTTTGAAAAGGAGAGGAGCATTGCTCCTCTCCTTTTTTTAATGTAAATATGGGAGAAAAAATAAAAATGAAATCAAAAATAATTCAGGTTACTAAAATTGTTGTAGCACTCATCTTGCTAACTACCTTATTAATTTATTTAAATAATGACTATCAAAAAAATATAAAAGAAACAGAAGTAGCAAAGCAAAACTCAAAATTAAATATTGCTTTAGTGAATGAAGATCAGGGAGTGCATGTTCAAAATCAAGAGTTTAATTTAGGGTTAAATTATACCAAAAAAATTGAGAAAGATTCTGAACACAATTGGTATATTGTAAGTCGAGGAATTGCAGAAAATGGCTTGAAGAACGGAACCTACCAATTGATGATCACCGTACCAAGTAACTTTTCTCAAAAAATTCTAGATATGAATAGTGTGAGTCCTGAAAAAGTTCAAGTCAATTACAAAATTAATTCAAATGGGAATACAAAGCTTGAAAATGAATCAAACACGATGGGGAATAAAGTGGTTAACGATTTGAACCAACAGCTTGTTTCTATGTATGTGGCAAGTATTCTAAATAATCTTTATACTGCACAACAGAATATTCAAAAAGTTTCTAATAATCAAAATGATAATGTCAATGCCTATCAAAACTCAGTCTTTCAACCGGCAACAAATTTTCAGACGGCTTTTCCAGCGCTTGTTGATTCTTCAAAAGGAGCGATTGAGTCCAACCAAAGCCTAACAAAATCTTTGACTGGTTTTACTGGAACTGTAGAGCAGTTGATTAAATCTCAAGCAAGTTATGACACAACGCTTGAAAAATTTATTGCTTTTCGTAAAGAAGGAAAAATGACATACGAAGAGTTTGCGAAATCATTACTTGAAATGGATCAAGATGTGTTGAGTCAAGAAACGCAGGCGCTTTATGACAAATTGGTTGCAACAGGGACGCAGTTTGATGGTCAGTTCGGACAAAAAACTAGCAATGATTCTTTCGTCAATCAAATGCAAGGTTTAGAGGAACAGCTTAAAAATAATCAACAAGCGATTGACCAACAAAAAAGAGAGATTGAAGATAAAATCCATAATATAGTCACTCTTTATCAAGATCAATTGTTTAAGTATTTTCTTATGGATCCTGCAAAGGTAGATAAGGATACAAAGATTACCTTAGACCAAGTACTAAAAAGCAGGGATCCCCAAAGTTATGCAATGTTCAAAAAGCATATCAGTGGTATTGTAAAGGATCAGCAAGTTAGACAAGAAGGACTGCAAAAGAAAATCGACGCACTTCCTTACCTATCTGAAAGTGAGTCGGGTCTAACACCAGACCAAAGACAATCTTTGCAACAGGTGAATGATCAAAAAACTGATGCAGTAGACGCAATTAATAACACTTTGCCAAGTATTATTCAAACGATTCAATCAGATAAAAATGAGTTGCACTTTCCCACCGAGCAGAACGCTTCGTTGAAAAAAACTTTAGAAGAAAAAATTGCGGATTTAAATGAGAACAAGCAAAAATTGACCGCAAAACAAGTTGCTCAATTACAAAATATTGTCGGACTTCAAGACGGCTCCTTTACAATGAGTCCAGATCAACAAATCCTGATTGATCTTGTAAGTGTGCAAGACAAAAAGGGCACTCAGACATACACTAATGGGGAATGGTTATCAGCAGAAGGAATTAAAGTGGATACCCCGCAAAATGTAACCATTCAATATCATTTTGCAAGTGAGACAGCGCTAGACACAGCTGTTTCAACACCAACACTCAATGTGACCTATCATCAAGAAGAACAAGCAGAAGAGGCGACTTTACCAAGTACTACTGAGACAACCAGTACAAGTTCAACAGAAAGTACGAGCTCTGAAAGCACGACTGAATCTAGTACATCAGCCGCACCGGTGAAAAAGCAAAAGGCACTCAATTGGCAATCGACGCAGCCAGTAAGCATTCCTCTAGAAGGCTATGCTGCTTATCAAAAAGCCAAACAAGCGTATTCAGAAATTGTTGGCAAAATTGAGGCGCATTATACCGAGCTTGAGCAAAGCTTAAGTGCGTACAACGGCTATGACAAGGCTGACTATGAATATCTTACACAAGAGCTGCCAAACATTGACTTTAGACAACATTTTGAAAATGTATTGACGAATGCAATGAGTGATGACTTGGCTTCGCAATTAGAGAAAATAGGCGAATTACAGAAAAAATCGACCGAGATAATGGCACAAAAAGAATCACTGAATCAACGCTTACTAGAAGTCCAAGAAAACAATACAACCTTGCAAGCATCTATCAAAGATCAGCTCAACAAATTGAGCGATTGGCGCAAAAATATGACAACTATTGCTACAGGTCAATCAAAGGTTGCGACAGTGAACGAAGGAACAGATAGTCAATTAGATTCGGGCAAAACAACGGTTCAAAGTTTGGTCGAAGAAAGCAAAGCACTCAAAGACGCTTCTCAAGCAAATGTGGAGGCTTCTGATTCTGTAAAAACTGTTTTCACCTCATTTGATAGCCAAGTAAAGGATGCCCAAGAAAACGGGCAACAGCTCTCAAAAAGTGCCAACAAAGTCATGAACAATTTTACTGATGAGTTACAAAAGAATAATGATTTTGTAGGTTCGTTTGTTAAAGTATTAAACAATGCCTATAAGGAAGGAGTATCTAATGATGTATTAATGCAGTTTATTGCCAATCCTGTTAATGGGAAATCAGAAGCAACGGTGAAAAGTGCGGAAGTTTACAAACCATTCACTTGGGTAATCGTACTGTTTGTAACCAGTCTATTTTTAGGATTTGTTTTTGCTACGCAAACCATTATTGCCAAAGTAAAAGATACCTTCCAAAAAGAAGAATTATGGTTTGCAAATAACATCATGCATACGTTACTTTTAATCGGCAGCAGTGTGCTATTAGGTGGGATACTTGCGGTTATGAGTATGAGAGAACTAGCGATTCCATCTGAGCAAAAAGTCTCGTGGTTCACAGTTATTTTACTCTTTACTGTTTTATTTACGCTGATGAATCATTATCTAATCAAACAGTTTAAAGTAGTCGGATTTGGAATCAGTTTATTCGCGTTTGTGAGCTATATTTTCTTATCCAGTGCAACAGGGACTACAATCGATGTCAAAGGAATGGCTAAAATAGTTAAAGCCATTAATCCACTCTCATATAGTGAACAAGTATTAAACACCTTCTTCTCTAGTCAAGCATTAAATACGGGGGGAATGGCAATTGTATGTGTCTTAATTATAGGGTTCATTTTGTTGAATCTCTTTATTTGGCAGCCACGCCAACTAAAAGGAGTGAGTGAATCATGAAAAAAAGCCAAATAATAGTAGGACTACTGTCTGTGTGCACAGTCCTATTGTTAGCAACAACAACGACTGCTAAAGCAGAAGAAAAACTAATCAATAATGACTTAAACATTCAGACTGATCGTTTAGAAGACGATCAGTCTGCTTCTCATCAAAATACCAGTACAGTAGATGAATCAATCTTTAATCAAGACAATAACCAAAAATTAAAAAAAGCAAAAAAACAAGAAAAAGCAACACAAACCAAAGAAGTACAGCAACTATTTGTCAAAAAAAGTGCAAAAGCAACTGAAAATGATGTGGCGACTTTGTTTGTAAACAATCCTGCTGGAACAAACGAACAAGTAGCCTCCGCCGCAACTACCCAAACAACAGGGACTAACTCTGGAGCTGGACTTGTGGCTACATTGTTTGGTAGCGCAGGTGTCTTAGGTGCTGGTGGTGTTGCTTCTTATAAAATCGGAAAAAGGGGATAAAAATGGCAGAGAAAGAAGATCATTTAAACATTACACTCTATTTTCAAGATAATAAGGATCAATCCTATGATTTAAGAATTCCTAAAAATATTTCCGTCTACCACCTTTTGACAGAAATCAATAAGATTTTCCAAAAACAGATTCAACCAAACAAGTATCAAATTAAAGTGAAAAATAAACGAATAATCCTAGATGATAATAAAAAATTGAAAGATTATCCCTTAACGAATGGGGATATTCTCGAAGTGATAGGGGAGTAAATCATGGCGGAACAAATCAGTATTAATTTTGAAAAAAAAGAATTCTTGTTTGAAAAAGAAGCAGCAAAGTGGCAGCTATCTTTAAAACAGTCTGAGGTTGAAGTTCAAGAGGAAAAAGAGTTGCTCCTTTTAGAAATGGCCGAGCCAAAGCTATTGCCTTGCAAGGTTTCTTGGCAAGAAGATAGTGTGGATTTTACGTATCAAATCGAGCGTGATGACCAAAGTTTTTATCAAGTGAAACACTTGCCAAAAGCTGAAAAAATTCGGGCTGCTTGGAATTTACTCACGGTTCAAAACTTATTAAGCCTACCGCTCACTTTTTTTATTGCCCCTGAAAATATCGTCTTTGATCGCAACTTACAACCCAAAATTGCCTATCGTGGATTAAAAGGAAAAATGAGCCCGAAAGACTTGGATACAGATGGTTTACTAAGGCAGTATCAAGCACTGGTGATTGCTTTGTTTGAAGAAAAAGTCAGCTTTGAGGAACTCTATGACGGACAATTGGAGATTTTCAAAGGAAGTGAGTTTGCAACGACCATTCAGCAAGCAAAAGATTTTAATGCGATAGAAGCCTACTTGGCTGATTTGTACCAAAAAACGGTGAGCTATAACCAAAAAACGTTTAGAACAGTCAAAAAAAGAAACTATCGGATTTTTCAACAAGCTAGTATTTGGGTGAGTGCACTTGCTGTATTATTGCTGATTCCATTAGCCTACTTTCTGTTCTTTAAAGTACCTTTTCAAGATAAGATGCTCGCAACAGATACTTCTTTTTTAAAAAAAGATTATGATACGGTGATTTCAAAATTAGAAAGCGTAAAGACCGACAAAATTCCTTATACACAAAAGTATGAGTTGGCCTATAGTGTCGTCCAAGGAGCTACACTGACAGAAAAACAAAAAACGGCCATCTACAACAATCTCAGTTTAAAATCAAGCGAAGATTATTTGACTTACTGGGTCAACATTGGACGTGGAGATTTTGACAATGCGCTTGATATTGCTAAAAATTTAGAAGAATCTGATCTAATTCTATATGGAATTGCTCAAAAGATTGAACAGGTTCGTAGTAGTAGCAAATTGACTGGATCAGAAAAAGAAGAAAAAATCACGAAACTACAAGAAGACTATAAAAAATATCAAGACGAGCGAAATAAAAGCATTCAAGAATCAAGTACCGACTCAAGTACTAGTAAGAAAGAAACAACAAGTCAGACGACATCAGGAGGGAAATAAACAGTGAACCAAGCAAATATAACGCTATACCTTGCTCCATTTCGTTATCAGTTGCCACTCAATACCGAAAAAAAGCTGATAGTGGGAAATGTGCCAAATGCGGATCTATTATTACCTCAGGTGCCAAGTGGCCAAGCGTGGCAATTCTATTTTGAAGCAGATCAATGGCATGTTCAAACCGACCAAAAGAGTGTACCATTGATTGACCAGCAAATATTAGATTGTGAGGGCAATCAAAAAATTCAATTGTTTCTTTCGAAGAACGCTTTGTGGAAAATGTATGATTGCTCAAATGAACACGAAATTTATGTCGGCGATGAAGCTGGCTGTAGCTTAAGACTTGAGACTAGCGAACCCCAATTTTTATTAAAAAAAGCAACAGATAAGTGGGAGTTGCTTTCGTTTTCAAAACAGTTATATGTGAATAACGAAGCGCTCGTAGCAGATCAAATTATGCTGGAAGCTGGAGATGAAATCAGTTTTGGCAGTGCCACTTTTCGCGTGTTCCCAAATGAAATTCATGTGACCAGTGAGACGATTGTTGCAGCCAAACTACCGCAGTTAGCACGCTCTAGGTACGGATTTTCACGGGAATATCCTGATTTCCATCGTTCTCCTCGGGTCATTTATAGAGAGCCAGAAGACAAGCTTACAATCAGCACTCCGCCACAAGAGCCGACCAAACCAACCGAACAACTACTGAAAACCTTGATTCCACCACTGATTATGATTATGGTGAGTGTCGCAATGGCCTTTATTCGTCCCAATGGTCTGTATGTGTTAGCCACGATTGCGACAACTCTTGCAACGATTATTTTTTCAGTAGTCAATTTTTTCAAAACGAGAAAAGAGTTTAAAATCGAGACAAAAGCTCGAAAAGAAAATTATCATGATTACTTGATAAAAAAATCAATCGAATTAAGACAAGTAAATGAGACACAGAAAAAGGGACAGTTGTATCATTATCCAAGTATTATCAAAATCAAAGAACTGGTGGAACATTACTCACCGCGTATTTATGAAAAAACACCGCTTCATTTTGATTTTTTATATTATCGATTAGGCTTAGGTGAGGTTCATACGACTACACAGGTGGACTATCCCAATAAAGAACGAGAGAAAAAAGGCGATGAATTAGAGGAACAAGGCTATGCCTTGTATGAGCAAAATCTCATGATTCAAGACATGCCAATCACCGCCAATCTGATGAATGGGCCGGTTGGATACATCGGACCAAGAAGTTTGGTAATTGAACAATTGCATCTCCTAATCAATCAACTTGCGACTTTTCATAGCTATCATGATTTGCAGTTTATTTCGATTTTTCCAGAAGAAGAGAAACAGTCTTGGGAATGGATGCGTTGGTTTAGACACTCGACTCTGCAAGATATGAATGTCCGGGGGTTTGTTTACAATCAAAGAAGTCGAGATCAGGTGCTAAATAGTTTGAATCAAATCCTAAAAAACCGTCGCAACCAGTTGGATGAAAATCGGAATAGTCGTGAAAGTACCTTGTTTAGTCCACACTACGTCGTGATGGTTACAGATGAAAAATTGATTTTGGATCACGTTATTATGGAATTTTTTAATGAAGATCCAAGTGAACTTGGCTGTAGTATCCTTTTTGTTGAAGACGTGATGAGCAGTCTTTCGGATAATGTTCAAACCGTTATTGATATTCGGGATCGCCAAACAGGAGTCCTAGTGATGGAACAAGGAGAATTGAGAAATACATCTTTCAAGCTCGATCACTTCCCACAAGCATTTGACAAAGAACAAATTCCAAGAACTTTGGCAGGACTCAATCACCTGCAAAATCTTAAAAGTAGTATTCCAGAATCTGTCACGTTTATGGAATTATACGGCGTCGAGCATTTCGAAGAACTAAACGTTGAAAGTCGCTGGCAGGAACATTCTCCACATAAAAGCTTGGCGGTACCGCTTGGACTGCGTGGGAAAGACGATGTTGTCTATCTCAATCTGCACGAAAAAGCACATGGGCCACATGGATTGGTTGCCGGAACAACGGGTTCAGGGAAATCAGAGATTGTCCAAAGTTATATCATCAGTTTGGCGGTCAACTTTCACCCTTATGATGTGGCGTTTTTACTCATTGACTATAAAGGTGGAGGCATGGCGAACTTGTTTAGAAATTTGCCGCATTTGCTTGGCACCATCACCAACCTAGATGGTGCTCAAAGTATGCGCGCACTCGTTTCTATTAATGCCGAGTTGAAACGTCGTCAACGATTGTTTTCAGAAAATAATGTCAATCACATCAATCAATATCAAAAACTTTACAAAAATGGGGACGTGTCCCAACCAATGCCGCATTTATTCTTAATTTCAGACGAATTTGCTGAGTTAAAGGCAGAACAACCAGAATTTATGGATGAATTAGTCTCAACTGCACGTATTGGTCGCTCACTTGGGATTCATTTGATTCTTGCAACGCAAAAGCCAAGTGGAGTCGTTAATGATCAAATTTGGTCCAACTCGAAATTCAAACTAGCATTAAAAGTAGCAGACAAACAAGACTCTATGGAAATGCTCAAAACTCCTGATGCCGCAGAAATTACCCAGCCAGGACGGGCTTATTTACAAGTAGGGAACAACGAAATCTACGAATTATTCCAAAGTGCCTGGAGTGGGGCGGATTACCAACCTGATAAAGACAATCAAAATATTGAAGATTACACGATTTATCGCATCAACGAATTAGGGCAATACGAAATTCTAAGCGAAGATTTAAGCGGGTTAGAGAATGCTGAAGATATCCAACAAGTACCAACCGAATTAGAGGCGATTGTGGATGGCATTCACACTGTAGTAGCACAAGCAAACATTGCTCCTTTACCTCGTCCATGGCTACCACCGCTTCCAGAACAAATCCACTTAAGCAACCTGCACCAAGTGGACTTTAAAGAAGCGTGGAACAAGGCGAAAACCGCTATGAAACCTGTGATTGGGTTTGTAGATATCCCAAGTATGCAAGCACAAGAAACGCTTACTGTAGACCTAAGTAAAGACGGACACATTGCCGTATATGCGAGTCCAGGTTATGGCAAATCTACCTTGATTCAAACCGTTGTGATGGATCTAGCGAGAACACACTCACCGGCGCACTTGCATGTTTATCTACTTGACTTTGGCACCAATGGCTTACTGCCACTTAAACACTTGCCACATGTAGCAGATACGATGACGATTGATGACGAAGAAAAAATTGGCAAGTTTATCCGACGCATTCAAGCAGAAATCAAACGACGCAAAAAGTTACTCAGCGAATTTTCAGTAGCTACCCTTGACATGTATGAAAAAGCCAGTGGCAACGAAGAACCCATTATCTTGATTCCACTTGACGGATTTGAAGGGATGAAAAACACCAAATTTGGAGAAGCATTAGAAGCGATGATTGTCTCAGTTGCCCGTGAAGGGGCTGGAGTAGGAATTCATTTGATTCTCTCAGCAGGACGTCAAAATAGCTTGCGGATGAACTTGTATAGCAATATCAAAGTCCAAATCCCATTAAAACTGATTGATGATAGCGAAGCACGTGCCATTGTTGGCAGAACTCAACTGGTAGTAGATGATTTACCCGGACGTGGCTTGATCAAACTAGAAGAACCGCAAATCTTCCAAACCGCCCTCCCAGCAGACGGCGATGATGTTCTTGAAATCATTGAGAACATGCGCCGTGAAGCAAGTGAGATGGATGCTTACTGGAGCGGGGAAAGACCAGAGGAGATTCCAATGATTCCAGAAATTTTGAACTTTGAAGAGTTTAGACAAAAGAGGTCAGTCAGGCGAGCTGTTGAAAAAGGTGCTGTGCCATTAGGCCTTGATTTTGAAGAGGTAGAAGTATTTCCTTATATCCCTGAGTATCATGGGAATTTAGCTGTTTTCGGTGAGCAACTGAAAACATTACAACCTTTAAAAGAATCAATATTGAGCAGCATGGAATTATTGAACCAACAAGCAAATACAATGGTAATTGATTCTGGTAAAAATTTTGATGGAGAGTCTGTTGAAGTAAATGCGTATATTATGAATCTTGAGAATATGGAACAAGTCAAAAACGATTTGTTGATAGAGCTTAGAAATCGTAATATAGAAGAAATATCAAAATTACCTAAATGGTTTATTTATATTACGGATATGGAAAGTTTTGAAAAAGCTGCTAAATTGACCGAGGATGAATTCAAAGAGTTCATGCAAGAGGGAAATAGAAAAGGTCTTTATTTTATTCTTGCAGGCGACCATCAGTATATGGCAAAAACACGCATAGGGCTTGCTCGCTTGGTGAAAGAATTGGTAAAAACTGCTGTTTTTGCAATGAGGGTATCCGACCAAATGTATGCAGATAAGCCTTATATGTCCAAAGAACCTGATTTAGAAGTAGACAGTGGATATGTTGTGGCGGATAAACAGTTCATTAAAATCAAACATCCACATGTATAAAATGTAAAAATGTAAAAGGGGAAAGTGAGAGATGTCAGATAAGGATGAGGCAAAAAAAGCCCAAGAAAAAGCGCTAAAGCGCTCAGAACTTAGCAGAAAAGTAAGTACTGCAAGTAGTCATTTAAATGCGTTAAATAGTCAAAAAAGTAGTTTACAAGCTAAAATACAAAAATTAAAAAAAGCATTAATTGCGATTAAAACACATGAAGCAGATTTTAATTCAAGTAAACAACAACTGAGCTCAACGACGATTGAGCCCAGTTCCTGGCAGGGCCAAAAAGCAAATAATGCCAAACGAAATCTAGCCGAAATGCAAGCAGAAGCCAGTAGAATCGCAAAAAAAATCGAACAATCAATTGAAGACATTGAAACCAAAAAACGAGAATTGGAACAAAAAATGACAACACTCGAAGGCCAAATCAGCAGTCAGACAGCATTAATTTCAAGTTTAACGGCACAAATAAATAGCATCTAGGAGGAGGTAGTATGGCAAAAGTTACATTAGACAAGCAAGTTTTTGATACAAATATAAAAAGAGTGAAGACAGAAGTACAACAGATAAAATTTCAATGTAGTGACAATCTTGGGGAAACGAATATTACACCATTTACAGATTATGTCGCAATCATTCAAGAATTTAAAAGTATGATTGACAATTATAAGCAATTAGTAACCGATGATACTGATAAAATTATGCAAATGGGAGAAAAAATAGTTGAATCTGACAAAGCAATTGCAGAAGGAATTGCACAGTCAAAAAGTAAATAATTTAAAAAGTAGAAGGTGAATATAATGTCAAATATCAAGATGGGTGAAGTTCATGATTTTTATAATAGTTTTGAGAAAAATAGTTCCTCTCTAAGAGATGCTGTAGTTGGGATGAGAGGATCAATACAAAATCTTTCCAGTATGAAGTCTTTTTCAGGGAAGGGGGCAACTGCTACAAAAAATTATTTAGAAGAAGTCCACCTGAATGTAAGCTTGTCCTATCAAGATTCAATCGATGATTTACAAAAAGCATTAAAGTCGTCAATAGAGTCATTTCATTTTAATGTAGATGAAAGTCAATCGTGTATTATCAAAACAGATTACATTCAATCTTTAGAAAAAAAATTAAAAAGTAAGAAAGAGGCGATAAAGAAAGAGGTGGATGCTATAAATGATGAAATCGCATCGGTTAGTAGTATCTGTCGTGTGAGTAAAGTCAATGCAAGTTTATTTTTAAGTGCGCATAAAAATGTAAATAAGGTTATGACTAGTCTAGTGGAAAATTTTGATCAATATATGTCGGAAGAAGCACAAATCGTTTCACTGGTTGGAGAATCAATTTCAGCCTTACAAAATGCTCAAAAAAACATGAAAAAAATATCAACTAGCAAAGGAGGGATAGAAGCATATCAAGCCTCAATGGGAAATAGTGTTATAGCTGAAATAAAAAATAGTAAAAATATAAGAAAAACATATAAAAATTATATTAAAACTCCTGCAAAAGGTTTATATTATGCTAAACTATGGAAAGATGCAAAAAACGTCAATAATGCTTCGGTGATTATTAAAGATGGTAAAATAGCCACATACTTAAGAAACGGCAAGAAGTGGGGAAATACGGGATATAAAGTCTTGCGCTTTAAACATGGAAAGGTAACAAAATTAGGAAAAGAAATTTTTAAAAAAATGGGATGTATAGAAGGAGATCCCAATTTTCTTTTTAACTACGCTGGAAAAAATGTAAAAGGAGTGACAAAAGCAATAGGAAAGGCTGCGTTTGACGGAGCTAAAAAAAGCTTTAAACTAGTTGACTTTAAAGGCTATAAAGAATTGTCAAAAGTTGGAAAAGCTTTGAAAGCTGGAGGATCTGTTTTATCAGTTGCCACCACTGGGTTAATGGCATATGACAATTATAATGAAGCAAGAACTTCTGGATTAAGCAAAAATAAAAGCATAGTGAGTACGGTAGTTGGGACAGTTGGAGATTTGGCCGTTTCGGGAGCTTCTGCACAGGTCGGAATGGCAATAGGGACGGCTTTAGGCGGGCCTGCGGGACTAGTTATTGGTACAGTAATTGGTGCTAGTGTTGGAGCAATAGGTTCAATGGCTATGAATGGCGTAAAAAAAGGAATGAATTATGTATTGAAGAATGGCGTGGGTAAAACTGTTTCTGATGCAGGAAAATTTGTTACTAAAAAGGCCAAAGAAGTTACAAAAGCTGTTTCTGACACTGTTTCTGATATTACAAAAGGATTTCAGAGTGTTGGAAAATGGGCATTTGGTTAAAAAATAGAGAGGGTTAAAACATGAAAAATATATTTGATCAATTTGACAAAGAAGATTTTTATATGATTGAGTTCAAAATGAAAGAGTACGGGAGAAGCATCGGTTCATTTATAGTACTTAATATTTTGTGGCCATGGATTCATTTATTATTCAACATATATATAATTGTAGTACTTAGTGGTGTATTTACTGAGGGGCAACCTATTCTATATTTAGTATTTTTAGTTGCAAGCTTTATTTATATGATTCAATCTTTGTTTATGTATTTTAGAAGAAAAAATCGGTCCAATGTTTTGAAACAGGCTAGGCATTATTTTAAAACTTTTGTTTTAATATGTCTAACATTGGTCATATTAGGTTTTTCTATTTCAGTAGATAACAATGAAGAATTAATCTATTCTTTGAGTGAATCGAACAAAATAGGCTCTATCCTAAATATCTTATTAGGAGTTTTATTGATTACAATAGTTTTATCATTTATTTTTATGTTTTTGAAGTTGAAATTGAAATTATATAGAAAAAATGATTCGAAAGAAAGTAAGATTCAACTTTATAATGCATTATCTATAGCGGCACTCCCGGTAGCAACATCTATTGTCTTTTTTATTAACTTATTTAGACAGGCACATTTTAGTTCAATAGATTCAATAGATAAAGTTTTTCCATTAGTTTGTATTATTGGAGCATATTTTGGAGCAAGTTGTTCAGCAGATTTTTACATGGTGTATTATTTAAGAAAAAGATTTCCTGAGGATTTTGTCAAGGAAGATCAAATGGAGGAAGAATAGCATGAAGATTGATAGAAGTCCATTGATTATGCAAAATTTAATACGTTTTCAAGCAATCATGAAAGAAGATGAATGGGAGCAGGGATTTGAACTATTGAAGAATTTAGAATATGCAGAAGGTGTGTATCAAAATGGACCGACTCTTTTTTCTATGGAGAAAAGAGAAAATGAACCGGAGTTTAAAAAGTTCGAATTTTTTATGCCTGTCAACGTTCCGTTGCAGGGAAATGAGAATGCTCAGATTGATTTTGTGGATGAATTGGTGATACCAGATGCAATGATGATGAGACACGCAGATAGTGAACCAAATTTATCGTATGTCCAAGATATGTTAGAGCAAGAAGCGAAAAAAATTGGCGTTGTAGTTGAAAAAAAAGCGTATTGTATTTGTTTAGATGTATTTAATGAAGTAATGATTGATGTCTATATGCCTATCAAAAATGGGGGAGAGTCATGATAGCAGAAGGTCAAATGATTTCATTTCGTAACGTTGTCTCTAAATTTTATACCCTCTATCCAAATGATATGAATTTGGTCATTGAGGAAATGGGGAAAGAATTAGAAATGCGAAATCTAACACCAAGTGGTCCGATGTTTTATTCCACAATTACAGATTTTAGAGAAGAACCTTTGACAATGGAGGTTTTCGTTCCGGTAGAAGAAAATCAGTTGCCCGACATGCAGGATAAAGAAATCATCTTTAGATCCTATTTCTTAATAGAAAGTATGATTATGACCAGAGTTTCAAATGATTATGAAACACAAACAATTGAAAAGCATATTGAATTAATTCGTTATACAGAAGAACACAATATGGAAATTGGCTCTCATTTTTTTGTTATGCCCAGGGTAGTAGAGGATCATATATACATTGAAATTTATTTAAAGGCATTGTTTGAAAACTAGTTTTTAATTTTACTTTGAGCCGAATAAGTTTATTCGGTTTGAAAATAAGACTAAAAACAATAAAATTGACAGCTCAAAAAGGTAAATTATAGTAGGGGCAATAGATAAAAACTTGGGTTTATATAAATCGAAAATTTTTCGAATTTATGTAGCGTTTGTGCGTAGCTCATATCTTTTATTTAGAAGTAAGTTATTTTACTCCCAACTATCATCCGGGTGGAGATAAGATTCGCTACGGTGAGTATCAAACGGCGATTTTACATTCTGGTGCTTTTGAATATAAGTCAGTGAAAGACGGGCAACAAAGCAAAGAGATGTTTTTCACATTCGGTGCGGTGACAGCAACTGTAGTAGTCGGGATTTTTTGTCCGCCAGCAGGTATGGCATTAGGTGTGACACTTGCGAGTAGTGAAGTAATCAGCGCAGCAAATGGAAAGGACCTGATTAGTGGGCGAGAATTAGGGACCGGAGAGCGCTGGAAACGAGGCGTCTTAGGCGTCGTCGGTCTAGGACTAGGCGCAGCAGAGCTAAGAGCATTTAGTAAGAGTGTCAGCATGGTCAAAGGAACACAGCCTGGCACCCTTGAAAACTTCACACAAATGATGAAGCACTCCAGTAGAAGTAGCTACAAAGAACTCCAAAGCACCGCACGAAATATGAGTGCAGTGGAGAAAGCCAGTGGGTCTTATGGTGAGTATAGTACAAAAATAGATTCTAAAGTTATTGAAGTAGAAAAAGCAAATCTAATAGATGATATAAAAAATACCTATACAGACGGTCAATATAGAACTGTTGAAACATTAGAAGAAGTAAAAATTTATAGAACATATGGAGGAAGAGCAAAACAAACCGGAGGATATGGAACAACCTCACCTGCAACAACAAGAATAGATGCTAAAATAGATACAGCATTGTTGCCAGAATGGGGTAATAGTAGACAATATGAGATTGAGATTACAATTCCAAAAGGGCAACAACTTAATATAGGAAAAGTAGCACCACAAACGACTAAAACAGGTACTATTTTATCTGGAGGAGCTGATCAGATTTTATTACCAAAGAATTGGCCTTCTGATTGGATAACAAATACAAGAGTTGTTCCAAGTAAGTAGAGGTGTAGTATGGAAAATATAAGAAAGCAGTGTTATCAAATTTTGGATTCTATAGAAAAAAGTCAGTGGAAGGAAAAAGATAATTATAGTATTGTTAGAATTAAAAGAGCCGTCAAACAGTTATTAGATGAGATCGATGATAAAGATAGTGTAAAAAAAGTAACTATTAACATTCCAAGTTTATCCAGAAATTTTGTAGATGATACAGGTGACTATTCTAGTATTATTTTAAAAGAACTAGAACTGTTATCAAAAGAATTAAAATTACAGTTTAGTGAGGAGGGATAGTCATGAATAAGCAAAATATCGTAGAAAATCCCAAGTTATGTGAAATGATGAAGCTTTTACGAAAAGAATATACAAAAAAAATTGAGAATAAATTTTATGAACAATTATGGAAAAGTAAATTTTTATTACCTGCTATAGTAAAAGAAGAGAACAAAATATCTATTATAAAAATATTGGATAAACAAGAGAATGAGTATTTGCCAATATTTACAGATTGGCAAAACTTTCAACTAAATAGTGACAACACAAAAGAATCACAATCAACTATCTTTACATTTGAAGAATGTTTTAATATAGTGCAATCTGATTCAAGTATATTTGGGATTGTTATTAATCCCTATAGTGATAATTTAGTATTAACTAGAGAAAATCTTCAGTTTTTAGAAAAATCTCAGACGACTATTAAGAAAGGTGAAAAAATTTCTATTGGTATGCCTAAAGATTATCCTTACCAATTGGTTGAAGCATGTAAAAATTTTTTTGAAGAAGGAACTTCTGTAAAAAGTGCTTTTTTACTTCAAATGGTAAAAGCAAATCAGATAAGTTTATTACTGGTCATTGAAACGAAAGATGAGGAAACAATATTACCTAAAATCAGTAAGTGTGTAGAAAAGTTTTTAAAAAGTGACGATGTTCTTGATATAATATCTTTAAATACTTCTTTAGGTCAAAATGTGACAAAAGGGTATGAGCCTTTTTTTAAACGGAAATAAAAAAATTTATTGAGAAGAAAATTTAAATAAAAAGGCACTCAATCACAAGGCTGGTAATCAAGTGATTGAGCCTTGAATAGTAAGCATACACTCACTAATCAAGTTGCCAATAGCTAACAAAAAGCTAGATGCATTGATTGTACCTAAAAATAAGGGAGAATTCCAGCCTTTATTGAATTTATTTAGTGTACAAAGCTAGTGAAATAGACTGTTGAAACGGTATTAGTGAAAACTAGTATCGTTTTTCTTTTTTAGAGAAAGCTGACTTTCAATGGACTTTGAGAGGAAGAAAAAGAAATGACAAGTGAAAATCAATATGTAAGAGTAACATTTGAACAATATGAACGATTGGATGTTTACATCTAAAAATTGAAAGCGTGGATGTATGCATTAGTATTTATAGACCGTGACTTTGAAGCAATAGATTATCCAGACAGTACCATTATGAATCGTCATTATTATTGTTCACAATTATTACACTTGTTTTATAAAAACCAAACAAAAATTATGAGTAGAATCAATCGATTATTAGAGATGGTTCAAAATAAAACCAGTATTTTTTGAGTTCCTCAGATACTGAAAAGCGAAGTAGGAGAGCTGAAGCGTTCTATTGACTTTTTTAGAGTGTTTTATGGATTAAAAGAATCATTATCATTATTAGTAGCCGAGATCTAGGGAGCGGAGAGCGCTGGACACGAGGCGTCTTAGGCGTCGACGGTCTAGGAATAGGCGCAGCATTTAGTAAGAGTGTCAGCATGGTCAAAGGAACACAGCCTGGCACCCTTGAAAACTTCACACAAATGATGAAGCACTCCAGTAGAAGTAGCTACAAAGAACTCCAACGCACCGCACGAAACATGAGTGCAGTGGAGAAAGTTGGTGGGGCTAACGTAGTTTCAAAGTATGATGATTTATACACTTATAAATATAATGGATATGACAATCCAGGCCCATTGAATGAAGTTAGAGGGCAACCAAATAAGAATTTTTATGGCGGCAGATACGATATGGAGGTTTTAAAGGAAACGAAAGTCTATTATAGAGGTGGAGATTCAACTAGTCCCTTAGGACAATGGTTTACAGAAACACCACCCAGTTCAGTAGCAAATGTTCGAATCAATTCTGCAGTAAAACCTCAATGGTTAGATAAAAATGGAGCGTTAACGGGAACGTCAACCATAGATACAGTTTATAAAATTGAGATACCAGCTGGTACAACAATTTACAAAGGACCAGTGGGGAACCAAGGTGGAGTCTATCAAGGAGGCTTAAATAATAATCAAGTATTTATCCAAGAGCCATGGCTTCTAGACAAAGTAAACATTTTAGGCAAGCAACCATTAAAGTAGGATAGGGTGAGTTATTTGGAAACTGAACTTGAGATTAAAATTGTAGTACAACAATTATTACCACTTTTAATAAAATATGATAATGGAAAAATCAATTATCAAATTCAGAAGTTAAAAGATATAAATGAAATTATAGATTCAGATATGAATAGTTCGGAAAAAAAAGAGATATTAAAAGATATGTCGAAGAATATTTATCCTCCTCAAGGAGGATTAACTGATTTTTATGTTTGGGATAATGATAACTCAAAAAGAATAGAAATCAATCAAGCCATCAGTGCATTAAATGGTAAGCTTTGGAATTTAATAAAATAAAAAAGGCACTTCACTTTTCGACGGCAATCGAGAAAGTGGAGCCTAAATAAAAATGAAACGATAGTTGTAAAAACAAGTATCGTTTTTCAATAAGAAAAAGGAAAACAAGGTGAAAAAATGCCAGATGTCAAGTATACTGAGAGTAGCTGGGAAAAAACGAATCAGGCCTTGTCACACTTGACAGGCTGTTATGGAATCGGCGTCACCGAAGAGTTAAAAGCCGTTTCCAGAAATTTGGAAGAGGCAGAGGAAGTGATACGTTCTTATGATGAAGATCGTTTGATCCATTTTAGCCATGAAAATCATACAAGTAAGTATGAAACTCTCGGAGAAAAGCTAGCTGTTCTACAAGAGTTTACGACGCAAGTAAACGGCGTGTTGGCAGAGGAAATAGATGATCCATTCTATAAAAAAATAGATGCCTATATTGAAGCGGTACGAGATCTAGATATTAGCGAGTATACCACAAAGAATCGTTTAGGAATTACGTCAAAAGAAACGATCTATGGGGATGGGGTTGGTCAAACAATCGAAATCGAAAAGACCAACATTGACTTGGCGGATATAGTAAACGGGAAGAATTTTGTTGGCAAGCTGATGAACCGAGAGTGGAAGAGCTATCTCAAAAATCATCCGGGTGGAGATAAGATTAGCTACAGTGAGTATCAAACGGCGATTTTACATTCTGGTGCTTTTGAGTATAAGTCGGTGAAAGATGGGCAACAAAGCAAAGAGATGTTTTTCACAGTCGGTGCGGTAACAGCAACTGTAGTAGTTGGAATTTTTTGTCCACCAGCAGGTATGGCATTAGGTGTGACACTTGCGGGCAGCGAAGTGATCAGCGCAGCAAATGGGAAGAACCTGATTAGTGGGCGAGAATTAGGGACTGGCGAGCGCTGGACACGAGGCGTCTTAGGCGTCGTCGGTCTAGGACTAGGCACAGCAGAGCTAAGAGCATTTAGCAAGAGTGTCAGCATGGTCAAAGGAACACAGCCTGGCACCCTTGAAAACCTCACACAAATGATAAAGCACTCCAGTAGAAGTAGCTACAAAGAACTCCAAAGCACCGCACGAAACATGAGTGCCGTAGAGAAAGCTGATGGGTCTAATCTAGATTATAGAAGAATAAATATTCAACAGAATGATATAGGTGAACGTTTAGCAACTAGAAAAGAAATACGGTCATTCAAAAAAAAGTTTGGACAAAATGGTGTGAAACTTACTATAGATAAAAAAGGTAAGATTTTACCCGCTAATGTAGATGGAGGATTTAATTTCAAAACGGGGAAGATAGTACTTCCTAAAAATCCAACTCAAATAGCCCTACATCATGAGGGATTTCATGCAGAGCAGTGGTTAAATATTGGACAAGATGCATATGCAAAATTAGCAGTCTTAGAACGAGAAGAACACGTGTTTGAACAAATAATGAAAAACCAACATTTATTTGATGATCAATCAATTATTCATTCTATAGAGTATATAGAACGTCTGAGACTTAAATTAAAATAGGAGGTAAACTTGTGTCTAAACACAAAAGAACAGCTGAAGAATTAGAAAAGTTAATAAAAAAAGTCAAAAATGATTTTCCGCTACATCACAGAAAAATAAGTGAAATAACAATTGAACCAACTTTAACTCCAAAAGAAGCAATACAAGTTGCAAAAACGTATCATAAAAAAACATTCACTGACCCAGATAAGCTAAACGGAACTGTAAATGAAGATATAAATCAGTTACTTTTTGACGAAGCATACACATTTAAAATAGATCCAAATGATAGAGACAACGATGATATTCGACCAGCTTGGAGAGTTACTGTAGATTTACCAGATAACCCATTTCTTATGGAGGAATACACTCTTATAGTATCGGATAAAGATAAAAAAGTAATGGGAATACTTAGCCCAAACGGGCATCCAGTGTATGAGGGTAATGAATTTACTGATGAAGATATTGAGTATGTTATGAGTGAAGATGACCATGTAGAATAGTATTTAAATAATAATAAAACAAAAAAGCACTCTACCACTCGACGGGAATTGAGTAAGTAGAGCCTTGAGCTGAAAAATATGAAACTATTGAAACGGTATTAGTGAGGAAACAACCACAGGTACCGTTTTTCGTGTATCAAAAAATTAAAGGAGTGAAAGAAATGTTATAAACAAAAAATAAGCCACCAAGATATTTACGCACTTTATGATGTATGGGAACAGCTTCAATAATGTCAAGAGGTGTTACCAGTGTTAGAAAAGTTTTTCGAGTACGAAAATAGACCCGTCAACAAACAACAAATCGCTAGAAAATAATATACTCGTTCCCAATTCTTTACATTATTTTATGTAGATTTCAATCAATCCATGGAGAAAATGGAAAAACAGCTATTAGAATTATAGAGTAAGAAAAAGGTCTAATGGTTTAGATTGATATTTTTCTCTAAACTCAATAAAAGCAGGAAATGCTACGTCAGAACAAATAAGAATTTTAGATAAAAGTCATTGGAAGGGATGAATTAAATGATTGATAGTAGATTTTATGAAGGTTTTGAAGTAGAATCAGAGCTTTCTCTTGTTACTGATAATAATAAACTTGTAATTTGGAATGGTTATTTTGAGACTATTTTAGATAACTTATTAGATTGTAATGTAGAAAAAGAGGGGTTGTGAAAAAATACTTTAATTATGAGGGATGGTATGATGGTTCACCATGGTTAATAGAAGATAACTCTTTTTCCATTAGTCAATTAGAATGTTTTGATATTAACAAAATTAATCAGAATTCAATGAAAAATGATTTAGAGGAAGTAGTCAAAACAATTATTTCATTTAAAAAAAATAATCGTTTGAGTAAAATTTATATTGAATACGAATAATAAAAAGGCACTCTCTCCTTTGATTGAAGTCAAAGAACAGACCATTGAATAGTAAGCTCGAACTCACTAATCAATTTGTGGGTAGCTAACAAGTGCTAGCTGTATTTATTGTACGGAAATAAAAAGAGATAACTCGTAAGACAACACCTAAATAAAAATGAAACGATAGTTGTAAAAAAAGTATCGTTTTTCAATAAGAAACAGGAGTGCAGTGGAGAAAGGCAGTGGGTCTTATGGTGAGTATAGTACAAAAATAGATTCTAAAGTTATTGAAGTAGAAAAAGCAGATTTACAAGATGGGTTGAAAAAAACATATACAGATAATTATTATAGAACTGTCGAATCCGTAGATAAATTAAAAGTTTATAGAACATTTGGCGGAAATGCAGATGCTGGTGGAGGGTTTGCCACAACAGAGCCAGCCGTTTCGAGAATAGATGCCAAGATGGATACTGCACTTTTTACCAGAGTGGAAAAATTCTAGAATGTATGAAGCGGAAATAACAATACCTAAAGGTGAAAAACTTAATATTGGGAAAGTGGCTCCTCAAATAAATGACAAAACTGGAACAGTTTTAAAAGGAGGCGCGGATCAAATATTATTGCCTCAAGATTGGCCATTAGAGTGGATTACTGATATAAGAGTAGTACCTAGCAAATAGGAGTGAAACAAAATGGAAGAATTAAAAGAAACATGTAGAAAAATTTTAATATTGTTAGATAAGGAATTTCCAAATCAACAATATTATGCAGGAGTAGTAAAGAACATTCAAACTATTGTTAAAAATATTTATTCATCAGCGTTGAGTGATGAAACTTATAAAGAAAAAATAAATTTTAACAGTTTGATTAGAGAGTTTGTTGATGAAACTACGCATTTTTCTAGTCCTGTTATTCCAGAATTGGAAAAATTAGATAGATTATTATCATAAATTAGGAGATAAAAGAATGGAACAAGAAGAAGTTAAAAATTCTGAATTAGTAACTAGAATTGAAATTATTAAAAAAGATTATACACAAAAGAATAAGCAATTTTTTTACGAAGAATTAGAAGACTCAAAACTATTATTACCAGTTAACTTAGATTCTAAAAATAAAATTAATATTATTAAAATCGAGGACTCTGTAGGCAATGATTATATACCAGCTTTTAAAGATTGGAAGAATCTCCGATTAGGTGAAGAAAGTAATGCTGTAGTTTTTACTATATATGATCATTTTTAATTGTTCAAAAAGAATTAAAAGGAATAAATTGAAATTTGTGAGAATAGGTATTGCTTTTATACTATAGGATAAACTAAAATTTAATTAGTACTAATAAGTATAAAAAATGTATTTAATGATGGTACAATATTAATCAAGATAAACTATCAGGAGGAGATAGAAATGAAAAAAACTATTTGATCAATTTAATAAAGAAGATTTTTATATGATTGAATTTAAAATGAAAGAGTATAAACAGAATCTAAGCTCTTTTATAAAATACAACATTATGTGCCCTATTTTTGAATTTTTTCTTTTAATTTCAATCTATGTATTTATGAGGAAATTGTTACCTGGGCGATACCCAATCTCATACTTACTGTATTAGGTATCAGTTTTTTGATGTTTGGTTTTTTAATATTTCTCAATGAAAATCCAGAATTGATAAGTCAGTATTATACAGGAAAGCAGTTAGTCAACATTATTAATGCTTTATTTTTCGTTCAGATTTTTACTATTCCATTATCATTTATAATAATGAGTGTTTGTTTGAAATTAGGTTATTACAAAAATAATGTTGCAAGGAAAAAAAGGATTCAATTTGTTAATACAGTAGTTATTGGTATTACTCCTGTAGCGGCATATTTATTATTCATTTTTAATATGCTAACAAACGTTGGCATAGGAAGTCTCTTCCTAGTTTCTATAGCTGTACTGGTTGGTTATATGACAACTAGTTTATCTGCACATTTTTACATGGTGTATTATTTAAGAAAAAGATTTCCCGAGGATTTTGTCAAGGAAGATCAGATGGAGGAAGAATAAGGTGAAGGCTGGTATTTACAGATAATCCGATTGTTCGGTTTTGGTTCATGCTAATGAGATAGTTAAAAGCTAATTAGGGAGTGCACTTTTTTGGATGATGAAAAATGGTTTAAGAGAAAGAAAATTGATAAAATAACAAAGTATATATCTATAATTATTTTATTTTATGTTCTATACTCACTCTTTTTTAATTTCATATTTGTAATATATTTCTTTGCTGCAGCATTGATAATTAGTATTTTCGTAATGACTTTAGAGTGCATACAAATTGTGCGAAATAAAATAAAAGCGTTTCTCCTAAACAAAAAATAACATGGGAAAATCTATGTTATTTTTTTGGGGTAAGTGGAAGCCCATTTTTGAGTACGGGTTACTAGATAACAGTCAATAATTAACTTCTTACACTCAAAATTGAATCCTACTGTTTATATAGGAGTAGAGTAGAGTGAAACCATTGTATAATTTGCGGATAAACGGTACGTTTGTCATTTTTGTGATACTTTACAGGAGATAAAATAACCCAATTTTTCAACATAAAGCTGTATTAGAAAATATTCTAATGAAAAATCCTAAAAGAAATTTGAAATTTAGATATGAACGCTTCAGAAAAAAAGAAATATTAAAAGATGTGGCGAAGAATGCTTATTTTCCTCAGATGGGAGTAACTAATTTTTATGTTTAGGGTAATGAAATTGCAAAAAAATAGAAAACAAATAGTCCAATAGTCATTAAATGATGAAACACGTCGGAAAAAAGCACCATAAAAAACATGAATGTAGTGGAGAAAGTTAGTGGAGTTGATCATATAGATGACCAGCGTTCAGGAAATAAAACTTATAGAAGATACCGAAGTTGTTAGAAAATATGATGGTGTAGAAATCGGATTGTGTGTGGGGATGCAAGCCAAAGATGTGAAAGGGCTAACTCCTTTGCAAATACAAGAAAATTTGCGTCACCTCAACTGCCTGAATTTATAGGAGAGTTTACCCGACCTAAAGCTAATACTATCAGGGCTGGGGAAGTTAATCCGTTATTTGGAAGGAAAGACGGAGGATTTCAGTATGATATGATGCAACAAAGAATGGGTGAATTTAAAGAAATAGGGAGATTGTTTGGCAAATTAAGAATACTCCTCCTAAAAATAATCCTAAATATATTTGTTCCCCCATTGTTTTTTTATGTGTGTGGATGACACTAATCATGTATTTGTGACAGATTTTTCAGGAATAAGACTTAAAGTTGACCTTAAATCAGGTACCATGGAAAGAGTAAGTATAACTAAATAAAAAAGACAATTTATCGCAAGACGGGCAATCAAGATGCTAATAGTTAAATCGAGAGGAGCTAGAAATGAAAAATATATTTGATCAATTTGACAAAGAAGATTTTTATATGATTGAGTTCAAAATGAAAGAGTATGGGAGAAGCATCGGTTCATTTATAATACTTAACACTTTATGGCCTTGGATTCAACTACTTTTAAATATATTTATAGTAGTGGTATTAAGTGGTGTATTTACTGAGGGGCAACCTATTCTGTATTTAGCATTTTTGTTTGTAAGCTTTATTTACATGGTTCAGGGCGCGTTGCTTTATTTTAAAAAAGGAAATAGAACTAATGTTTTGAAACATGCAAAATACTATTTTAAATCTTTTGTGATATTAGGGATTACTTTTGTCATAATGGGTTTTAGCCTTTTAATTCATGAACAAAAGGAAATAATTTTCCGCTCGTATAAAATAAGTCAATTGATGTCTATCGTGAATATTTTATTTTCTATTTCTATTATTACTGTAATCTGCTCGTTTATTTTTATGTTTTTAAAGCTAAAATTTAAGTTGTATAGAGAAAATGATTCAAAAAAAAATAAGATTCAGCTTTATAATATACTATCCATGGGGGCACTTCCAGTTGTGATGTTCATTGTTTTCATCATAAACTTAAACAGTAGGTATTTAGATTTTGCGAATGTGTTTATGCAATTATTCTGCATTTTAGGTGGATTTATTCTTACCAGTGCTTCTGCAGATTTTTACATGGTGTATTATTTAAGAAAAAGATTTCCTGAGGATTTTTATAAGGAAGATCAGATGGAGAAAGAATGAGTATTTGCTGGTTTTTATACCAAGATAGTAGTATGGCCAAATCATTTTCAAATGATGCTAGGAGCTATTGTGCAGAGTTTGCAGAATTATTTTTGAAAAGTCGAAACGAGCTTAAAAAACTTTATAAAATTTTAGTATTTTTAGTGTTTTTTTAGGTGTGTAGAGGTATAATAAAAAGTGACATTAAGAAAAAGTTTTAAAGGGAAAGGGAGTTATTTTGTGAAGTTTCAGAAGTTCATTACACTCGTAACCATCTGTACTTTATCAAGCATTGTATTGGCTCCAGCCACTTACTTTGCAGAAAGTACTACAACGGATCAAACAAGTGAAACAACAACGAATACATCAGATACAACCAGTGAGAGTAGTTCAACCTCAACGAGTGCAACAACGAGTGAGAGTAGTACGACTGGCTCAACCACTCAGGAGACAACCTCAACAACTGAGCAAAAGCAAACAAATAGTACTGCGGAAAAAAGTGAAGACCACAAAAGTAGCACAGCTACACAAACAACAATTCCTAAAGTAGAAGAAAAACCGGCTAGCTGGACTAGCAAACCTGCTTTAGAGCAAACAACCGTTGTTCCGTCAACAAGCACTAAGTTTAGTTATAATCAATCAACAGACGAATTTATTCAAAAGATTGGCGATGAGGCCCGTCAAATTGCACATGATAATGATTTGTATGCCTCTGTCATGATTGCCCAGGCAATTCTTGAATCTGGGTCTGGAAACAGTGGCTTAGCTGCAACACCAAATTTTAATTTATTTGGAATCAAAGGAGAATATAAAGGTACATCGGTGACGATGAAAACGCAAGAAGATGATGGCAGTGGCAAACTTTATACGATTGATTCTGCTTTTAGAAAATATCCTTCCTATAAAGAATCTTTAGAGGATTACGCGCAGCTTCTGAAAAAAGGTTTGAGTGGGAATAGTGATTTTTACCATGGAGTTTGGAAATCACAAACGACTAGTTATCATGAAGCTACGAAAGCATTGACTGGAAAATACGCTACGGATACAAAATACAATGAAAAATTAGATCAATTGATTGAGGTCTATCATCTAACAAACTACGATCAACTAAAAGCGGGGGGAAATCAAGAGAGTAACAGCAACTCATCAAGTCAAAAAATTACCCCACAACCTGCGGATGCGAAGTCAGTAAGAACCTCTGATAAAGTCCAATTATTGAAAATGTATCCTTCTAAATCGGCAGGATAAAGTAAATAGAATTCCAAGGAAAAAGCTTGTGTCCAAAAGGGTGCAAGTTTTTTTGTGCTTTTTTAATGGATTAATAAAAAAGCATTTACTAAAAAGTTCTTTTAATGTAAAATAATCAGTGTAAATAAAAAAGGAACATATTTTGATAAATATAAAATTTAGTGGAGAACAAAGGAGAAAAAAATGATTTTTAAAATTTTTTTCAAAAAAAGAATGTTTTTAATAGCGATATTATCTTTTTTTTGCATTGGAGGAGCTTACGCACAAGCAAGTAGTGTGATTAGAGAGCAAGATTTTCGTTTGAAAGTCCAAAATCAATGGGATAAAACGGCTAAAAAAAGTTTTGCAAAGTTAGAATGGGATACAATTCCTAATATGGCAGGAGGAGGATATACACTATATCAATCTGAAGATGGCAATCACTGGGAGGCAAAATCGACAAAGTACGGGCAAGCAATTAAGGTTTTAAATGTTTTTCCTGATGTTGCACGGTCTAATACATTAAAAACTTGGATGGATGGATTAGGCTTGAAGGATCGTTATGGCAATAATTTAATTCAGGTTACGGCTGTGTCTTTAGGGAATTTTAATTCAGATCCAGTGAGATATTTAAAAAACAACAATGATTACATGTATGATGTGATTATGTTTGGTTCGTGGGATTGGAATGCCAATAGAGATTTAGTGCAAAGAAGTGCAGATGAATTGCAATACTTTATAAATAGTGGACGTGGGGTTTTGTTTGGACATGATACGATTACTGGACAAAGACAATCAAATGGTGCTTACCATAATTATTTTAATCGTTTTGCTGCTCAATTGGGTTTTACGCTTAGTACTACTGCAACAGGCTCTACGAGGGTAAAGGTCAAAAATGATGGGTACATGATGAAATATCCGTTTGAGCTAGCCAACTCCGTAGTGCTTACAACGCCCATTAGTCATTCTTTTGGGCAGCTTTTTGATCCAAGCAGAGGAGGGACGATTTGGTTAGAATACGAGACCTCTAGTATTACTTGGGGTAGTATTTTTACAAATGAGCAAAACATGACATCAAACTTTTACTTAGCTACAAACAAAAATTTAGGAATGATTCAGACAGGTCATAGTAATGGGGCTTCAACCGTTGACGAGAGAAAGATATTGGCTAATACTCTATATAATTTGGCGCAAGTAACCATGGATTCAAAAGCGGATGATTATACAGTGAAAGATACAGTGCGACCTGATAAACCAAAGATTACTTATATGACAGGCGACCAAGATAACTTTCGAGCAAGAATTGAGGCGAATGATACTGGGAAGCGTTATCAATGGTTTGTGGAGGCGGATACAAAAGATAGGGGAATACTTAGATCTGATCGAGTCGAAGAAGAGATCAAGAGTGATATCCAAGGGTATATTTACAAAGTGGACGATTCCCCTGTATCTAGTGTACCAATTGAAAGAAACGAATACGGAGAAGTAACCAATATTCAATTATCAGTTAATCCAGATAGTATCAAATATTCTTTTTTAGAGGGGTTGAACGGTACAAGCAATCATCGTTATCTCCATGCGGTAGCTGTAGACCGTGCCAACAATGTTAGTGAAACGACACATGTAAAGTTAAAGGATCTAATGCCTTTTGTATTAATTACCAAAAACTATCAGGATGAGTTTGGCAAGGAGATTAGAAGCACGGAGGTACAGCGTGTTTACAAAGATAGTCAATTTGTATTATTGCCATCAGTGATTCCAGGATATAGGATTAAAGGATACCAACTAGATGAAGGTGTGCTCGTTCCACTAAAAAATACAGATATTATAAGAATGGATAAGGTAGTTGAGAATCATCGATTTAATCTAGTGTATACGCAAAAAATTCGATTAGTTGTCCGTCAAGTGGTTCAATCTCTCCATCCTGATATTGTTGAACCATTTTATGGCTTGATGAATGTTTCAACTGGAAAAAAAGAGTCGCAACAACGCTTGAAAACTGCGCTTGTTGGAAAAAGCTCAAAATCAAGCGAAAACCTAACAGAATCGTCTTATAGTTTTTGGCGGACAACAGACAAAGAAATATTTGAGGTAGAACCTGTGATTCCAATGTATTATCGTATCACTCAAAGTACGGTAAATAAAGACGGATTTAAAGGGGAGCAGGTACTCGCAACAAGTGCACAGAAATTTTCCTTGGACTATTCCAAGGCGGATACGTATTATGTGACAGTGTATTTGGATGCAAGGGGGCTGCATACGAATCGTCCTGCTTTATATAGTAGACAACTCTTTCAAGAAAATATAAAAATAAAATAAAATAAAACGCATGTGAGTCGCAGCTCACATGCGTTTTATTTTAATGTTCCTTTGATTGTTACCTTTAGTAAAACTGGTTTATTGTTGATTCGAAAAGGGAAACGACTGTTACCGAGTCCACGACTAACAAAGAGCGTGGTTTCGGGACGTTCGTTGACTTGATAAGCACCATCTGTGTAATAGGGTAAAAGTCCTTGGTTTGGGGCAAGTAAGCCACCTAAACCCGGAATTCGAATTTGACCTCCATGTGCGTGTCCACTAAAGATTGCGTCAAGTGGAAAAGGTGCAAAAGCCTCCATGTGTTCTAAAAATTTTTCAGGATGATGCGCAAGCAAAAGGTTGAGGCTAGAAAATTTCAGCTTTTCTTTTTGTTCGTTACTCAATGTATGGTGGCCTTCTAAAAAACCACTGATTGTGATATGAGTTTGATCAAATGGAACCACTACCACTTCATTTTTGAGTAATTCAGCATGACTAGATTCAACGAGTTGCATCCATTTTTTGTATTGCCCACTACTGGTCTCGTGATTTCCAGAGACCACAAAAGTAGGCGCAATAGCTGCTAGTTGATTGAGAAAGCTGACAAGTGGTACTTTTTTCAAATCAGCAGTTCGGTCAATGGTATCGCCTGAAATGAAGATATAGCTTGGCTTAGCTTCGACAACAGCCCGGATGATTTTCTCTTGAGATACACGTAATCTGGAAAAATGCAAATCAGAGAGATGCATGATGGTCAGATGTGGTAAGGTTTGGGGTAATCTCTTGCCGGAAAGTTTTAGCGTTTCCACAACTAAGCGACGGTTTTCCTTGTAGCCGTGTCGGATAAAAAGTCCAACCAAAGCGGTAACAATTAGGATAAATAATAAAAAATTGAGCATAAGCAACCCTCGTTTCATATTACGTCTTGTCTATTTTAGCTGAAAATAAACAAAATAAAAACCCTTTTAATGAAAAAATAAGAAATAATTTTGTGAAGCAAATAGAAGCGTTTGTTGAGTTTTTTTTAAAGATGTGCTATAGTAATAGAAGATAGAGACCACGAACGAGTGAGCGGATAAAAACGCTCACTCTTTTTAATGAAAAAATCTTGACAAAGGAGGCGAAAAGGATTGAGCAGTGTAGTAGAAACCGTACAAAATGTGGTTACGCCAATCTTAGATGAATGTCACTTTGAATTAGTTGATGTAGAGTTTGTAAAAGAAGGAAAAAATTGGTTCTTACGTGTCTTTATTGACAAACCAGGTGGTATTGATATTGAAGAGTGCGCACTTGTGAGTGAAAAGCTTAGTGAAAAGATGGACCAGTTAGATCCAGATCCAATTCCACAAGCCTATTTTCTCGAGGTATCTTCACCTGGAGCTGAGCGACCGCTAAAAAAAGAAAGTGACTATGAGCAAGCGCTAAATGAGTATATTCATGTTTCTCTTTATCAAAACATTGAGGGAGAAAAACAATATGAAGGTTTTTTAACTTCCTATGATTCAGAAAATTTAACTTTGTTAGTCCGCATAAAAACTAGAGAAAAAGAATTCACTTTTTCACGTAAAAACATTGCCAAAGCACGTCTAGCAATCCAGTTTTAACGAATAAGATTGAAGGGAAAGAAAAAAATGAGTAAAGAAATGTTAAATGCATTAGATGCATTGGAAACTGAAAAAGGCATTTCAAAAGAAATCGTTATTGAAGCTTTGGAAGCAGCACTTGTTTCTGCTTACAAACGTCATTATGGACAAGCTCAAAACGTAGAAGTTGAATTTGACGGAAAAAAAGGCAATATTCATGTCTATGCAGTAAAAGAGGTAACCGAAGAAGTGATGGACTCACAACTTGAAGTAAGCTTAAAAGAAGCAGTTAAAATCAATAAAGCATACGAAATTGGAGACACAATTCGCTTTGAGGTAACGCCAAAGGATTTTGGTCGTATTGCTGCTCAAACAGCAAAACAAGTTATCTTACAACGTGTGCGTGAAGCAGAGCGCACGATTATCTACAACGAATTCAGCGCCTACGAAAATGATATTATGCAAGGAATTGTTGAGCGTCAAGATAGACGTTATATCTATGTCAACTTAGGCAAAATTGAGGCTGTTTTATCACGCCAAGACCAAATCCCAAATGAAGTGTACCAACCGCATGATCGGATCAAAGTCTATGTATCAAAAGTTGAAAATACTTCTAAAGGACCTCAAGTCTTTGTAAGCCGTAGTCATCCGGATTTACTAAAACGGTTGTTTGAACAGGAAGTTCCTGAAATTTACGATGGAACAGTTGAAATCGTCAGTGTAGCTCGTGAAGCAGGAGATCGTGCAAAAGTTGCGGTTCGCTCTCGTGATGAAAACATTGATCCTGTTGGAACCTGCGTAGGTCAAAAAGGGCAACGAGTTCAAACCATTGTCAATGAATTAAAAGGTGAAAACATGGACATTGTAGAGTGGGATGAAGACCCAGCTGTGTATATTTCTAACGCACTCAACCCTGCACAAGTCCAAGAAGTGATTTTCAATGAAAATCAACGAGCATGCACCGTAGTTGTTCCTGATTATCAATTGTCATTAGCAATTGGAAAACGTGGACAAAATGCACGCTTAGCTGCAAAATTAACTAATTTTAAAATCGACATTAAATCAGAGTCTGATATGGAAAAATTGCGTGAAGAAACGCAAGAGTTACCAAATGAAGTTCCAGACGAAGTAGAAGTAATCACATCTTTATCAGAAGAGCAAGAATAAAACAGGAGGCGAAATAGATGAAAAAACGTAAAATCCCTTTGCGTAAATGTGTTGTTTCTGGCGAAATGAAACCAAAAAAAGAAATGATTCGAATTGTTCGTTCGAAAGAAGGCATTGTTTCCATCGATCCTTCTGGCAAAATGCCTGGGCGTGGTGCGTATGTTTCTATTGAGCCCACTGTTGTAAAAAAAGCTTGGGATGGAAAAATTCTTGATCGTATTTTAGAAGTACCGCTAGAAGATACGTTCTATCAAGAGCTCTATGATTATGTTGACCATCAAAAAGCTCGAAGGGAACTTTTCGGAAATGAATAGACAAAAGTTATTAAACTTGATAGGTTTATCATTACGAGCGGGAAAAATGATTTCTGGTGAAGAATTAACACTTCGCGATGTTCGCAATCAAAAAGCAAAATTAGTTTTTGTAGCGAAAAATGCCAGTGAAAATACCAAAAAAAAGATGACCGACAAATGCGCCTTTTATCATGTCCCTTATAATTTAGATTTCACTCAGGAGGAAATCAGCCAAGCAATTGGTCGAAACCGAATGATTGTCGGAATTTGCGATGAAGGATTTGCAAAAAAAATGCAAGAATTAAGCGTAGAATAGGAAGGTGATTACATGGGAAAAAGAAGAGTGTACGAATTAGCAAAAGAATTAGATGTACCCAGTAAAACCGTTGTTGACAAAGCACAAACTCTAGGCATTGATGTTAAAAATCATATGGGTTCTTTGTCAAATGAAGATGAGAAAAAAATTCGCCAAGGCCTAAGTGCGAATAAAGGAAATGTGGAGAAAAAAATTCAAAATACAACTAATAAATCAAATAAACCAGTAAACAAACCAGCACAAAACAAACCAGCACGTCCAGCACAAAATGGACCAGCGCGTCCAACGCAAAACAATCAAAATCGTCCAGCTTCAAGTAATGGACAAACGACTGCCAAGACAACAACCAATGCAAATAGTCAAAACCGTCCGAATAATAATGCTACGACTGCTACGAACAACAATCGTGGTGGAAGTGGCAACGGTGGCGGATACAATGGCAACCAAAAACGCAACAATAATAACCGCGGTGGCTATTACAATAACAATCGTCCAAATCGCTTTAACAAAAAAGGGAAAAAAGGCAAACGTCAAGAATCCCAAAAACCAGCAGTTCCACCACGCAAGTTTAGAGAGCTTCCAGAAGTTCTTGTGTATACAGATGGGATGACTGTTGCAGATTTGTCGAAAAAACTGCACAGAGAGCCAGCTGAAATTATTAAAAAATTATTTATGATGGGTGTTATGGCCACACTGAATCAATCGCTTGATAAAGATACAATTGAACTACTCGCGACTGATTACGGAATTGGCGCAGAAGAAAAAGTTCAAGTGGACGTAGCCGATATTGACAAGTTCTTTGAAGTCGAAGCGGTTAATTCTGACAATTTAACATCAAGACCGCCCGTTGTAACAATCATGGGACACGTTGATCATGGGAAAACAACATTGCTAGATACACTTCGTCACACAAAAGTAACCTCTGGTGAAGCAGGTGGGATTACACAACATATCGGGGCTTACCAAATCGAAGAAAATGGAAAAACGATTACTTTCTTAGATACACCAGGACATGCGGCGTTTACAAGTATGCGTGCGCGTGGAGCAAGTATCACCGATATTACGATTTTAGTTGTCGCCGCAGATGATGGGGTAATGCCTCAAACGGTTGAAGCAATCAACCATGCGAAAGCCGCAGATGTACCAATCATTGTCGCTGTAAATAAAATTGACAAGCCAGCAGCAAATCCAGATCATGTGATGCAAGAGTTGACAGAACATGGTTTGATTCCAGAAGCTTGGGGTGGAGACACGATCTTTGTGCCAATTTCAGCTAAATTTGGTGAAAATTTGGATGAGTTATTAGAAATGATTCTACTTGTGGCAGAAGTCCAAGAGCTAAAAGCAGATTCATCACAAAATGCGATTGGTACAGTAATTGAAGCTCGTCTTGACAAAGGAAAAGGGCCAGTTGCGACTCTACTAGTTCAACAAGGGACGCTACGTGTCGGAGATCCAATTGTTGTTGGGAATACCTTTGGGCGTGTGCGTGTGATGACCAATGACATCGGACGTCGTGACAAAGCAGCAGGGCCTGCAACACCAGTTGAAATTACTGGATTAAATGATGTACCGCAAGCAGGAGATCGTTTTGTTGTTTATGAAGACGAAAAAACTGCTCGCCAAGCAGGAGAAGAACGTGCTAAACGCGCCTTGTTAGAGCAACGTGCGAGCAGTAGTCGTGTAACTCTAGATAACTTGTTTGAAAGCCTAAAAGAAGGCGAGCTTAAAGAAGTCAATGTTATCATCAAAGGAGATGTGCAAGGGTCTGTTGAAGCATTGTCTGCTAGTTTGAATAAAATTGATGTCGAAGGTGTTCGAGTGAAGATTATTCATACAGCAGTTGGGGCTATTAACGAAAGTGATATCACGCTTGCAGCAGCAAGTAATGCGATTATTATTGGATTTAATGTCCGTCCTACACCGCAAGCAAAACAACAAGCAGAACAAGAAGAAGTAGACATTCGTTTACACCGTATCATCTACAACGTGATCGATGAAATCGAAACTGCGATGAAAGGGATGCTTGATCCTGAATTTGAAGAAAAAATCACAGGACAAATGATTGTTCGTGAGCTTTACAAAGTTTCAAAAGTTGGGACAATTGCCGGATGTTACGTAACAGAAGGTTCAATCAAACGTGATAGTGGTGTTCGTGTGATTCGTGATGGAATTGTAATCTTTGAAGGAACACTTGCCAGCTTGAAACGCTTTAAAGATGATGCAAAAGAGGTCAAGTTAGGCTTTGAATGTGGTGCAATGGTTGAAAACTTTAATGACCTTAAGGTAGATGACGTCATTGAAGGCTTTGTAATGGAAGAAATCAAGCGCGCATAGTATGCTATAGTAAGAATAGAGAAAAGTGAGGGATGAACATGGGAAATTATCGTGATCGTCGTGTTGGGCAAGAAATTCACCGTGAAGTAACGGATATTTTACAAAAAAAAGTTCGTGACCCAAGAGTGGAAGGAATAACTGTAACCGATGTTCGAGTTACAGGGGACTTGCAACAAGCGACCATTTTTTACTCTACTTTATCAGATAAAGCTTCAGATAGAAAAAAAGTAGCAGAAGGCCTTGAAAAGGCAAAAGGATTGATACGTAAAGAGTTAGGCTTACGTTTGACGCTTTACAAGACACCCGAATTATATTTTGAACGTGATGAATCCGTAGCTTATGGAAATCACATTGACGAATTGATTCGTAAGTTAAACGAAACGAATTAAATAAAAGAAAAGGTTGGATCACGATGATTTTGTCGTGATTCAACCTTTTTTTGTTGGGGAATAGGAGCTTTACAAATAGAACTTTCTTTTGAAGATATGCTATAATGGACAGGCTAGATTGAAAGAAATGAGGAACCAAATAATGGATGGAATTCTACCTTTATGGAAAGAAAGAGGCATGACTAGTCATGATTGTGTCTTTAAGTTGCGCAAAATATTACATACAAAAAAAGTTGGACATGGTGGGACACTTGATCCTGATGTAGACGGGGTACTGCCTATTTGTGTTGGAAAAGGGACAAAGGTAATTGAGTACTTGCAAGATGGTGGTAAAGTTTATATTGGAGAGATTACGCTAGGGTACTCGACAACAACAGAAGATAAAAGTGGAGAGCTTGTCGTGCAAAAAAAAGTAGCTGCTCCAATTGAAACAAAAAAAATTGATGCTGCGATGCAAGAGATGGTAGGCGAAATCACACAAATCCCACCGATGTATTCTGCAGTAAAAGTCAAAGGTAAAAGGCTATATGAGTATGCAAGAAAGGGTGAAGAAGTGGAACGACCTAAAAGGGTTGCATACATTGAATCTTTCACACGTACAAGTGAGCCTGTTTTTGATCAAACAACAGGAACATTATCTTGGAAATTTGAAGTGGTTTGCGGCAAAGGAACGTACGTCAGGACACTTGCAGTCGATACTGGTTTATTGCTAGGGTTTCCAGCGCATATGTCTGATTTGACTAGGACCAAAAGTGCAGGTTTAAAACAAGCAGAAGCCTATACGTTAGCTCAGATAAAAGAAATGGTTGAGCAAGAGAACCTTAGCTTCTTGCAGCCGATTGAACGGGCGATGAGTCAGTTTACGTCGCTTGATTTAAGTGAAGAGCAATATGCCAAGGTGAGAAATGGTGTTTTTTTGGCGAAAAGTCTTTTAGCAGATCAGCCAGAACACACGGAGAATATTGCACTTTTTTATCAAGGAAAAGTAGTAAGTATTTACGGCGTACATCCAACAAAGTCCGATTGGTTGAAACCAATCAAAGTATTGCGAAATAATCTTCAAGAAGGGAAGGCATAACGCGTGCAAGTGATAAAAATTCACCATCCATATTCAAAAGAACAAATCCCATCAGAAAACGTCGTAATGGTCTTGGGTTTTTTTGATGGAGTTCATTTGGGCCATCAAAAAGTAATCCAAGAAGGAAAAAAACAAGCAGAAGCAAAAGGATTAAAATTAGCAGTAATGACGTTTAATCAACATCCATCTATTGTTTTTCAAAAAATTCAAGCAGAGACCATGAAATATTTGACCAACACCAAGCAAAAAGAACAAAAAATGGCGTCTTTGGGTGTCGATTATTTATACGAGGTTAGTTTTACCTCAGCTTTTGCTAGACTGGCGCCACAAGAGTTCGTTTTGCAGTACTTAGTCAAACTACATGCTGCGGTGGTTGTCGCTGGCTTTGATTACACCTATGGTCCTCGAGATATTGCAACAATGGACAATTTGCCGCTTTATGCACAAGGACGGTTTGAGATTATATGTGTCGGCAAACAGGAATGGCAGGCTGAAAAAATTAGTTCAAGCAGAATTCGAGCATTACTAGATATAGGAAATTTAAGTGCAGCAAACCGGTTGCTTGGGTACACGTATACAATTGACGGAACAGTTGTCCATGGAGATGCTAGAGGCAGAACACTCGGCTTTCCAACGGCGAATATTCAAGTAGATGGACACGTTCGATTGCCAAAAGTAGGTGTTTATGCAGTCAAAATAAGAGTAGGAGATACATGGTATGAAGGGATGGCTTCAATTGGCTATAATGTCACGTTTGGCATTGGTCGAGCAATGACCGTTGAAGTCTACATTTTGAACTTCCATCAAGATATTTACGGTGAATCCGTTGAAGTAGCTTGGTATCAGTATTTAAGAGAAGAAATAAAATTTGATGGTGTCGAATCATTGATTGCACAGTTAAAACAAGATGAATCGGATACAAGAAGATATTTTTTAAATGAAAGTAGTGAGCAAGTATGACCTCTGCCTATATCCATATTCCATTTTGTGAGCATATCTGTTTTTATTGTGACTTTAACAAAGTCTTTTTAGAAGGGCAACCTGTCGATGAGTATATTGAGGCATTAATCAAAGAGATGCGACTCACAAGTGAACTTTCCCCTTGTGCAACAACTGAAACCCTCTATATCGGAGGGGGTACGCCGACTTCTTTGACAGCAAATCAATTGGATAGGCTGCTAAAAGGTGTCCGTGACACTTTACCATTTGAAGTCGGCAATGAGTTTACGGTTGAAGCCAACCCTGGAGACTTGACATTAGAAAAATTAGAAGTCATGCAAAACTATGGTGTGAACCGACTCTCAATGGGGGTTCAATCATTTGACAATCAGCTACTTAAAAAGATTGGACGGAAACACTCGGCAGAAGATGTGTTTGACACGATGCATCTGATTGAAAAGTCTGGACTGACAAATGTCAGCATCGACTTAATCTATGCGCTACCTGGTCAAACGATGGCTAGTTTAGAAGACACATTGCAAAAGGCAATTGACTTGGGACTGTCCCACTATTCATTATATTCACTGATTTTAGAGAATAAGACGATGTTCGCAAATTGGGCACGTCTAGGTCGCTTAAAACTTCCAGGTGAAGATATCGAAGGGGACATGTTTGAGCTGGCGGCCAGCAAAATGTCTGCAGCGGGCCTTGCGCAATATGAGATTAGTAATTTTGCGAGAGCTGGCAAAGAAAGCCAACACAATTTAGTGTACTGGGATAATGAACAATATTATGGATTTGGAGCTGGAGCGAGTGGTTATTTGGGCAAGACACGCTACAAAAACCACGGTCCAATTCAGCACTATTTAGAGCCTTTACGCCATAATCAGTTACCAACAATCACCAAAGAGAATTTGACTAAGGCTAATCAGATGGAAGAACAAATGTTTCTGGGGCTTAGGAAAATAGCGGGCATTAGTGTCAAACAATTTGAAGAAAAATTTCAGACATCGTTCTTTTCCATCTATGGACAGGTTTTTGCAGAACTTGAAGCCCAACAACTACTCTATCAAAAAGACGGGCAAGTAGCATTGACACAAAAAGGACTTTTACTTGGGAATGAAGTTTTTGAAAAGTTTTTATTATCCTAATAGTAAATGAACAATTGGGTTTATTCATTAGAAAACAGGGGGAAGAAAAATAGATTTCTTTCCTTGTTTTTTTCTTTTTTAAGATCAAAAAAGATAGAATAAAAAAATATTTTAAAAAACTAAACGGAAAGCGTTTACAAATATCTGTTAAGGTGTTAAACTTTAGTCGAAACGTTTCGATAAAATGGATTGAGAGGATTGTGGAAGAATGAAACAGGCGCAACTTGAGCAACTATTGGGTCAAATGACTCGTAAGGAAAAGATTGAACAATTGCAACAAGTAACAGGGGATTTTTTTAGTGAAGAGCAGACAGAAGCAACAGGACCGCTAAGCGGCAATAATTTAACAAGTGAGGATTTAATTGATGTAGGTTCTGCGCTAAGCTTGTCCGGAGCTAAAGCGGCTAAGAAGGCTCAAAAAGAGTACTTAGAAAAAAATCGTTTAGGGATCCCGTTATTGTTAATGGCAGACATTGTCCATGGCTACCGCACAATTTTTCCGATACCATTAGGACTTGCAGCAAGTTGGAATCCAGAATTGGTTGAAAAAACTGCAAGTGTTGCGGCAGAAGAGTCTTCGGTTTCTGGGATTCATATCACATTTTCTCCAATGGTTGATTTAGTTCGCGACCCAAGATGGGGACGAGTGTTGGAATCAACTGGAGAAGATCCATATTTAAACAAAGTATACGCAAAAAGTATGGTAGAAGGCTACCAAGGGAAAAAGGAAAATGCTTTACAACAATACGGTAGCATTGCAGCCTGCGTGAAGCACTTTGCGGCTTATGGGGCACCAGAAGGCGGACGTGAATACAACACGGTCAACATGTCAGAGCGCGAGTTAAGAGAAAACTACTTACCTTCTTATAAAGCAGCTGTGGATGCTGGTAGTAAACTTGTCATGACCTCATTTAATACAGTAGACGGAATTCCGGCATCTGTAAACAAATATCTTAATCGTAAAATTTTACGTGAAGAATGGGCATTTGATGGCGTTCTAATTTCTGACTGGGCTGCTATGAAAGAAGCGATTCACCACGGTGTAGCAGCAACAGAAAAAGAGGTTGCCAAACTGTCGATTGAAGCTGGTGTAGACATTGAAATGATGACATTTTGTTACCATAATGAATTAGAAAAGCTAATCGAAAGTGGTGAAGTTTCAGAAAGTCTATTAGACGAAGCAGTACTCAGAATTTTAACTTTAAAAAATGAGTTAGGACTTTTTGAAAATCCAGATCGTTTTACAGACGAAACGCTTGAAGCAGATAAAGTCTTTTCAAAAGAGTTTCAAGACATTGCTCAAATCGCAGCCGAAGAAGCGATTGTTTTGCTTGAAAACAAAGAATCAGTTCTCCCAATAAGTGAAAATGAAAACGTTCTATTTGTTGGATCACATGTTGACAGTTCGAATATTCTGGGGACATGGAGTTGGAAAGGCGATCCCACAGAAACAAAAAGTGTTGCAGATATCTTACAGTCAGATTACCAAAATGCCAACACGCGCATTTTACCGATTGCCTCAGCTTTTGACGTCACTCAAGAAGAGTTGGAAACAGCTTTAAAATTAGCAGAGAAAGCAGATAAAGTAGTGATTCTGACAGGTGAAACACCAGATATGAGTGGGGAAGCTAGCAGTCGTAGTGACATTCGGTTACCAAAAGCACAGCGTGACTTGATTGAAAAAATGACAAAGGTGAATGCCAAAACTATTGCAGTATTATTTAATGGTCGGCCATTAGATGTAACAGGAGTTTCGCAGCAGGTTCAAGGGTTAGTAGAAGCGTGGTTCCCAGGAACAAGTGGAGCAAAAGCAATTCTAAACATTTTATATGGCAATAAAGTACCACAAGGTAAGCTAACAATGAGCTTCCCACGAAACGTTGGACAAGTTCCAGTTTACTATAATCACTTTAATACTGGACGCCCAATTGATGAAAATGATCTTGAGAATAAATATGTTTCCAAATATTTGGACGTGGAAAATACCCCACTTTATCCGTTTGGCTATGGGCTAAGTTATACCAAGTTTGATTATCGTGGATTTAAACTTGTTAAAAGCTCAGATAATCAATTAAAAGCGCAGGTTACAGTCAAAAATACTGGAAAAGTTGCTGGTAATGAAACCGTACAGTGGTATGTGAGAGATAAGGTTGGAGAGGTAGTGCGTCCACTTAAAGAATTAAAAGGATTTGATCGAATTTTCCTTGAAAAAGGCGAAGAAAAGGTTGTTACACATGAATTTTCAGTAGAAGAACTTGGTTATGTACACTCAGATTTATCACAACGCTATGACCAAGGTGAGTTTGTACTGATGGTTGGAAGTAACAGTGCCGAAGTTTTAGAACAAAATTTTACGATATAAGTGAAGTAGGAGGCCCATTATGGCGAATAAAACATTTCAAAAAGGAGACTTGATCGCGCGTTTCTTACCGACAGGTGCTCTTGAAAAACTAACACTTAAAGAAATTCAAATGAATCAATTAGTAGGAAATCCCTTTGACGGTTCCCTAAGCAATCTTTATCTCAGGGTAAAAGAAGAGGGCCAAAAGATCCGTAGTTACCCTTTGATTGGCAGCCAATCTCAAAGTAAGGTGAGTTTAGCAGAGGATGCCATAAAGTGGAGCGGAAAAATCGAAACGTTTCGATATGAAGTGGTATTCCAATTAGGGCAAAATAATACTTGGTTTTATGATGTTCGCGTATCTGGCCAAAATCAAGAAACAATTGATTTAATCTTAACCCAGGATATTGGCTTAGCACTACCAGGAGCATTACTTGCAAATGAAGCCTATGTTTCACAGTATGTTGATTATCGGGTGTTCTTTAACCAAGAAAGTGGAGTACATGTAACGGCAAGACAAAACCAAAAACAAGGTACAACTAACCCTTATATGCAAATGGGAACGTTGACAGGTGCCACTGCCTATACAACAGATGGATACCAATTTTTTGGTAAGTCTTATAAGTGGACAAACCAAGCCGAAGCTTTACTACAAGAGCATCTTGTGAGTGAGGTCTATCAATACGAGTTCGGTTTTATTGCCCTTCAAAGTGAAGATTTCGTGCTAAATGGTGAAACGCAAAAAGCCGTATTTTACGGGTATGCCAAAGAAAACCATCCCGAAAGAGTAGAGCAAGAAGAAGATATTCGCCTCATTCAGGATGACTATCTAGCCTTGGAAACTGCAGCCAAACAAGTGTTTTTAGAGGAGACAGTGCTCAAAAGAAAGGCTGATACTCTAGACGTTCTAACTGGCGAAACGCTAGAACAAGAAGAAATTGAGAAGCTTTATCCTGAAAGAAAGCTAGAAGAATATAGCGAAGAGCAACAGCTCCTTTCCTTTTTCGGTAAGAACAATCAACATATTGTCTTGAGTGAAAAAGAAGCTCTGACAGAAAGATCGCATGGGCATATTATTTTGGCTGAAAAACATGTCACAATTGATCAACCAACGTTGGCTTCAACTTCTTACATGTATGGGGCTTTTCAGTCACAGTTAGTTTTGGGGAATACCTCTAATAATAGCTTGATTACAAACGTACGTAACCCATTAAACATCTTTAAAGCGACCGGACAGCGTATTTATTTAAAAGAAAATGGCGAGTATCTCAACTTAGGCGTGCCATCCGCCTATCAAATGGGCTTGAATGATACAAAATGGTTATACAAGTATCAAGGAGATTTGATTGTAGTGACTGTCCATACCAAAACAGATGCTTCTGAAGTGGATTTGACGATTGAATCCACCCAAGAGAAACAGTATGAATGGGTAATTACAAGCGAGCTTTTATTAGAAGAATTGGCCGATGAAAGAAAAGAGAATCAGCTAGTGTTTGGAGTAAAAGCAAAGACATTGACTCAGAAAAAATGTCCCAATTTAAAATACAAAATGAAATGGGAAAAAACGCATGGTCAAGTAGCTAAAAATACTATGTGGTTTGAGTCGGGGACAGAGAGTACCACCCTTTTACCTGACTTATTGACCTTAACGTTTGCTCCAACAGCACAGCTTAGCTTGAAAATAATGGGAACTTTACAAGAAACATTTGGTGAGTGGTCTACACAAACGAGCAGACAAGCACAAGAAGATTTCCAAGAACATCTGCAAAGCCTTCACCGTCGTTTTTCACTAACAAGCAATCAAAAGAAAAACCCAGAAGCAATCGAACGGATGAATACAATTGTTGATTGGTACACGTTAGACATGCTCATTCACTACCTTTCTCCACATGGATTGGAACAATTTGGCGGAGCCGCTTGGGGGACACGTGATGTTTGTCAAGGACCATTTGAGTTCTTTATGGCGACACAGCACTTTGACATAGCAAGAGAGATACTTTTGCACCTATTTAGACACCAATTTATTGAAGATGGCAACTGGCCACAGTGGTTTATGTTTGACCAATACCATGAAACCATGGCAGATGAAAGTCATGGTGACATTATCGTTTGGCCACTTAAAGTTGTGGGAGATTACTTACGTGCAACCAATGATGTCTCTATTTTGGCAGAAACTTTACCTTATATGGTCAAGGAAACTGGACAATTTAGCGAAGAAAAAGAAACGTTATTTGATCATCTTAAACGAGAAATTCAGTATATTGAATCGCATTTCTTACCAGGTACGAAACTGTCTTGCTATGGTGATGGGGATTGGGATGATACCTTGCAACCAGCGGATGCTAGATTGAAAAAAGACATGGCAAGTACTTGGACAGTTGCCCTGACTTATGTGGCGCTTAAAACGTTAGCCGATGCTATTGTCACGACACATCAACAAGAAAGCAAACAGTGGGCAACTTTGGCTAAGGAAATTCAAGCGGATTATAACCAATATATGGTAAATCAAGAGGTATTACCAGGGTTTGTTCTTCATGAGCAAGAACAATTTGACTATATAATTCACCCATCAGATACTAAGACGGGGATTCATTATCGCTTGTTGCCAATGATTCAAAGTATTACCAGTGAATTGAGTGAAAAAAATAAAGCAGCGCAGTATTTGGATACAATTCAAGAAAAATTACTGTTTCCTGACGGGGTTCACTTGATGAATAAGCCTGCTCCTTATAGTGGTGGGGTGAGTACTTATTTTAAAAGGGCAGAACAAGCAGCCAACTTTGGCCGTGAAATCGGGTTGCAATATGTCCATGCACACATTCGTTACAGTGAAACATTAAGTAAAGTGGGCCTAGGAAGCCAAATGTGGCAAGCACTTAGCGTTATTAATCCCATTTTAATCGAAAAATACGTACCAAATGCTCAAATCCGTCAAAGTAATGCCTACTTTAGTAGTTCAGATGGTGATTTTAAAACAAGATACGAAGCAGCAAGAGACTTTCACTTGCTCCAATCTGGGCAAAGACAAGTAAAAGGTGGGTGGCGTGTTTACTCAAGTGGACCTGGTATTTACTTGAATCAGCTAATGACTAATTTACTTGGAATTAAAATTAAAAATCAGGATTTAGTTTTGGATCCAGTTGTACCTGAAGCGTATGAAAGCTTTGGTGGGCAATTGTATTATTTAAATCGACCATTGAAATTGGAAGTTCGTATGGCTCAAACCGAACGACTTATCATCAACGATACGCCAATTGATTTGAGTCAACTTGAAAGAGACTTTAATCTTTACCGAGAAGGCGGCTATATTATACCAAAAGAGTTACTGGCAACTATTACAGAAACCGACGAGTTATTGATTGTCTATGAAAAAAAGAAAACGGAAGGGATGGCTGATACGAAATAAAGACAAATCGTTAGGGGAGGAAATAAAAAATGAAAGCGGAAGTAGCAGTAGTTAAGAAACAAAGTATCAAGCAACGCTTTGTAAAAAAAGTATATCAATTTGTCAATCAATGGCGTTTGCAGGCCATGGTATTGCCAGGAATTGCCTTTATGTTTGTTTTTACGTATATTCCAATTTATGGATTGGTGATTGCGTTTAAACATTACACCATCACGGATACCATCAATGGTGCACCGTGGGTAGGCTTAGAAAACTTTAAAATCATTCTTGGGGATAAATATTTTATGCAAGCTGTAATCAATACATTAGGCATTAGCCTTTTGAAATTACTTTTAGGCTTCTTTATTCCCGTAGTTTTAGCGATTATGATCTATGAATTGAAAGATGGACCCTTTAAGAAACTTGTTCAAACCATTTCTTATCTACCCCATTTTCTTTCTTGGATTATTCTCGGTGGAATGATGATTTCTTGGTTGTCTACAACTGGTCTGATGAATCAGATGCTTTCGGGTCTGGGTTTGATTCAACAAGGGAGCAACCATTTACTTTCGGCGAATAAATATTGGATGATTGCAGTGCTATCAGATATTTGGAAAGAAGCAGGTTGGGGGACTATTTTATATCTTGCAACCATGTCCAAAATTGATCCAACGTATTATGAAGCAGCAAGAATCGATGGAGCTAACAAATGGACACAAATCAAGAAAATCACCTTACCATTTTTGATGCCAATCATTTCCTTGAATTTAATTTTAAATGTAAGCAATTTACTAGGTTCAAATTTAGATCAAACATTAGTGTTAATGAACTCCCAAAACTCAGCAAGATCAGAAGTTATTAATTCCTATGTCTACCGCATGGGACTTACACAAGGCGACTTTTCTTATGCAACTGCTGTAGGGTTAGGAATTTCCTTAATCTCTGTTATTTTATTACTAATTACTAATACAGTAACCAAAAAAATGAACGATGGCGAATCGGTTATTTTCTAGAAAGAAGGGGAAAACATGAAGAAAAAAACTGGGAAAACAGTTAAAGAAAACAAAACCTTTAACATCCTCAACATTGTGGTGCTCCTAGCATTTACGCTGATTATCGTAGTCCCTATCTGGAACGTCGTAGTGTCATCGTTTAGCTCAAGTACCGCACTGGCAAGTGGCAGTTCAACACTTTGGCCTAAAGAGTTTACTTTACAAAATTATCAAAAAGTTTTTGCAGACTCAAGCATCTGGCGGGCATTTGGTATTTCGGTTGCCAAAACAGTTTTAGGGGCACTGACACACGTATTCTTTTGTGCCATGGTTGCTTATGGCTTGAGTAAAAGAAAATTAGTAGGACGAGGCTTTTATACCACATTTGGAGTAATTACCCTTTACTTTGGTGGTGGGATGATTCCTTACTACTTATTAATTCGCTCACTTGGGCTACTAGATAGTTTTTGGGTATATATCATCCCAGGTATGCTTAGTTACTACGATGTCATCATTTTGATGAATTTCTTTAGAGATGTGCCAGCCTCATTAGAAGAATCTGCAAAAATTGATGGCGCAGGAGATTGGACGATTTTCACGAAAATCTTTTTACCGTTGTCCAAACCAGCTTTAGCAACGATTACATTGTTTAATGGTGTGGCACAGTGGAATGATTTTATGACGGCAAAAATGTTTATTACAGATCAAAATTTGTATCCATTGCAAATGAAAATCTATGAAATCATTGTACAGTCACAAACAAAAGGCTTTGATAATGCAGCTCTTGCAAACTCGGTCGTTCAAAGTAGTAGTAAAGGGGTGCAGCTTGCGACGATTATTATCACAACCGTTCCCATTTTGATTATTTATCCCTTGCTTCAACGATACTTCATTGGTGGCATGATGGTTGGGGCAGTAAAAGAATAGAAAAGGAGAGAAGTAAAATGAAAAGTTCGAAGAGAATCGGTAAAGTTTTGGTAGGTTTCGCGTTAGTAGGTGCGCTTTTTGCACTTGGAGCTTGTGGGAAAAGTAGTAAGAGTGGCGACAGTAGTACAGGTTCAGCAAAAACTTATTCAATTAAAGGGAGATACACACCAAGTAAAACGACTCCAGCATGGAAGTTAGATAAGAAGAAAAATACAAAACTTACTTGGTATGTCAATGCAGATTGGCTTAAATTAAACTTTGGTGAAGACTTAGTTACGGCTCAAATAAAAAAAGATTTAAATATTGATGTCAAGATTGTTACCGGAGATGATACAAAATTAAACACCATGTTTGCCAGCGGAGATTTGCCAGATCTTGTTACGCTTACAGATTTCAATTCTTCAGCAGCAAAAACTGCTAATAAATGGGCGCAACCACTGACTACACTAGCGGATAAATATGATCCATATTTTAATAAAGTTGCCAATACAGAAACGATGAATTGGTTCCAATTAAAAGATGGCAAGACGTATGGTTACCCCAATTTTTCAAATACAACACAAGACTATAAAGATAACATCATGCCGGTTAACACAAACTTTATTATTCGTAAAGATGTCTTAACGGCACTGGGCACGGATGCTAAATTTGATACACCAGAAAATTTCCAAGCAACAATGAAATTAATCAAACAAAAGTTCCCGAATTTGTTACCGTTTGGTTTCAACCCAGTAACGACGACAACAGGTTCTCTAGGTTCTCCCCTTCAAGACTGGTTAGGAGTGCCGCTTGAAACTAAAGATGGAAAATACTATGATCGTGATACAGATTCTGATTATCTAACATGGATTAGCACTATCAACAAAGTATATCGTGATGGGAATATCACTGATGATAGCTTTGCAGATGATGGTCCAACTTTTGATGAAAAAGTAGAATCAGGAAAATACGCAACAATGATGTATGATGGAACGAGCGGTGCGGTTTCTAGATTCCAAAGCTTCAAAAATGCAAATCCAGGCTCTGAGTATGTAGCAATTGACGGTCCTCAAAGTACCAAAGGCAACAAAATTGGTTTGAAACAAACGGGACTTTCTGGTTGGATGATCAACTATGTAAGCAACACAGCAAAAGACCCAGCAAAAGCCATTCAATTATTTACGTATCTAATGGATAAACAAGGACAAATCTTAACTCGTTATGGTGTCGAAGGCAAAACCTTTAAGTATGATGACAAAGGAAAAATTGTCATGTTACCTGAAATCACCAAACTACAATCAGAAAACCCAACTGAGTACAGCAAAAAATACCGTTTAGGTGAGTTTATCTTCTTTAGTCATGACATCGTTAATACTTATGCAGAAAGACCAACAACTGCTGTGACGCAAATGCAAAATTGGGGTAAGGGAAAACTGAAACCACACTTTATCATTGAAAATATTCAACCAGATAGTGGTACTTCAGAAGCAAGAAGTTATGAAGCAGTCACAAAAAATTGGCAAACTTCTTTAATTAGTATGCTGAGAGCAAAAAATGACAAAGAATTTGATAAGACCTTGTCTGATTTCAAATCATTTAGAAAGAGTAATGATTGGTCTGCAATCTTAAAAGAACAAAATAATAAGATGAAAGATAATCAAAAACGTTTAGATTTGAGCAAAGACGAGTAATAAAGGAAAAGAGGAAGAAACATGGGTATTTTTAAGATAGATGGCGTTTTATTTACAACTTTGAATCGAGTAGCCAATCTTTTTCTACTGAACATACTCTTTTTAGTTAGTTGTCTTCCGCTTGTGACGATTGGTACGGCGCTTGTTGCGCTGTACCAAGTAAGTTTAAAGAGTTTGGAAGATCCGCAAGCAGCGGTGGTACAGTTGTATGTGACTAGCTTTAAACATCAGTGGAAAAAAGGTCTAATGATTGGTACTGGCATGTTAGTAATCAATAGTATTGTGGCAAGCATCGTTTACTTTACGGCCCGCTCCTTTTTATTCTTAAGTATTCCACTTTTTGTGATTGTCGCGTGGCTTTGTTTATACAACATCTATCCGTATGTTTTTGCAAGTCAAACAGATTCTGTGAAGCAGAGCCTAAAACAATCTGTTTTATGTACCTTTCAATTTCTACCAGAATCGATCTTGATGTTTATGGAAATGCTCCTTCTACTAGTAGTTGGCCCCATTTTTCTTCCTCAAATGTTTCCTTTTGTTATTTTATTTGGATTTAGCGGTGTTGCTTTGTTACAATCAATGCAGCTCAAGAAAATGGTATCTATGTTTGCAGAAATGAAATAAAAAATGCTAGTATTAGGCGAGAGAAACAATACTTGAGAAAGAATGAGGTAGAACGAAATGGTTGGAATTAGAGAGATTGCTAAAAGAGCCAATGTTTCCATTTCTACAGCTTCTTACGCAATAAATGGTAGTAGCAAAGTAAAGACTGAAACAAGGGACCGAATTTTAGCAATTGCCAATGAATTAAATTACATTCCCAACATGGCTGGACGGACTTTAAAAAAACAAAAAACTAATTTAATTGGAGTTTATTTAACCAATTATGGTGGCGCTTTTTATGGTGAGTTAGTCAGCGGCATTCATGATTTTTTACACCAGCATCACTATGACGTGATCATTTGTTCTAGTGAACGTGCCCATACTTTTATTCCTGAAAAAATGGTGGATGGGGCGATTATTTTAGACAGTACATTTTCAACAGAAAAAATTGAAAGCTACGCTGCTAGAGGACATCAAATGGTCGTCTTAGATCGAGAGTTGTCGCACCAAAATGTCTGCTCCGTGCTGTTAGACAACCGTGGTGGAGCAAAAAAAGCACTGTTAGCGCTTGAAAAAAAAGTGACGAAAAAGATTTATTTAGTGACCGGACCACCAGGTACTTATGATAGTAATGAGCGCTTAGCTGCTGCTAAAAAGTGTTTAGAAGAAAGAAAGCTCTCGTATGAAGTGATTCTAGGAGATTTCTCCAAAGAAAGCGGGAGACAAGCAGCCAGAGAAATCCTTCAAAAATCTGAAAAAGAAGTGGGCATTTTTTGTTTGAATGATGAGATGGCAATTGGCATGTATAGTGTCTTTCAAAAATCAAACTGGAAAATTGGAAAAGATATTCATATCGTTGGTTTTGATAATATTGAAGTCACTCATTATCTAAGACCTAGACTGACGACGATTGATTATTCAAAGAGTGATTGGGGAAAAGCTGCTGCTGAAAAGATTTATTTTATGTTAAACGGAAAACAGCCGAGTAATCAGTTGGTGGATGTCAAACTAAAAGGTGGAAAATCAGTTGGAAGTATTTAAAGAAGTAGCAATTGAAGCATTACCGAAGAACTATCAAAAATATTTACCAAATCAAACAAAAACAGCGGATTTTGAGAGCTTCTGGCAACAAACACTTGACGAATTAAAAAAAATCCCACTTCATATTACTAGAGAATCCGTAGCATATCCGAGTGCTTACTTTCAAGTAGAGAAAATAACCTTTCAAAGTCTTTATAGTGAAACCATTGTCGGGTGGTATATTTTACCAAAGCATCGAACTGGACGTATTCCTTGTTTGATTGAATATTTAGGCTATTTATCTAGAAGAGGAGAGCCATTTCAATATGCACATTGGGCACAACTGGGACTTGCTGTTTTGGTATTTGATGTTCGTGGACAAGGAGGAGATACTGCAGACAGTGCTCCTTATAAAGCCCCGACAATGAATTTTCCGATGGGAAAAGGGTTACTTAAGAAAGAAGACTATTATCAGCGGAGAGTTTATTGTGATAGTGTCCGTGAGATTGAGGTGGCGTGTACTCTTGAAGAAATTGATGAACAAGCAATTTTCTTAAACGGTGCGAGTCAAGGTGGAGCGCTAGCCCTTGCTGCAAGTGCACTGACCACACACTCTTTACCTTTTGTAATGGCCGATGTTCCAAGTAGTTGTGACGTTGAAAAAAGAATTCAAGAAGAAACTGGAAGTTATCAAGAAATTACTCAATTTTTAAGAAACTATCCAGATGCTGAAACGCGTGTTTTAAAAGTTCAAAGTTATTTTGATCTCAAAAATTTTGCAGAAAACATTCAAGTACCTGTGTTTGCTTCTGTTGGCGGGAAAGATCCAGTTTGTCCACCTTTAAATTTTTGTGCGCTGTATAATCGCTTGACTTGTGAAAAAAGACTGAGTGTCTACCCCCACAACCATCACGATGGTGGAGGAAGTAGTCATATGCGAAAAAAAATGCAGCTGATAACAACCTATCTTAAACAGCAAAATAAGTTTGGGAATAAATAAGGGGGAAGTAAGATGGTTCAAATTAAACTTGACCACATTTATAAGAAATATGATAACGCAGAAAGTTATTCTGTGACTGATTTTAATCTAGCAATTGAGGACCGAGAATTTATCGTATTCGTTGGCCCATCTGGATGTGGAAAATCGACAACGCTAAGAATGATTGCCGGACTTGAAGATATTTCAGAAGGAACATTAACAATTGGGGAGAAAGTCATGAATGAAGTAGCACCAAAAGATCGTGACATTGCCATGGTTTTCCAAAACTATGCTCTTTATCCTCATATGTCGGTTTATGACAATATGGCTTTTGGTCTTAAATTACGTAAGTACGACAAAGCAGAAATTAAAGAAAGAGTCGAACACGCAGCAGATATTTTAGGGTTGACTGAATACTTGCAAAGAAAGCCAGCTGCTCTTTCAGGAGGACAACGCCAACGTGTAGCGCTTGGACGTGCTATTGTACGTGACGCCAAAGTCTTTTTGATGGATGAACCGCTTTCTAATTTGGATGCAAAGCTTAGAGTAGCCATGCGAGCAGAGATTGCCAAATTGCATGCACAATTAAAAACGACGAGTATTTACGTGACACATGACCAAACCGAGGCTATGACGATGGCAGATAGAATTGTCATTATGAAAGATGGGGTCATCCAACAAATTGGCTCACCCAAAGAAGTCTATAATCATCCTATTAATGAATTTGTGGCCAGCTTTATTGGTTCGCCTGCGATGAATTTCTTTGATGTCCAATTAGAAAATGGCGTGATTTACAACAAAGAAACAGGGTTACAACTTAAATTGACAGAAGGAAAATATAAGTTGCTTAAAGAAAAAGGATACGAAGGAAAAGAGCTAATCTTCGGAATTCGTCCAGAAGATATTCATGCAGAGCAAATCATGCTCGATACGTATGCCGATGCAACGGTTCACTCAGAAGTTGTGGTATCAGAATTACTGGGAGCAGAGTCCATGTTGTATTCAAAAATTGGGGATAGCGAGTTTATTTCAAAAGTAGATGCTCGTGATTTTCATGCTCCAGGTGAAAAAGTAGCATTAGCTTTTAATATTAACAAAGCTCATTTCTTTGATAAAGATACGCGCCAAACGATTACTGTTCCGCAAAAAATTGCCAAAGAGGCTGTTTAGAGCGGGGGAAAAAGCATGGTTGAGTTAAAGGTTGCGACATTTAATATTCGTTGTGACACACCAGATGATCACGAAAAGCAGTGGAAGTATCGTGCGCAACAAGTGATAGAATTCATCAAGCACAAGGGCTGGGATATAGTGGGGCTACAGGAAGTTACCCCACCTCAGCTAAAAGATTTGGTGGCGGGGTTACCCGAGTATTCTTTTTGTGGGATTAGTCGAGAAAATTCGCCTGAGCATGGGGAATACAATCCGATTTTTTACAAAAAAAGCAGGTTCGAACTACTTGAAACAAAGACGATGTGGCTTGCGGAAGTTGAAAGTCAGCCCAATAAAAGTTGGGACGCAAGTTATTTAAGGATTATGACGACGGCAAATTTTAAAGAAAAAAAGAGTCAAAAAGAGCTGATGTTTATCAATAGTCATTTTGATCATGAGAGTCTGCTTGCTAGAAGCAAATCAGCAGAAAAAATTGTTGATAAAGTACAGCATTTTGATTGTCCTGTTGTATTTGTGGGGGATTTAAATGCAGAACCTAAAGAAGAAACAATCACAATACTACAAAAAGAACTGTCTTTACTTTGGCCTGACAATCTTTCAGACTTCAAAGAGGATTATTTTACTTTCCATGATTATTTTCAATCAAGTGAGCGAGAAGCCATTGATTATATCTTTGTCAATCAAGGAATACAGCCGCTTTTAACAAAAGTCCTTACCTGGAGTTCAAATGATTTTCAGTTGTCAGATCATTTCCCAATCCAAGCAATAATCATGCTTTAAGATAAGTTGTAAGCAGACAAATTGCAATTCAAGGCAAAACACCCTTATACTAAATAGTATAAAGGTGTTTTATTTTTATGAAAGAAGGTGATGAGTTGCTTTGGTTAACAATTGCAGCTGCGATAATTTTAATTAGTTTGTATTTTTTCTACTCAACCAAAAAAGTGAAACAAGAAGTAGGACAAGGAGAAAAAAAGAAAGAGCTCTCTCATCCGGATTTTAAGCAAATTCAGGCTCTTGCTAAAAAAATCCAACCAAATCTTGAAAGAAAACTGATTGTAAATGGTCATTTTGCTGAAGAAAAAGAGCGGAAAGTTACAACATTAACGCATTTTTCTTATATTTTGATTGGGGATAAACAAGCACAAACCATTCAAGTACTTAGTTACCATCCTGAAACAAAAGAAGTTGGTGAGATTGGCAAGTTTACGCTTCAACAAGTGGAGCTAAGCACCCCAACAGAAGTGCAAGCGATGTATTCATTCACGGATCGTTCAAACAATGTGACCTATGTTGAAACATTAGCGGTAGAAAATGCCGGTGATTATGCAGGACAAATTAGTTTTGACCAGTCGGTGATGTTTTCAGCATTTAGGGAATGGGTTGAAGAAGCACACAAAGAAACGAAAGCATAGGAACTCCTAGCTTTCGTTTTTTTGTGCTTACATCTTAAGAAAACCATTATATTCTTTATTGATTAGTTCGAATGATTCCCCTTTTTGCTGTTTATCGTGAATGTAGTTTTCACCCCAAATGGACATTTCAACTAAAATAGTTCGCAATGATTTTCCCTCATCTGTTAAAGAGTAGACGACTTTGGGAGGCACTTGATTGAAGATTGTTCGAGAAATAATACCATCTGCTTCTAATTCTCTTAGCTGCTCTGTGAGGACTTTTTGAGAAACTTCGGGCATTCTTTTCTTTAATTCACCAGAGCGCATACTTTTCTCTCCTAAGTTACATAAGATGATTGGTTTCCATTTTCCGCCAATTACTTCAATTGTTGCCTCAATTCCCATATGGTAAATTTTTTTCATAGTTGCTTCCTTTCCTAACAGTTTAAGTTTAGGTACTTTTTGGTATCTATAGCACTTTAAAGTGCGGACTTACATGAAGTGATGAATATTTTTATAATAGCATATATAAGAGAAAAACTCTTGAAAAAAAATTAGCGGAGGTTGACAATTTATGAAAAATTATCAGTTTTTAGATCCTTTTCAATTTAAAAAAAATCTGGTCTTAAAAAATAAAATAGTCATGTCGCCTATGACGACTATGGCGAGTTTTTATAACGGCATGATCACACAAGATGAGCTAGAGTATTATGCTGCTAGGGCAGGTGGTCCGGGCATGATTATCACGGCAGTCGCCAATGTATCAGAGGAAGGTAAAGGATTTGAAGGAGAACTTTCAGTTGCAAATGATGAAATGTTACCAGGATTAAAACAATTAGCCACAACAATCAAAAAAGATGGTGCAAAAGGAATTTTGCAAATTTTTCACGCTGGAAGAAAATCCAATTCTAAAATATTAAGAGGGACACAACCGGTCAGTGCAAGTCCCATAGCGGCAATTTATCCAAAAGATTCTGAAGTCCCTCATGAGCTTTCAGAGACAGAAATTAAAAAAATTATTTTGGATTTTGGGCAAGCAACCAAAAGAGCGATTTTAGCAGGGTTTGATGGTATTGAGCTACACGGTGCAAATACGTATCTTTTGCAACAATTTTACTCAGAGAATTCCAATCAACGTTCAGATTCTTGGGGGGGTTCCAGAGAAAAACGGATGAAATTTGCCTTAGAAGTTTTAAAAGAGGTTAATCAAACAGTTGAAAAATATGCGCGTCCAGATTTCTTAATTGGCTACAGAATTTCTCCAGAAGAGATTGAAACTCCAGGGATTCGCTTAGAAGATTCGTTAGAATTTGCCAAACAGATAAAAGGTGAAATTGATTATCTTCATCTCTCAATTGGTAGCTATAAACGGACTTCTTTGAATGATTCTACGAACAAAGTCCCAATTTTAAAACAATTTGCTGAAAAGCTAAATGGGGAAATTCCTTTAATCGGAGTTGGATCAGTCGAACTTCCGCATGATGCAGAGGATGTTTTAAATAGTGGAGCAGATTTAGTCGCAATCGGCAGAGAATTACTTAGAGAACCTAAATGGGTAGAAAAAGTAATGGCTGACGATGAAAAAAGTATTCGAACAAGCATAAGTCCATTAGATATGAATGAGTTAAAAATTCCGAGTGTGATGCAAACTTATCTAAATACGGCTTTTAATAGCGTGATGCACTTTACAACGGATAAAACGCTAGTCGAAAACTATCAAAATCAAGTGGCACCTATGGAAGGCTTTGAAAAGAAGATTTAAAGTAGGTAGACAAATAAAAAACTTCCCCGCGGATGAGGGGAAGTTTTTTATTACTCTGAAATACTATAAGAGCGAGCATGTTTCACAATCGAGTTTAAATAGAAATGATTAGGTTTTTCTATGTTTAGCGAGTCAAAATACCAGTCAGTTCCAGGTTCAATTTTTTGCATGAAGACCTCTTCGTACTCCGTAACGGATAACTCTTGTCTTTGATGAAACATCTCTGCGTGCTGACGAGTAGCCAGCTGTTGTTTGAAGCCTTTTTGGAGTTGACCACTAAACATTTCAGCTACAGCGCCTGATCCATAGCTAAATAACGCAACAGTTTTTCCGTCGGTAAGCTCCTGGCTGTTTTCCAACAAAGAAATAAACCCAAGATATAAAGAACCAGTATACATATTGCCCACTTGCTTACTATATAAGATACTTGACTCGTAGCGGGTCAACAATTTAGTTTGTGTCTGGACGTCGGTCGTATCCAAGACTGTTTGGAGCGCTTTTTTGCCCATTTTGGTATAAGGAATGTGAAAGCACATAGCGTCAAAATCATTTAAGTTTTTTTGATAGGTCTGACAATATTTATGGAAAACGGTTTGAAATGAATCAATATAGGCTTGATTGGAAAGGTGTCCATCCACCATGGCGTTTTCGCTATAAGTTGGACGCCAAAAATCCATAATATCTTTCGTGTGGAACACATTATCATTGTTAAAAGCAAGAATTCTCGGCTCACTAGTAATTAAAAGTGCTACCGCTCCTGCTCCTTGAGTGGGTTCGCCTGCGGTATTTAAACCATAACGTGCGACATCTGATGCAATCACCAAGACTTTTCGATTAGGATGTGTTGCCACATAAGTTTGGGCCATGGTAATGGCAGCTGTTGCACCGTAACATGCTTCTTTAATTTCAAAACAGCGAGCAAAAGGTTGTATTTCGAGTAAATGATGAATCGAAACCGCACTTGCTTTTGAGAAATCAATACCAGATTCAGTTCCAACAATCACCATATCGATGGTTTCTTTGTCTTCTTTTGTTAGTATCTTTCTTGCGGCATTTGCTCCCATTGTGACGATGTCTTCATAGATTGGCAGAACACTCATTTTTTCTTGCCCAATGCCAATTGTATATTTGTTTGGATCAACATTTCTTTTCTTTGCTAGTTTAGTCAAATCAACAAAATATTTCGGAACATAAAAAGATAATTTATCAATTCCTACGGTCATTAACTCCACCTCTTTCCTTAAATATTATACAGACATAAAGGAACAAAAGGCTAGTACTAAATAAAGAATTTATAGATTCTTTTAAAAAAATCGGGAAATCTGTTTTTTTTCTAGGGATATTCTCTCAAATATGTTAAATTAATTCATGATGAAGGAAAGCCTTGGAGCTTGTTAGAAAGGAAAGAGAAATCATGTTAGAAAGTGTGGTAATCGTGAGTGTCGCACGGACACCGATTGGGAAATATAAAGGGAGTTTGAAAGATGTTTCTGCTACTGAGTTAGGGAAAATAGCTGTTCAGGGAGCATTAAAAAAAGGGAACATTGCGCCTGAACTAGTACAGCAAGTAATATTCGGGAATGTTTTGTCGGCGGGATTAGGACAAAATGTTGCACGACAGATCGCATTAAAATCAGGGATTCCCTATGAAACACCGGCCATGACGATCAATGAAGTGTGTGGATCGGGGTTAAAATCAGTGATTTTAGGCAAACAGAGCATCCAGTTAGGTGAAGCACAAGTCGTTGTTGTGGGCGGGACAGAGAACATGTCACAGGCTCCGTACCTAATTAAAAAAACGAACCCAGAGGATGAAGCACCAGAGCCAATTGATAGTATGTTTCATGATGGCTTGCATGATGCTTTTTATGATGTACCAATGGGGGTCACAGCAGAAGTTGTTTCTGAAAAGTTCAATATCACTAGAGAAGCTCAAGATGCCTTTGCTTTTAAGTCGCAAAAACGTGCAATTGAGGCACAGAGGAATGGAAAGTTTGAGGACGAGATTGTTCCCGTTATTTTGGATGGCACCAGTTATCTAGAGCAAGATGAGAGCATCCGAGCGAATACCTCCCTTGAAAAGCTAGCCTCACTGCGTACGATTTTTAAAGAAAACGGTACAGTTACAGCTGGCAATGCTTCTTCTATTAATGATGGGGCAGCAGCGATTGTGTTGATGTCAAAGAAGTATGCGGAGACGAATCAAATTCCGTATTTAGCAGTTTTGGGTGAACATTCAGAAGTGGGACTTGATCCAATGATGATGGGCTATTCTCCCTACGCAGCGATTAAAACGTTGAGTAAAAAATCGGGCATTTCGCTAGAAGAGGTGGATCTTTTTGAAATCAATGAGGCCTTTGCCTCTCAATCGCTTGCAGTGAGAGAGCATTTGGCGATACCTGAAGAAAAGATTAACATTCACGGTGGTGCGATTGCTTTGGGGCATCCAATCGGAGCATCCGGTGCAAGAATCCTTGTTTCGCTAGTTCACGAGCTGGAGCAAGAAAATAAGCAATGCGGGGTTGCTTCACTTTGTATTGGTGGTGGACTCGGTGTAGCCTTGATGATTAAACGCTAGGGAGGAAGAGCATGACAAAAAAATTTTATGAAAAGACTAGAAAAGAACGCCTTGACTTTTTACTAGAGCAAGCATTGATTACAGTCGAAGAATATCAGTTGTTAAAAGAGAACGCGCCTCTTAGTGATGAGTTTGCAGATCATTTAATTGAAAATCAAGTCAGTCAAATTCACTTGCCACTGGGTTTAGCTTTTAACTTTGTGATTGATGGTGAGCAAAGGCTAGTTCCAATGGCAACCGAGGAGCCCTCTGTGATTGCTGCGTCCAGCTATGGTGCAAAGTTGATTCAAAACTCAGGTGGTTTTCAGACAAAGAGTAGTGAACGCGTGATGATTGGCCAAATTGTTTTCAGAGCAATCAAAAATGCGTCACAATTAATAGCACAATTAGCCAAAGAAAAGACGACTCTTTTTTCCGTCGCTGCAAAAAGCTATCCTTCTATTGTCAAACGTGGTGGTGGCGTACAAGAAGTTTACTTTAAACAAGTTGAAAATGAAGCAGGGGAAGCATTTGTTACCATTGAAGTGTTGGTAGATGTCAAAGATGCGATGGGGGCCAATATCGTAAATTCAATCTTAGAAGGCATGGCGAGTTATCTCAATCAAAAGTTTCCTGAAGAAATTTTGATGAAGATTTTAAGTAATTACGCAGATCATTCATTAGTCCAGGCTAGATGCAAAGTAAAAGCACGTGATTTAGCACGTGGCTCGAATTTTGATGGAAAAGTAGTTGCTCAAAAAATTGTCGAAGCAACGAACTATGCCAACTTAGATATTTACCGTGCCACGACACATAATAAAGGCATTATGAACGGGATTGATGCTGTTGCGCTAGCTACAGGTAATGATGTTCGGGCGATTGAAGCGGGATGCCATGCATATGCGAGTCGTGGGGGCAAGTATGCTTCCTTAACAAAATGGACGATGGATGAGGCAGGGGACTTAATCGGGGAGCTAACCCTCCCTTTACCAGTTGCTACAGTTGGGGGAGCAACAAGCATACTGCCACAAGTTACCTTTGCCCAAACGATAAGTCGTAGTAAAGAGGCTATTTCTTTGGCTAAAGTCATGGTTTGTGTGGGACTTGCTCAAAACTTAGCGGCACTGAGAGCACTTGTCTCTGAAGGAATTCAAAAAGGACACATGTCTTTACATGCCAAAACGCTTGCAGCGGCTGTAGGTGCGACTGAAGTAGAGGTCCCTATACTTGTAAAACAAATGAATCAAGCCAAACAAATGAATCAAGCGCTGGCTGAAACACTTTTAGCGGAGTTAAGAAAAAGTAAAAATAGTTAGAAAGAGCTTGAAGAGACCTACATCAAGGATTTCTTCAAGCTTTAAAAAAAACTATGTTAGCACTCAATAAAAATGAGTGCTAATTGTTGACAATTTTTTTTATAGCTGATATAGTAATAATTGTATTAGCACTTGAATAATATGAGTGCTAAAAATGAGGTGAGTACATGTTAACGCAAAGACAACTAAGTGTTTTATCCCTCATCATTCAGCTTTATACGGATACTGGTATCCCAGTAGGTTCCAAGACATTGATGAATGCAGGTATCAAAGCAAGTTCTGCAACGATTCGTAATGATATGATGACGCTTGAAGAACATGGATTACTGCAAAAAACGCATTCTTCTTCTGGAAGAGTTCCTTCGATGAAAGGCTATAGATTTTATGTAGACCACTTACTAAAACCAGTAACTGTAAGTCCTAATGAAAGAGTGATGATAAGGCAATCGTTTGGAAAAGAATTTCATGCAATCAATGACATCATTGAGCAGTCCGCGAATATTTTATCAGAGCTGACCAGCTATACGGCTTTTTCATTAGGTCCAGAGGTAAAAGAAAGGCGCCTCACAGGCTTTCGGATGGTTCCGCTGAATGACCATCAAGTTATTGCAATTATTGTGACTGATAAAGGCAATGTAGAAAGTCAAGTTTTCTCTATTCCTCAATCAATTTCTAGTGAAGATATGGAAAAAATGATTCGTCTAATTAATGACAAGTTAGTTGGACAACCGCTTGTGAGTGTGTATCACAAGTTGAGAACAGAGATTCCGATGATTTTACACAAATACTTTCAAACACCAAGTGGGATCATGGAGTTATTTGATCACGCTTTTGGTAAGGCATTTGAAGATCGGGTTTTTGTAAGTGGAGAGATGAATTTATTAGATTTCGATGTGTTAAACAATTTAAATGAATTTAAATCTGTTTACTCTGTTATCAACAATAAAGATTCTCTTCAAAGCTTAATTGGCACAGCTAGCCATGAATTAAATGTACGGATAGGCACAGAGCTTGGAAATGATTTATTACATAACATGAGCTTGATTACAGCGACTTATACCGTGACAGATCATGGCAAAGGGACGATTGCGCTATTAGGTCCAGCAAATATGTCCTACAGTAAAATCGTTGGTTTGGTAGATGCATTTCGTTTGGAGCTTTCTACACAGCTAGATGATTACTATCGTTCATTAGACTCTTTTTAAAAGAGAATCGTTTTTACCAGATGAGAAAGGAAGAAGATAAGTGAAAAAAGAAAAGATGCAAGAAAAAGCTTCAGAGGAAACAACCGAAGAAGTTTTGGAAGAAAAAGTTGAATCGACAGAGCAAGAAGAACCAAAGGAAAATGAACCAAGTGAACTAGAACTTCTAAATGAAAAATTAGAAGAGGCAGAAGATAAGTTTTTAAGAGCCCAAGCAGAGATTGCAAATATGCGTAGCCGTTTTCAAAAAGAGCGTGAAGATGCGGCTAAGTACCGCGCACAAGATTTGGCAAAAGAATTGTTGCCGGCTATTGACAACTTAGAAAGAGCTCTTCAAACGGAGGTCACAGATGATCAAGGCTCAAGTCTTAAAAAAGGAATTGAAATGGTTCTTGAAAGTCTAAACCATGCGTTAAAACAAGCAGGAATCGAAGAAATCCCGTCTCTTGGAGAAACTTTTGATCCGAATCTTCATCAAGCAGTTCAATCGCTACCTGCAACGGATGACCAAAAATCAGAAGAAATTATTCAAGTGTTGCAAAAGGGGTATAAATTGCATGACCGTGTGTTACGACCAACGATGGTGGTTGTGGCGCAGTAAATATAAATTACAATGAAAAACAAACGCAAACAAAATAGAAAGAAGGAAATATTGATGAGTAAAATTATTGGAATCGACTTAGGAACAACAAACTCAGCAGTTGCTGTATTAGAAGGCGGAGAAGCAAAAATTATTGCCAATCCAGAAGGAAATCGCACAACACCCTCTGTTGTATCATTTAAAAATGGAGAAATTCAAGTAGGGGAAGTAGCAAAACGTCAAGCAGTGACTAATCCAAATACAATTGCATCAATCAAACGTCATATGGGCGAAGCTGGATACAAAGTAGACGTGGAAGGAAAATCATATACACCGCAAGAAGTTTCTGCAATGATTCTTCAATATTTAAAAGGTTTTGCAGAAGACTACTTAGGTGAAAAAGTTGAAAAAGCAGTCATTACAGTTCCTGCTTACTTTAACGATGCAGAACGTCAAGCCACAAAAGATGCTGGTAAAATTGCTGGATTAGAAGTAGAACGTATTGTCAATGAACCAACAGCAGCAGCACTTGCATATGGTTTAGACAAAACAGATAAAGATGAAAAAGTTTTAGTATTTGACCTTGGTGGTGGTACATTTGACGTATCAATCCTTGAACTTGGCGATGGAGTATTCGATGTACTTTCAACTTCTGGTGACAACCATTTAGGTGGGGATGATTTTGATAATAAAATCATGGATCACTTAGTTGCAGAATTCAAAAAAGAAAACGGCATTGATTTATCTAATGATAAAATGGCGTTACAACGTTTGAAAGATGCAGCAGAAAAAGCCAAAAAAGACCTTTCAGGAGTTACAAGTACACAAATCAGCTTACCATTTATTACAGCAGGAGAAGCAGGTCCGCTTCATTTAGAATTGAACTTAACACGTGCAAAATTTGATGAACTTACAAGCGATTTAGTAGAGCGTACAAAAGTTCCAGTACGTCAAGCATTAAAAGATGCTGGACTTGCACAATCTGAAATTGACGAAGTAATCTTAGTCGGTGGTTCTACTCGTATTCCTGCCGTTGTCGAAGCTGTACGCAAAGAAACAGGCAAAGAACCAAACAAATCTGTTAACCCAGACGAAGTGGTAGCAATGGGTGCAGCAATTCAAGGTGGTGTAATTACTGGGGATGTCAAAGATGTTGTTTTACTAGATGTTACGCCATTATCACTTGGTATTGAAACAATGGGAAGTGTCTTTACAAAATTAATTGATCGTAATACAACAATCCCAACAAGTAAATCACAAGTGTTTTCAACAGCAGCAGATAACCAACCAGCTGTAGATATCCATGTCCTTCAAGGAGAACGTCCTATGGCAACAGACAATAAAACATTAGGTCGTTTCCAATTAACAGACATTCCTGCAGCTCCTCGTGGTGTGCCTCAAATTGAAGTAACATTTGATATTGATAAGAATGGTATTGTAAATGTAAGTGCAAAAGATTTAGGAACACAAAAAGAACAAAAAATTACAATTAAATCTTCTTCAGGTTTATCAGACGATGAAATCGAAAAAATGGTGAAAGATGCAGAAGCGAATGCCGAAGCAGATAAAGCACGTAAAGAAGAAGTTGATTTACGCAATGACGTAGATGCTTTACTATTTACAGTTGATAAAACATTGAAAGAACTTGACGGCAAAGTTGAAAAAGAAGAAGTTGAAAAAGCAGAAAAAGCTCGCGACGAATTGAAAGCTGCCGTTGAAGCAAATGATATCGAACAAATGAAAGAAAAACGTGATGCATTAAATGAAATCGTACAAAACTTAAGCGTTAAATTGTATGAACAAGCAGCACAAGCTCAAGCAGCAGAAAATCCTGAAGCAGCAGCAAAAGGTTCGGATGATGTTGTAGATGCAGATTTTGAAGAAGTCGATGACAAAAAAGATAAAAAATAAAGTCTAGCATTTTAAAAGAAGAGCCAAGAGCATTGTGCTTTTGGCTTTTTCCTTGATGTAAGCCTAAATATATGCGTCCAACTAAAGAAATATATTTAGTTCATAGAAAGAATATGATATGATTTATGAGATAAACGTAAAGAATGAAACAATGAGATGGAGGGAAACCCATGGCGAAGAAAGATTATTATGAAGTTTTGGGTGTATCCAAAAACGCAACGGATGCCGAGCTAAAAAAAGCATACCGTCAATTATCGAAAAAATATCATCCGGATATCAATAAAGAGCCTGATGCGGAAGCAAAATTCAAGGAAATATCAGAAGCATACGAGGTTCTAAGCGATGCGCAACGTCGTGCAGCATATGATCAATATGGTCATGCTAGTACAGATCCTAATTTTGGAGCTGGTGGTTTTGGCGGTGGAGCTGGCGGTTTTGAGGGCTTCGGTGGAGCTGGTGGCTTTGGCGGATTTGAAGATATCTTTGAGTCATTTTTTGGTGGCGGTGGACGTTCGAACAATCCAAACGCTCCTAGACAAGGAAATAATTTACAGTATAATCTAAATTTGAAATTCGAAGAAGCCGTTTTTGGTACAGAAAAAACAGTACGTTACAATCGTGAAGATGCTTGCTCAACGTGTGACGGTAGTGGAGCTAAAAAAGGAACACACGCAAAGACTTGTACAAAATGTAGTGGAACTGGAACGATTAATGTTCAAAGACAAACGCCACTTGGCCGTGTGATGAGCCAACAGCCTTGTCCAGATTGTCACGGAACTGGAAAAATTATTGAAGATCCTTGTTCTGATTGTCATGGAACTGGGCGCAAGAAAACAGCACATTCAGTCAAAGTAACTGTTCCTGCTGGTGTGGAAGACGGTCAACAGATGCGTCTTTCTGGACAAGGAGAAGCTGGAACAAATGGTGGTCCACATGGAGATTTATATGTTGTTTTCCACGTTGAACCTAGCAAGACTTTTGAACGTGAAGGTGCGGAAATTTTCTATGAATTACCTATTAATTTTGCGCAAGCAGCTTTGGGGGATGAAGTATCTGTTCCGACTGTTCATGGAAAAGTGAAATTGCGTATTCCTGCTGGTACGCAGACAGGCACTGTTTTCCGTTTGCGTGGCAAGGGTGCACCAAGGCTGAACGGTTCTTCGAATGGTGACCAACGTGTAACTGTGAAAGTTGTTACACCGAAAAGCTTGAACGAAGAGCAAAAGCAAGCGCTAAGACAATTTGCAAAAGCTGGTGGCGATAGAGTAGATGAGCAAGAAGAAGGATTTTTTGATAAAGTAAAAGATGCTTTTAATAGTTCAAGTAAAAAGAAAAAGAAATAAAATAGCGTCATTTTGGACGTGTAATGATGAGCATGTAATACAGGCAAATAATGCCTTGTGTTACATGCCTTTTTAATCAGTTTTAAAGAAAACGCTTTCTTTTAACCAGGTTGTGATTTATAATAAAAGGTGTTTATATGAAAAAGGAGGAAAGAAATTGAAAAAATTAATCTGTATTGTTATGTTGAGCTTGATATATTGTCTAGGGATAGGGCAAGTAGCAGAGGCTTCTAAAAGTAAGGAGGAACGAAAAAAGACACCCAGCTGTACCCTTTATTTTGTTCGTCATGGTAAGACCATGCTCAACACAAGTGATCGCGCTCAAGGGTGGATTGACGCACCACTAACTCCAAGTGGTGTTGAAGTAGCAAAAAGTTTAGGGAGAGGGCTAACTAAAGTAAAATTTGATGCCGTTTATTCAAGTGACAGTGGCAGAGCAATTGAAACCACCAAACGACTACTGAAAAACGCAAATCAGAAAGCTTTAATTAAAAAATTGCAACAAGACGCCCGCTTGAGAGAGTTCAATTTTGGCACATATGAAGGAATGATGAACGAAGAGATGTGGCTCATTGCTGCCGAAAATAGAAAAATGACACTAGAAGAGCTTAAAGAGAAAAAGGGGCAGGATAGTCTTATTTCAACAATTCAGTTGTTGTCAAATTCACTGGCAGAACTTGATCAAGAAAACGAGAAGAAAGATCAGACCTTTCCTGCAGAAACCTTTGAAAAAGTGGAAAGTCGACTCGAAAAAGTGCTGACAAAAATTGTCAAACAAGCACAGAAAAACAAGCAAAAAAATATCTTGATTGTCTCTCATGGTATGTCCATTGCCACTATCTTGCATAAAATTGCTCCTGATGTACGATTGCCAGATACTGGTCTAAAGAATGCAAGTGTTTCTATGGTTAAAGTAGAAAGAGGAAAGTGTCAAGTTGAAAGTGTGAATGACTTATCTTTTATAAAAAAAGGTGAAAAATTAAAATAAAGAACTAAGGAGGTATGAAAGATGAATGAACAGCAGTGTGCACAGGATATTTTAAGTGGGGTTGGTGGAAGTAAAAATATTAAAAGCGTGGTACATTGTATGACTCGTCTGCGTTTTCATCTCTATGATGAAAAGCTTGCGCAAACGGATATAATTAAAGGCATCGACGGCGTGGTAACAGTTATTCAAAGTGGTGGTCAATATCAAGTTGTAGTGGGAACTCAAGTTGCCAAAATATACGAGGCACTTGCAAAATTAACTGATGTAAACCGAGAAAAAGATTCAGCGCAAGAGGCAACAGAAAAAAATAGCTTATTTAATCGTTTTATCGATTTGATTTCTTCAATATTTACTCCGACACTAGGTGTGTTAGCGGCTTCTGGTATGATAAAGGGATTGGTCGCTGTACTTACTACTTTTCATGTGGTAGAACAAAACTCTGGGACTTTGATTATCCTGATGGCAACTGGAGATGCCTTATTCCAATCGCTGCCAATATTTTTAGGGTATAATGCTGCTAAAAAATTTAAAGCAAATATCTTTATTGTAATGGCGATTGCTGCTGCAATGGTGTATCCAGCAATTACTGGGCTCGCACCACTTGCTGTCGCCAATAATGAGCAATTTCCGGTCTTGTACACGTTGTTTAAAGGTAGTGTGATTGAAGCCCCCATCCGGATTACATTCTTTGGAATCCCTGTGATTATGATGAGTTATGCGTCTTCTGTGATTCCAATTATTCTTTCAGCTTATGTGAGTGCTAAGGTAGAAGTATTTTTTCAAAAGATAATTCCCGATGTGGTGAAAATGTTTTTAGTTCCTTTCTTTTCCCTTCTCGTGATGGTTCCGTTGACTTTTTTAGTGATTGGTCCAATATCAACCTGGGCGGGAGATTTTCTTGGCGCTCTTACTAGCTCTTTATACAATTTCAGTCCAATTATAACTGGGATGTTTATGGGGGGCTTTTGGCAAATATTTGTCATGTTTGGTTTGCATTGGGGGTTAATCCCAATTAAGTTACTAAATTTAGGAACACAAGGTTTTGACAATGTCATCAGTTTAGGTTTAGGCTGTTCATTCGCTCAGATTGGAGCAGTTTTGGCGGTCTATTGTTTAACCAAAGATAAAAAAGCCAAAACGTTGAGCATCCCGGCTTTTATTTCAGGAATATTTGGAATCACCGAACCTGCAATTTACGGAGTGACTTTGCCACTTAAATACCCATTTTATGCAAGTTGTGTAGCTGGTTCAGTTGCAGGAGGGATACTGGGGTATTGTAAAACGGCAGCCTATTCATCAGGAGGTCTTGGTATTTTTGCTTTCCCTAGTTATTTATCTCCTTCTCAAGGTATAGACACTGGATTTATTGGAGCATTGGTTGCAACAGTTGTTGCCTTCATCCTCGGCTTTGTTTTGACCTTTTTATTGAGCAAGCAACGTCAAAAAAGGTCCTTCAGTAATTAAAACAATTATTTTGTAAAAAAAAGCAAAAAAGTGTATGATAATTAGTAATTACGAAGTTGAGGAGAGAATAACATGATTGAAAATGAAACGATCAAACAACAACTAAATCATAAAAGCATCCGCAGTTTTACGGATAAAAAACTTAGTTCAGATGAAGTAGATACATTAATTAAAGTTGCCCAACATACTGCAACTTCTAGTTTTATGCAAGCGTACTCGATCATAGGGGTGACAGATGAAGAAAAAAAAGCAACTCTTGCAGAAATTGCCAAACAGCCTTATGTAGCACAAGCCTCACATGTATTTGTGATGATTGTCGATCAAAGTCGTAATCAACAAATTGCAAGTGAAAATGGCGTAGATGCTAGTGTCGTTTCCAATATGGATCGATTCATGGCGGGTTATGCAGATGCGATTCTTGCTGCACAAAATATTGTTGTCGCGGCTGAAAGTTTAGCATTGGGTACAGTATTCTTAGGGAGCTTATTAAATGATGCCCCTCGTTTAATTGAACTATTGAAGTTGCCAAAATATACATTTCCTGTTTTGGGCATTGCGATTGGCTACCCTAACCAAGAACCTCAGTTGAAGCCACGTTTGCCTAAAGAATTTGTTTATAGTGAGAATGAATACCCAGTTAGAGAAAATCTTGTTCAAACGCTAAAAGATTATGATAAAGAAGTGACCACATACTATGATTTAAGAGCAGCCAATCGTCGAGTAGATAGCTTTACTAATCAAGTAACTAATGGAATGAAGCATCAAAATCCGGTTCGAGCTCAACTATTACAACAAATAAAAGAACAAAAACTAATTGAAAAATAAAATTAAGTAATGATTCAATGAAACAGTTAGAATTGACTAGGAAAGTGACACTATTTTCTTAGTCTTTTTTTAGCGAAAGAGAATGTCTAGCAAAAAAATGGTATAATTTAAGTAAAGCGAAGAATAATAGTTAAAGAGGAAAAAAATGGCAAAAAAAAATAGAGGGAAGAAAACTTCCTTGCCTTTAAAAGCGACTGTAATGGTTTTAGTTTTTTTTACTGTGATGGTTTCATTGATTGTTTCTGCGGGAATGATTCGGCAAAATGTTGTCGCAAAAACGAGGCAAGATACCAAGGAAAAAATACTGAGTATCGCCAACCTTGTTGCGCAAAATCCTATAGTGAAAAATGCCTTAAAAGATCAAATGACTTCAAAGGCCGTTCAAGGTTATGCTGAGGAGATTCGGCAAACCCTCGGAGTAGACTTTGTAGTTGTTGTTACGCCTGAGTTGATTCGTTTGACTCACCCACAAGAGACTGCTATTGGAAAACCTTTTTCTAAGCCATCGGACATTCAACACGCTCTAAATCAACAAAATCATTTTTCTCAAGAAATGGGTATATTAGGAGCAGGGTACCGGTACTTTAAAGCAGTGAAGCAAGATGGAAAGGTAATTGGAGTGGTTTGTGTAGGTCTCACAATGAAAAGCATCAACCAAGATGTCGGGCTTGCACAAAGAAGAATTCTACCAGGTCTTATTTTAGGATTGTTATTAGGGATTCTTGCTGCTACGTTTATTGCCAACCACATTAAGAAAGTGTTGTTTGGTTTAGAGCCACAAGAAATTGCTGCGAAGCTAAAGGAAAAGGAAATTGTTGAAAATGAAGTCAGTGAAGGCTTACTTGCAATTACAGTTGATCAGGAAATCATATTAGTCAATCGACGAGTGAAAGAGATGTTCTCATTTTCCCCATTCACAAACCAACTTACAACAGGAGAAAAAATTTCAACTGCAATGTATCAGCAAGTATTTGCAGATGTCTTAACTAGCCATACTGAGCTATCTAATCAATCCATAGTTATTCAAGAGGTTGAAGTAATTTTAAGTGTCGCGCCAATTTACGTTGGGGAAGTTCTTTATGGTGCTGTCGCTACTTTTAAAGATCAAACTGAGATGAAAAAGCTAGCCAATGAACTCAGTGGTGTCTCACAATATAGTGATTCATTGCGTGCACAGACACATGAGTTTATGAATCAAACACATGTGATCACTGGGTTAATTGAGCTTGAAAAATACGAAGAGTTAAAGCACTTCATTCAAGAGTGGACGAAGCGTTACCACTTTGAAATTGGCTTCATGACACAAAAAATCCGGACGCCTGCAATTGCAGGGTTTCTTCTTGGGAAGATAGAAGAAGCAAGTGAGCAGGGAGTCCATTTAGAAATCAATCAAACTTCTAGATTACCTGTACTAAAAGAACCAGACAGTATTCATAAAATCATTCAAATCTTGGGCAACTTGCTAGATAATGCCAAAGAAGCAGTCGCTAATACGAAGTTGAAAGAAATTTCATTACTTGTTCAATACGAAGAAGAAGGATCAATTATCATTATTGAAGTTTCAGATACAGGATGCGGCATTGATTCAAGCATTCGTGAGGCGATATTTACGTTAGGGTTTTCGACTAAAGGAGAAAAAAGAGGGGTTGGCTTGCACCTTATACAGACTTTAGTAACACGCAGTCAAGGGATTATCGAAGTGAAGACAAATGAAAAAGAAGGCACCACCTTTTACATTGAATTACCTTTACAAGAGGAGAGCAGAACATGAAAAAAGTGTTAATTGTTGAAGATGACCCTATGGTTGCTTCACTAAACCAACAATTTGTTGAGAAACATGGTGATTTAAGCATTGCTGGTAATGTTCGGACGACAAAAGAGGCCGATCAGGTTATCCAGTTGAGTCAAGTTGACTTAATTTTGCTAGATGTTTACTTACCTGGTGAAACGGGTCTTGAGTTTCTCGAGCGATTACAGCTAGAAAAAATGAACATTCCGATTATATTGATTACTGCAGCCAATAATGGAGAAGTTCTACAAGAGGTTTTGCATTATGGGGTCATTGATTACTTAGTCAAACCCTTTACATACAAAAGGTTTCAAAAATCATTAGACCGGTTTCTGGCTCTTACTGCGGCTACAAAGCAAGCAGCTGTCAATACACAAGAGCAGTTAGACATGTATTTTAACCAAAATGATAGTAAGAACACCACTGAATTATTGGAGTTGCCTAAGGGACTTTCTCGACCTACGCTAACCAAAGTATATCGGGCCATGCAAACTTTTTCTTCTGATTTTTCAAATGAGCAGTTGGCCCATCAGGCCAATTTATCGAGAATCTCGACCAAAAAATATATTCGTTTTTTAGTGGAAATTCAGCTTTTAGAAGAAAATTTAGCTTACTTAGAAATAGGTAGACCATTGGCTATGTACCACATAAACCCTGAGAAAGAGAAAAATTTATATCAATACATTCGTAAAATATAAAAAAAGGAGAGAAAGCGTTACAACACTTTCTCTCCTTTTTTTATTTTATTGTGCAACTTTAGGCAGTTCAATGGCATTTTTTGTTGTTCCAGTTGTTAAGATATCATGAAAATTGTCAAAGCTAGTTTCAATCATATTGGACAAGGCTTCATCTGTGTTTGAGCCAACATGTGGTGTAACTAAGACTTTTGGATATAAACTAATTAGTTTTTCAACAGTAGGATCAGGCAGTTCTTGCTGTTCATCATACTTTTTAAAGAAGATCTCTTTTTCATTGGCAAAAACATCTGTCCCAAAACCAGCAAGATGCTGACTAACAACGCCATCATAAATAGCTTGGTTGTCTTGCAATTCGCCACGAGCGGTATTAATCAAGATGGCATTTTTTTTCATTTTGCTGATGAAATCAGCATTAATCATCTTGTCGTTTTGTCCTGGAAAATAGGGAACATGCATGCTGACGATATCACTTTCTGCAAGTAAATCGTCTAGTTCCTTAAATGTTAAGACTTCTTTAGCAGCATCTGATTGATAGACGTCATACCCCAAAACATTTGCCCCTAAGCCTTTAAATAGTTTTGCTTCTGTTAAGCCAATCCGTCCTGTTCCAATGATCCCAACAGTACAGTTTCTGATTTCACGACTGAACATTTGGCTATCTACGATAAAGTTTTTCTTAGAAGTGCGGTTTGTCATATATGCAGTATTGCGTAGCAGCATCATGGCAAGCGTTAGCGATAACTCTGCAATTGCATTGGGTGAATACGAAGGAACTCGTGCAACACTCATATGATAGGTACTAGCGGCCTCTAAATCAATATGATTAAAACCAACAGTTCGCGTAAAAACATATTGAATCCCATATTCAGCAAACTTTTGGATATTTTGCTTATCTGCGACACAATTTCCACGTAATAATACGGCATCTTGATCTTTTGCCGTTTCAACATTTTCATGAGTCAATAAGTCCTCAATTAATGTCAATTTATAATTGTATTTGTTGTAACGATTGAAATAGTCCACTTCATTTGGACGAACACCATAACAAGCAATTTTAAACATTTTATTTTCCTCCTAATTATGTAGTGGCCTATTAATGAAATAGACCTGATTTACTAATAACTTCTAAAATAATGATCCAGACAGGGGTCATCACAACTGCTGAAACTGTGGAAATTAGTGAGGCATTTGATGCAAGAAGCGCATCTTTGTCAAAGCTAATTGCGTAAGCTGCTGCAACTGTTGCAGTTGGTGTAGCCATCATGATGACGATTGTTGCGAGTGCTTCATAAGAAACAGGTAGGATGTTTGTCGCAGTTAAGATTGTAAGTAAGACAACGTTGATTGCTGGAACACAGATGATTTTGACAAAGCTGTAATACCAAGAAGTTTTGTCAGCAGCAGCAGATTTAAAGCTGATTTCACCAAGAGTTGAACCAATCGACAACCATGCAAGTGGAGAAGCAAGGCCAGCTAAATACGTCAACGGTTTAAACAACCAAATAGCAGTTTGGTCAATACGTAAGAATGCTACATTATGAGCAGCAATTCCTTCTGCTGCTGGAATATGCATTTGCGGCATATATCCTTGGCAAAGCCAGATAATTAACCCAGCAAATGTCGCAATTACGATTGGATTTAAAAACATTGTTTTGATATTTTTGAGTTCCATTTTTAAGCCACTCATTTTGATATACCCATAAGAATATAAGAAAATACGATACCCAATATTAAAAATTGAGCTAAACATTACGCCCATTGGACCGTAGATACTACTTACGATTGGTGTACCGAAAAATGTAGTAGAACCAAAAATTGTAAGCACACGTAAAGTATCTTGCTTATCTCCTTTATATTTTAGGAAAAAAGGTTTAGAAATAAAAATTAAGATAATGTAGATAATAATTCCCCAAATCAATACATTCATCCCTTGTTTTAACTTTTCAGGATCAATATCTTGCATGAAAGAATTAAAAGCAAGTGCAGGTAAGGCAACCGTTAAGACTACTTTTGAGAGAATCTTCCCAACCTTATCTGAAAATATCCCTTTCTTACGACAGTAAAAGCCTAAAAGAATGATGAAGACTGTAGATGTAATCGCACTAATGATGTTCATATCTGTCAATGTGTGTTGAATAATACTTAACATAAAATATCCTCCAATTGTTTTTTTTATCACAAACTAAAATAATACCCATGTCTCATAGACATGTTTATATTAAGACAATCATGTGAAAAAGTGAACAAAAAGTAATTAAACAAACTTATGAAACTTATGTAAGTGAAAAGGAAAAATAAATGTTGTTTTTCTATAAATAAAGCGTTTACATTTTATTTTTATTTTGCTATAATGACCTTGTTAGTAAATGAGGAATGTTACCAGATGGGCATAACCTAAACTGACGTGACCTGAGAGGGTTATGTCCGTTTAGGTTTTTTTATTTCTCAAAGACAAAAGAAGCATAGAAGGAGGAAACATTATGAAGTATGAGCAATTAGCCAAACAAATTATTGAGGGAGTTGGTGGGCCAGATAACGTTACGAGTGTTTTTCACTGTGTAACACGTTTACGTTTTAAGCTAAAAGATGAGAGTATCGCGGATACAGAAGGCCTCAAAAATTTAGATGGAGTAGTCACTGTGATGAAAAGTGGTGGGCAA